>NZ_CP108430.1:6167857-6476071 GCF_041435335.1 Streptomyces sp. NBC_01283
ACAGCCCGTGGGCCAAGGTCGCCGCCCGTGAACTGGCCCGCGAGCGAAAGATTCCCGTCCTCATGGAGGCGAACGACCGCGGACTGCTCGACATCGAGCGCTTCGACATGGAACCGGACCGCCCCCTCTTCCACGGCCGCATCGGAGAGACGACCGCCGCCGACGTACGACAGCTCGACCGTGCCGCGCTGACGGCCTTCATGATGCGGGCCGTGGGCGCCGAACGGCTCAGCCCCGCGATGACCGCGGCGCTCCCGCAGGTCGGGCGCACCCTCTCCAGCTGGCCGCAACTCGCCAGCGGGGTCCTGCTCGGCGGGGCGTTGGTCACCGACAGCGCCCGCCGCATCCTGCTGGGCGAGCCCGTCCCCTCGGGCAGCTACAGCGTCGATCTCGACGCCCTTATCCCCGCCGCCGACGTCCCCGCCTCCCGTGTCTCGCCCACCGCCGAGGGCGCCCGGTGAGCGCGATGCCCGCACTGCACGGCACACACCTGCGGCTGCGAGAACTGTGTCTCGACGACCGGGAGACCTACGTACGGATCTTCACGCACCGGGGCCTGACCCGGTACCTGGGCACCGACCGCCTCGACAGACCGCAGGCCGAGAAGTCCTTCATCCGCGCGCTGGCCCAACCGCTCACGGAATCCCGCCGCAAGTACACGCTCGCGGTCTGCCCGCCCTCTCCCGAGCCGGACACCATGATCGGCACCATCGGTCTCCTGCGCGAGGACTACGGCAGCAACGCGATGATCACCGGCCTCGTCGTGCTGCCGGGGTCACCCGCCAGCGGCCACACCCACGAAGCGGGCCGTCTGCTGCTGGCCTACGCCTTCGGTCAGCTGGGCCTGCATCGCGTGTGGGCGGGCCACCGGAGCGACCACACCCACATGCAAGGCGTCATGCGGGCCGCCGGGTTCGCCCCGGAGGCCAACCTGCGGCAGCTGTTCCACACCAGCGGCATCTGGCACGACGTCACGACGTACACCGCCCTCGCCCCGGAATGGAAGCGTCAGGCGACCGAGTCCGAGACGCGCATCCTGGACGGCGAGCCCCTCACGCGCGTGCCGTGAGGTCGTGCACCTGGTTCGGCACCGGGGTCCCCGCCGCCTTCCGGCGGGGACCCCGGCAGCACATGCCCTAGATCTTGCCGCAGTGGAGATTCATCTCCTTCAGCTGCCGCCGTTCTGGTAGACCCCTTCGTGCGCCCTGGCCACCCACTTCACCTTGCGCATGTTGGTCGGCGTGATGCGGGTGTCCATGAGGTATCCCTGCCGGGTGAGGTCATGGGTGTAGACCCTCGAACCCGCCTTGGTGGACTTGAACTTGTGCCGGACCCAGCCCATGCCCCAGGAGCGGATGACGACCTGCTTCCCGCGGGCGCAGCTCTTTGTGCCGCTCTTCTTGGCCATCACCTTGGTGGAGCGGCCGCTCCTCGGCTTTCCGCCGCCCTTGCTGCAGTAGGCGTACACCTTGCTGAGGTTGTCCTTGCCCGCGCCCCACTCATTGGTGACCTTCCACCGCACCTTGCGGGGTGTACCCCGTGGCCGTCACGAAGCCGTGCGCGGTCTTGCCGCGTCCGCAGTTCGTCGTCCCCTTCTTGGATGGAAGCCGTCGCCAGCGGCGCCCGTGGCGCTGGCGGCGGCGGCCTGCGTGGGTCCGTTCACCCCGACCGGTGCGAGGACCGCGGCGGCCAGCGCGGTGACCGCCCTGCTCGCGGCTCAGCGCGTGACGCCCGCCACGAACGCGGCCCAGGCTTCGGCGCCGATGAGCAGGGCGGGGCCCTGCGGGGCCTTGCTGTCACGGACGGGGATGATGCCGGGGACGAAGTCGTACGCGACCTCTATGCATTCCTCTCCGCCGTCGCCGCCACTGTGGCTGCTCTTGCGCCAACGGGCGTTGCTCAGGTCGTACTCGCGCATCGTCTGAAAACCTCCGACGCCGAATCGATCAGATCCAGGGACGCCTCCGGCGACAACGCGACGGCCCTGAGCTGATCGTAAGACGACCTGGTCCGCTTCACCACAGCCGGATCGTCCAGCAAGTTGCCCGAAAACACGGCCTCTGTATAGACAGTTGGCGGTGCGTCCTCGAACTCCATGAGCCGCATCATCTTGCCCATCGGCGAGTACGCCCCGGCCGCGAACGGGAGCACCTGGACCACCACCCTGCGCTCGCGTGCCATCGCCGCGACGTGATCGAGCTGCCGGGCCATCGCGGCGGGACCGCCGACCGGTACGCACAGCGCCGTCTCGTGCAGGATCGCCCAGTACACCGGACGTGTCGCGTCCTTGAGGATCAACGTGCGGTCCATACGGGCCCTGACGAGCTCCTCGACGTACTCGTCGGTGGCGAGAGGGTTACTGCCCAGGAAGACGGCTCGTGCGTACTCAGAGGTCTGCAGAAGGCCCGGGACCACTGCCGGAGCGAAGTCGCAGATCTCCGTCGCCAGCCGCTCCAACTCCGCAGCATGCGCGAAGTACTCCGTATACGGCTGATCCTTGATGAGCTTGCGGCACATTCGCTCGAAAATGCCATCGGTTTGCAGAACCTCGTCGAGTCGCTGCGCCACATCCAACTGTGGTTTGCGAATGGCCTGTTCGAATAGGCCGATGTATCCGCCGGACACAAAGACCTGCACCCCCAGCGCCGACTGGGTGAAACCAGCGGCCTCTCGACGCCGCTTCAACTCCGCCCCGAAGAACTCCCAAGCCGCCTGCCGCGAACCATTGGCCATGGCCAACCACCTTTCACTGCACAGCAGTTGTGCGGCACAGACTCCTGTCGAGTGTAGGACGAGGCCGTTGCCATCGGCACGTGAAGCGTGAAATCCGATGGGAAAGGGGAGCCCCTTCATGGCTGATGGACAGGCGCACTCGGCGCCGTGCGTCGAAGAAGCGGAGGAGACCGTGAAGGAATTGCGTGCCGCACTCGCGCGGGCCGGAATTATTCTTCCGTCATTGCGGATCGGCCCCACATCCTGGGCCCGCGAAGCCCCCTGTCCGCTCATTGAATTGGCGGGCGGTGAGCCGAAGTGAATCTGTATCTGCCCGTCGGCGCCTACGCCGTGGACACCCGCACCGGACAAGTGGGCCGCGTGATGGGCCACGAAGGGCCCTACGTCCAGCTCCGGCCCTTCGGCGGCGGGAGGGAGTGGGACTGCGTGCCGGACGCGCTCAGGACCGCCACCACGGCGGAGCGGCTGCGTGCGGCGACGGCCTATGCCAACGCCCGGAGCCGGGGTGAAGTGCCGTGACGTAAGGTGCGGGCGCATGGCCATATGGAAGTGGAGAAAGCCCAGGGTCGAGTCCAGGTACCCGACGCCGCTCACCATGCACCAGCTCTGGATGGTGTCGCTGAGCGCGCCGGTCAGCCGGGACAAGGACGCCTCACGGACCACCCTGTATCCGTTCACCCGCGTCGACGACGGCAAGGCCCAGAAGTGGCTGGCCGAGCAGTGGGAGATCACCGCCCCCGAGCAACTGCTCGGGCGCCTGAGCGGACTCGCCAGCACCGGCTACCGCGCCATGGCCCGGCGGCGCACCGGTGTGGCGCCCCTGGCCTGGGACATCGCGCTGTACGTGGACATCTCCCGGCGCGGCTACGCCTGCGGCATGCTGAGCGAGGCCGACACCTGGGCGCGGCTCAAGAACGTCGTACCGACGGTCGCGGGGACGTACGCCTCCTGGCAGGAGTACGCCGACCACTACCTCCTCGGCAGGCAGGTCTGGCGGGAGAGCCTTGAAGGCACGGAGGACCAGGACTTCCCCGCGCCCCAGGCCGTCTCCGACGCCCATCTGAAAGCCCTCCTGGACCCGGCGAACCGGACCAGCCCCTGGAACCTCGCCCCCTGGGAAGCGATCAGCAGGCCCGACCAGGCGCGCCCCGCCCGCCGCGGGTAGCAGCGCCCTAGTGCTGCTGCGGCTTCTGCGGAGTCGCCTCGCTCGGCCGCACGATGACATACCCCTCGCCGCGCAGCAGCAACTGCACCGCCTCGCCGGAACCACCCCTGATCATGGAGCCGATCGACTGCGAGCGGTGCAGCGACGTGTCCAGGTTCGCGGTCCAGCCGACCACTGCGTCCGTGTCCACGTACACCGGCTGCTGCGGCGACACCGGAATCACCAGCGGGTTGCCGTCACAGACCAGACCGAGCTGCCCGGAACCCGTGAAAACACTGTTGAAGAGGCCACCGCCCGTGACGCCCGCACCCTTCACCGTCTTTATCTCGTACGACAGCGTCGCGTCGAAGCACAGGACGTTGCGGCCGTTGACGGTGAGGACGTCGCCCGGCTCGATGTCGACGATGAAACAGTTCTGCGCCTCGTGCGCGAACCACGCCTCACCCTGACCGCGCACCGCCATCAGCGGCAGACCCTCACCGGTCATCGCCCGCTTGAGCATGCCGCCCACGCCCTGGCCCTTGCGCTCGAACTGCAGGTCGCCGCGGTAGGCGATCATCGCGCCCTGCCGCGCGTGCATCTCACCGTTGACCGCGTACTTGATGGACTTGGCGTTCTGCAGGGTCATCCCGGGGACGACGGACTGCTGCGCCATGTGCTCCGTGGAGAACAGCTCACTCTTCATGCGGGCATTTTGGCAGCTGTGAGGGATACGGCCAGAGGTACGGGCGATCCGGAGCCCACCGGCCACGGCTGTCGGCCCCGTACGCGAGAATGGGGCCATGAGTCTGTTCCGTGATGACGGCGTCGTGCTGCGCACCCAGAAGCTGGGTGAGGCGGACCGCATCATCACGCTGCTCACCCGCAGCCACGGCCGGGTCCGCGCCGTCGCCCGCGGCGTGCGGCGCACGAAGTCCAAGTTCGGCGCGCGGCTCGAACCCTTCTCGCACGTCGACGTGCAGTTCTTCTCACGCGGCAGCGAACTCATCGGACGCGGCCTCCCGTTGTGCACACAGAGTGAGATCATCGCTCCGTACGGTGGCGGAATCGTCACGGACTACGCGCGCTACACCGCCGGCACGGCCATGCTGGAGACCGCCGAGCGCTTCACCGACCACGAGGGCGAGCCCGCCGTGCAGCAGTACCTGCTGCTCGTCGGAGGACTGCGGACCCTCGCCAACGGCGAGCACGAGCCGCACCTCATCCTCGACGCGTTTCTTCTTCGCTCCCTCGCCGTGAACGGGTACGCACCCAGCTTCGACTCCTGCGCGAAGTGCGGAATGCCCGGTCCGAACCGGTTCTTCTCCGTGGCCGCGGGCGGCTCCGTCTGCGTCGACTGCCGGGTACCCGGCAGCGTCGTACCCTCGTCGGAAGCCCTCGGCCTGCTCGGTGCGCTGCTCACCGGGGACTGGGAGACGGCGGACGCGTGCGAGGCACGGCATGTCAGGGAGGGCAGCGGGCTTGTTTCCGCCTATCTGCACTGGCACTTGGAGCGCGGGCTCCGCTCATTGCGGTACGTAGAGAAAACCACGTAAGTACGCAGGCGCGCAGGCGCGCAGGCACGTAAGCACGTCACGTACAGAGAACAGCTAGGTAGGAGAGAGCCCCCCATGGCACGACGCGGAATCCTCGGACGGTCCCGCCGTGAGTACAAGGTCCCCGAGCCGCACCCCTCGGGCGCCACTCCGCCGAAGATCCCCGGCGAGCTGGTGCCGCAGCATGTGGCGTGCGTCATGGACGGCAACGGCCGTTGGGCCAAGGAGCGGGGGCTGCCGCGCACCGAGGGGCACAAGGTCGGCGAGGGCGTCGTCCTCGACGTGCTCAAGGGCTGCCTGGAGATGGGCGTCAAGAACCTCTCGCTGTACGCCTTCTCCACCGAGAACTGGAAGCGCTCGCCCGACGAGGTCCGCTTCCTGATGAACTTCAACCGCGACGTCATTCGCAGGCGCCGGGATGAAATGAACGAGCTCGGGATCCGGATCCGCTGGGTGGGGCGCATGCCCAAGATGTGGAAATCCGTCGTCCAGGAGCTCCAGATCGCCCAGGAGCAGACCGTCGACAACGACGCGATGACCCTGTACTTCTGCGTCAACTACGGCGGACGCGCCGAGATCGCGGACGCCGCGCAGGCCATCGCGCGCGACGTCGCGGCGGGCAAGCTCGACCCGTCGAAGGTCAACGAGAAGACCTTCGCCAAGTACATGTACTACCCGGACATGCCGGACGTGGACCTGTTCCTGCGCCCCAGCGGCGAACAGCGCACCTCCAACTACCTGATCTGGCAGTCCAGTTACGCCGAGATGGTCTTCCAGGACGTGCTCTGGCCGGACTTCGACCGGCGCGACCTGTGGCGCGCCTGCCTCGAATACGCGGGACGCGACCGCCGCTTCGGCGGGGCGATCCCGAACGAGGAAGAGATCGCCAACAGCTGACCCGCACGACCCGCACGCACGTGGGGCCCGCACCGGCTTCGGTGCGGGCCCCACATGCGTGCGTTCAGGTCACTTCTTCGCGCACTCCGCGCAGGTGCCGAAGATCTCCACGGTGTGCGCCACGTCGACGTACCCGTGGTCGGAGGCGATCGCCTCGGCCCACTTCTCGACCGCCGGGCCTTCGACCTCGACCGCCTTGCCGCACACCCGGCAGACCAGGTGATGGTGGTGGTCGCCGGTGGAGCAGCGGCGGTACACCGACTCGCCCTCGTCGGTGCGGAGCACGTCGACCTCGCCGGCGTCGGCGAGGGACTGGAGCGTCCGGTAGACCGTGGTCAGGCCCACCGAATCGCCCTTGTGCTTGAGCATGTCGTGCAGGTCCTGCGCACTGCGGAACTCGTCCACCTCGCCCAGGGCCGCCGCCACCGCGGCGCGCTGCCGGGTGGATCGGCCTCGTACCGGGGGTCCCGCAGCCGTTGTCACAGGTGCCTCCTCAACTGAAAACTCGCACGATCGCCCGCACATCTGTCATATCCCGTCGGGCCATTGTGCCAGCTCGATCTCAGACAGTGACCTCGTCGACCTCGTCCGCAGGGCGCCGCGCCGCGGGGACGCCGGCCGTGCAGGTCGCGTCGGCGGCGGCCACGGAACGGGCCCGGCGCCGGGCCAGCGGCGTCGCGAGCGCCGTCAGGACGACGAAGACGCCGATCGCCATCAGGACGATGGTCGCGCCGGGCGGCACGTCCTGGTAGTACGACGTGACGGTGCCGGACAGCGTCACGGCCGTGCCGATGACCACCGACAGGATGAACGTCACCTTGAACGAGCGGGTGATCTGCTGGGCCGCGGCCACCGGCACCACCATCAGCGCGCTCACCAGGAGCAGCCCGACGACGCGCATCGCGACGGTGACCGTGACGGCGGCCGTGACCGCGATCAGGAGGTTCAGCGCCCGCACCGGCAGCCCCGTGACCCGTGCGAACTCCTCGTCCTGGCTCACCGCGAACAACTGCTTGCGCAGACCGACCGTGACGAGCACCACAAAGGCCGCGAGCAGGCAGATCGCCGTGACGTCGGAGTCCGAGACCGTCGAGAGCGAGCCGAAGAGGTACGAGGAGAGGTTCGCGTTGGAGCCGGTGTCCGAGAGGTTGATCAGCAGGACACCGCCCGCCATGCCGCCGTAGAAGAGCATCGCGAGGGCGATGTCGCCGCGCGTCTTCCCGTACGCCCTGATCAGCTCCATCGTCACCGCGCCGACGACCGAGATCAGCGTGGCCATCCACACCGGGCTCGAATTGAGCAGGAAGCCGAGGCCGACGCCCGTCATGGCGATGTGGCCGATGCCGTCGCCCATCAGGGCCTGGCGGCGCTGGACGAGGTAGATGCCGATGGCGGGGGCCGTGATGCCGACGAGGACGGCGGCGATCAGCGCCCGCTGCATGAATTCGGTCTGGAAGATTTCCATCATCAGGTCAGCAGTCCCGTGCGGATCGGCTCGTGCTCGTCGGCCGAGTGCGGATGTACGTGGTCGTGGCCGGGCAGCGCGTGCTGGCCCGTGGCCTTGGGCGGCGGACCGTCGTGGGTCACGCAGCCGTCGCGCAGGACGACCGCGCGGTCGATCAGCGGCTCCAGGGCGCCGAGCTCGTGCAGGACGAGCAGGACCGTCGTACCGGCCGCCACCTGCTCGCGCAGGGTCTGCGCGAGGATCTCCTGGCTGGCCAGGTCGACGCCCGCCATCGGCTCGTCCATGATCAGCAGCTCCGGCTCGGAGGCCAGCGCGCGGGCGATGAGGACGCGCTGGTGCTGGCCGCCGGAGAGGGCGCTCACGGAGTCCTTGGCGCGGTCGGCGAGACCGACCAGCCCGATGGCCCGGTCGACCGCCGCGCGGTCCGCCTTCGACGTCCAGCCCAGCTTCGTGAGCTTCGTGCGCGAGAGACGGCCCGACGAGACGACCTCGCGGATCGTCGCGGGGACGCCGCTCGCGGCCGTGGTGCGCTGCGGTACGTAGCCGATGCGGGCCCACTGCCTGAAGCGCTTCAGGGGGGTGCCGAAGAGGCTTATGCCGCCGCCGGTGAGGGGGACTTGGCCGATCACGGAGCGGACGGCGGTCGACTTGCCCGAGCCGTTCGCGCCGAGCAGGGCGACGACCTCGCCGGGCCTGACGGTGAGGTCGATGCCGCGCAGCACCGGGCGCGCGCCGAGGGTGGCCGTGGCCGCCCGTACGGATATGACGGGCGGGGCGGGCTCAGTCGCTTCCATGGCTTCCATGGCGGGCGCCTCCGATGCTGCTAGCGGTTCTTTCACTTCGCGCCGAGGGACTTCTGCAGCGCGGCGAGGTTGGACTCCATGACCCCCATGTAGTCATCGCCCTTGGACTTGTCCGTGATTCCCTCCAGGGGGTCCAGGACGTCCGTCTTGAGGCCCGCGTCGTCCGCGAGGGTCTTCGCGGTCCTGTCGCTGGCGAGGGTCTCGAAGAACACCGTGGAGACCTTGTCCTTCTTGGCGATGTCCTGGAGCTCCTTGATGCGGGCGGGGCTCGGGTCCGACTCGGGGTCGACGCCGGAGATGCCCTCCTGGTCCAGGCCGTAGCGCTCGGCGAGGTAGCCGAAGGCGGAGTGCGTCGTGATGAAGGTCTTGGACTTGGTGTTCCTCAGGCCGTCCTCGAACTTCGTGTTCAGGGCGTCCAGCTTCTTGACCAGGGCCTTGGTGTTCTTCTTGTACGCCGCCGCGTGGTCGGGGTCGGCCTTCTCCATCGCCTTGCCGACGCCCTCGGCGACCTCGGCGTACTTCACCGGGTCGAGCCAGATGTGCGGGTCGGTACCGGCTTCGCCCTCACCCCCGTGCTCGTGTGCGTCTTCCTCGGCGTGCTCTTCGCCCTCGTCGTGGCCGTGGTCGTGGCCGACGCCGGTGCCGTGCTTCTCCAGCGTGGTGAGCTTCGCGGCATCCACGGTGTTCTTCACGCCGGACTGGCCGATGGCGTCGTCGACGGCGGGCTGGATGCCCTTGAGGTAGAGGATGAAGTCCGATTCGCCCAGGAAGGCGGTCTGCTTCGGGGTGAGCTCCAGGTCGTGCGGCTCTACGCCCGGCTTGGTCAGGGTGTCCACGGAGACGTGGTCGCCGCCGATCTCCTGGGCCAGGTACTGCATGGGATAGAACGACGCCGTCACGTTCAGCTTGCCGTCACCGTTCTTGTCCGCGGCGCTGGAGGACGAGCAGGCGGTCAGGGCCGTGAGGCCGAGAACCGTGGCGGAGGCGACGGCTGCGGTGGGTATGAGGCGACGTACGTTCATGACACTCATTTTCAACAAATCTGGAAACGATTGTCAACTAGCTCTCGCCGCGGACCCCGGCGAGAGGCCGCTCCGGGCCCCGATCGGAGGCCGCTCCGGGCTCTGATCAGAGGTCGCTCCGGGCTCCGATCCGGAACCGATTTGATTAGGGGGGTAAGGCCGCCGGTAACCTGAAGCATTCGCTTCGCCCACCGTCGTAATGAAGAGAGCACCGTGGCCGCCGACAAGATCGACAGCATCGTCAGCCTGAGCAAGCGCCGTGGCTTTGTTTACCCGTGCAGTGAGATCTACGGCGGCCAGCGTGCCGCCTGGGATTACGGGCCGCTCGGCGTCGAGCTCAAGGAGAACCTCAAGCGCCAGTGGTGGCGCTACATGGTCACTTCGCGTGAGGACGTCGTCGGCATCGACTCGTCGGTGATCCTGGCCACGGAGGTCTGGCAGGCCTCGGGTCACGTCGCCACGTTCTCGGACCCGTTGACCGAGTGCCTCTCCTGTCACAAGCGCCACCGCGCCGACCACCTGGAAGAGGCGTACGAGGCCAAGCACGGCCGTCCGCCCGAGTCGCTCGCCGACGTCAACTGCCCCAACTGCGGCACCAAGGGCCAGTTCACCGAGCCCAAGCAGTTCTCCGGCATGCTCTCCACGCACCTCGGCCCCACGCAGGACAGCGGCTCCGTCGCCTACCTGCGCCCCGAGACCGCACAGGGCATCTTCACCAACTTCGGCCAGGTCCAGCAGACTTCGCGCAAGAAGCCGCCGTTCGGCATCGCGCAGATGGGCAAGTCCTTCCGCAACGAGATCACGCCCGGCAACTTCATCTTCCGGACCCGCGAGTTCGAGCAGATGGAGATGGAGTTCTTCGTCAAGCCGGGCGAGGACGAGAAGTGGCAGGAGTACTGGATGGAGCAGCGCTGGAACTGGTACACCGGCCTGGGCCTGCGCGAGGAGAACATGCGGTGGTTCGAGCACCCGAAGGAGAAGCTCTCCCACTACTCGAAGCGCACCGCTGACATCGAGTACCGCTTCCGCTTCGGCGGCAGCGAGTGGGGCGAGCTGGAAGGCGTCGCCAACCGCACGGACTACGACCTCTCCGCGCACTCCAAGGCGTCGGGCCAGGACCTGTCCTACTTCGACCAGGAGGCCGGCGAGCGCTGGACCCCGTACGTCATCGAGCCCGCGGCGGGCGTCGGCCGCACCATGCTGGCGTTCCTCCTCGACTCGTACATCGAGGACGAGGCCCCCAACGCCAAGGGCAAGCTGGAGAAGCGGACCGTCATGCGCTTCGACCACCGCATCGCGCCGGTGAAGGTCGCGGTCCTGCCGCTCTCCCGCAACCCGGAGCTCTCGCCGAAGGCCAAGGGCCTGGCGACGGCCCTGCGGCAGAACTGGAACATCGACTTCGACGACGCGGGCGCCATCGGCCGCCGCTACCGCCGCCAGGACGAGATCGGCACGCCGTACTGCGTGACGGTCGACTTCGACACCCTGGACGACAACGCGGTGACGGTGCGCGAGCGTGACTCGATGAAGCAGGAGCGGGTCTCCCTCGACCAGATCGAGGGCTACCTCGCCTCGCGCCTGGTGGGCTGCTGACGCGTGGCTTCCACTCGGCCGCCCGCTGAGTGAAGCTTGAAAGAAGCCCCCGGTTCCGTGCACGGAACCGGGGGCTTCTGCTGCACACTGTTCGCCATGCCTTCGATGACCACGAGCAAGGTCAGCAGATGGGACCAGCACGGGCGCGAGCATGTGGTGCACCTGCAAAAGGCGGGAGTGCAGCGGCAGTTGAGCTGCGACACATGCGGATGGGGGAAACGGGTCCAGTTCCTGCCGTGGCTGAAGGCGGAGGAACACCTCGCGGAGGAACACCTCGCGGAGGAACATCAGGCGACGGTGGACCCGTCGGTGCCGTAGGACTCCTGGGGCGGCGCTGACACGGTGGCCTTCAGCCTCCTTCAGCGTCTTCAGCCGTCCTCTACGGTTCGGTCGCCCTGAAGGCCGCGCAGGGTCCACAGCCCGTACAGGGCCAGCAGCGGTTTGGCGACCAGCCACTCACCGGGTCGGTAGTCATCCGCACACACGAGCCTCTCGGCAAGATCAGGGCGCTGCCGCCGCAGGTACGCGCGGGCCTTGAGCGCGTGAGCGGGCTGGGAGGCGATCTTGATGCGGTCTGCGTCCTCCAGCAGGGGGATCACGTTCGTGATGTTCTCCCACGTCGTCGCGCTCTTGTCCTCGAGAAGCACCGGCCCGTCGTACGCGAGCACTCCCTGTGCGTAGTCAGCCATCAACTGGGCCTCCGTAGCACCGCCGCTGGTCGCACCGCCACTGAAGATCAGGCGGGTGTCACACGCGGGGTCGGCGGCGATGGAACGAATCCCGGCACGGACCCGCCAGCGATTGATGAAGTTCGCCGTCGCCCGAGGGTTTCGGAACCCCAGCACGACCACGGCCTCGGACCCGGCTTCGGAGCCACCCCCGCCGCTTCCCGTGAGAGCCCGGGACCAGCGCCAGTTCACCCACTCGCCCCAGGCCAAGGCCACAGCCCCGGCCGCGGTGATCGCCAGCCCCGTCCTCCGTCGCATGCGGCGACTCTAGGACATCTCGATACAACTGGCGTCATGGCACTGGCCAGGGACAACTTGTCCGCGGTTCGAACCACCCTTCATCAGGTTCCCGGTTCGCGTCAGGATTGGCCTGTCGAACAGAGGAGGCCCGACGATGGACCGGGCGTTGCTGGCGGATTTTCTCCGTACGCGTCGTGAGGCGTCGCAGCCGGAGGACCTCGGACTTCCCCGCGGGCGGCGGCGCCGTACCGGCGGGCTGCGGCGCGAGGAAGTGGCGGCGCTGGCCGGGATGTCGGCCGACTACTACAGCCGGATCGAGCAGCAGCGAGGTCCGGCACCGTCGGAGCAGATACTCGTCGGGCTCGCCCGGGGACGTGGAACTCCCGGTCCCCGCGGCCGGGGAGGTCCGGATCCGCGTCGCCGCGACGTCGTTCAACCCGGTCGACGGCAACATCCGCGCGGGCTTCATGCAGGACCCCATCCCGGTGACGCTGCCGCGCACCCCCTTGATCGGGTGCGGGTGATCTCCGTTAGGCGGACGTTAGCGGGACGGCAACTGGGCAGTAGCGGCCTCCAACAGAGTGGGTGCTGTTCCCGAGGAGGGAGCACCACCCACTACTCACCGGAGGATCCGCCATGCGCTCCACCACCACCATCCGTGGAAACCGCCGCCGCAACCTGCGCTTCGCCGCCGCGGCCCTGACCGTGGCCGCGGGCCTCTCCCTCACCGCCTGCGGCAACGGCGACTCCGGAAACGACTCATCCGCGAAGGGCTCCTCGTCCTCGTCCTCGTCTGCGGAGGGCGGCGCGAAGGCGGAGGGCGGCTCGGGCTCCGGCGGCTCGACGGCCGGCAACGCCGCCAAGGCGGGCTCCGGGAAGGACACCACGGCAGAGGCAGCCGCCAACAACGCGAAGCAGACCAGCACCAAGGTCACCTTCTGCAAGACCGAGGACCTGGCCATCGACGCAGTCGACGCCGCGCCCGACGAGACCTCCGGCAGGATCAACATCACCATGATCAACCGGGGTTCGACCACCTGCTCGGCGACCGGCTTCGCGGGCGTCGACATCAAGGACGCCGACCACACCTCCAACCCCATCGAGCGCGGCCCCGCCCAGCCCCGCGTCACCACCCTCAAGCCCGGCGACGCCGCCGTCTTCAACCTCGCCTACACCATCGACAACAGCGGCAACAGCCTCACGTCCCCGACCAACATCCTGGTGACGCCCCCCAACGAGACCCACACCGTGACCCTGGACTGGCCCGCGGCCGCAGGAGACATCAAGGGCGCCTACACCGACGTCCAGGTCTACCCCACCCACACCACCAACTAGAGCCGGTGCCCGGGCCAAGTAGAGCCGGTGCCCGCGGCCGGCCCCACCGGCCCCACCGGCCCCTCAGGCCGCGAGTGGCTGGCGACCGGCTGGTCAGTTGCAGCGAAATCCCACGATCGAACCCCAGGCAAGAAGATGAGCGAGCGGCGAAGTACGCGTTCGTCGCGGGCAGCTCGGCAGCTCGGCAGCTCGGCAGGTCGGCAGGTCAGCGGGCCCACTGCCGGGCGGCGGTGAGGCTGGTCAGGCTGACGCCCCAAGCGCCCGGCGGGAAGAACCTGCAATTCGCTTCAGGGGCGTAGGCCGCGTACCACCAGGTCGAGCACTGCCGTGAAGGCGGATTCGATGTCGGGCTTCGACCATTCCCCCGCGTAGGCCGGGTCGTGGAAGCGGTTGGTGGCGTCGAAGACCGCTCGGGCGGCCATCGCCGGATCCGGGTGCGCGGGCGTCAACTCGCCCCGCTGCACGCCCTCCACGATGATCACCTCAAGCTGGCCGACCAGCTCCCCGATGTGTGTCGCGACCACGGTGCTGCTCTCGCCGAGCAGCACCGAGTACGTGGCGAACAGCTCTGGATCGTCACCAGCCTTGCGACGCTTGGCCGCGAAGAGTGCCGACATCCACCGGCGCAACCGGACGTCCGCGGACACCGACCGGTCCTCGACGATCAGCACCAACTCGCCCGTCGTACGGTCGAGCCACCGCTTCGTGACCGCCTCGCGCAGCTCCGCCTTCGTACGGAAGTGGCGGTACACCGTGCCGTGGCTGACCCCCAGCGCGCGGGCCACGTCCACCACCGTGGCCTTCGCCGCGCCATGGCGGCGCAGCATGTCCTCCGTGGCTTCGAGGATGCGCTCGGGTGTCAGGGTGCCGGTTGCCATGAAGGTGACCGTACCCGGACGAGATCAGTGCTCGCTGTCGAGGTGTGCCATCTGTGCGGCCGGGTAGCGCGCGCCGGCTGCCGCGCCCGCGGGGACCGCCTGCTCGATAGCGGCGAGGTCGGCGTCGTCGAGGGTCACGTCGAGCGCACCGAGTGCCTCGGAGAGGCGGTCGCGGCGGCGGGCGCCGATCAGGGGCACGATGGTCGCGTCGTGCCGCGGGGCCTGCGCGAGCACCCAGGCGATCGCGGTCTGCGCGACGCTGACGCCCTTCTGCTCGGCGATCTTGCGGAGGGCGTCGACGAGGTCGAGGTTCCGGTCTAGGTTCTCGCCCTGGAAGCGGGGGCTCATGGAGCGGAAGTCGTTCGCGGCGAGCTTGCGGTCACGGGAGAAGTGGCCGGAGATGAGGCCGCGGGACAGGACTCCGTACGCCGTGATCGCGATGCCCAGCTCGCTGACGGTCGGCAGGATCTGCTCCTCGATGCCGCGGGAGATGAGCGAGTACTCGATCTGCACGTCGGAGATCGGGGCCGTGGCGGCGGCGCGGCGGATCGTGTCGGCGCCGACCTCCGAGAGCCCGATGTGGCGCACGTGCCCCTTCTCGACGAGCTCGGCGATCGCGCCGACGGTCTCCTCGATGGGTACGTCCGGGTCGATGCGGGCGATGCGGTAGACGTCGATGTGGTCGACGCCGAGCCGCTGGAGGGAGTACGCGGCGAAGTTCTTGACCGCCGAGGGCCGCCCGTCGTACCCGGACCAGCCGCCGTCCGGGTCGCGGAGGGCGCCGAACTTGACGCTGGTCTGCGCCTGTTCGCGGCGCGCGGCGGGGGCGGAGCGGAGGGCCTCGCCGATCAGCATCTCGTTGTGACCCATGGCGTAGAAGTCGCCGGTGTCGATGAGGGTGACGCCCGCTTCGAGGGCGGCGTGGATGGTCGCGATGGACTCCGCGCGGTCGGCGTCGCCGTAGAGCGCGGACATGCCCATGGCGCCGAGGCCGAGGGCGGAGGTGTGGGGGCCGGTGGTTCCGAGGGTGAGAGTACGCATGCATTCACCATGCCATGACAGATGACAGATTTCAATATCTGTCATCTGTCATGGGCTATCTGCCAGCAGAGGCCCGTCCGAGCAGGAGGTCGGTGACCAAGGCAAGCGGCGCCCAGTTCAAGCGCCCATGCCCCGCGACCGCGTACGCGCGCAGCTCGACGTCGGGGCCCGCCAGTGGGAGGAACCGCACAGCCGGGAAAGTCGCCGTTCCGACAGGTAGGAGGCCTACGCCGAGGTTGGCGGTGATCATGCCCTGCACGAGGTCGAGGCTGTCGGCCTGGTGGGTGATGCGCGGCGTGAAGCCCGCCATCGAGGCGAGGGTGCGGATCACGGTCTCGTCCGCCGTATTGCGGGAATTGACGATCCAGTCGTGCTCGGCGAACTGCGCGAAGACCTCCAGAGTGCTCCCCTCCCGGACGCCCTTCGTGGCCGGGACCCCCAGGCCCCAGCGTGCGGTCCACAGGGCGGTGGTGTGCAGGGCGGGGTCCTCGGCCGCCGGTGCCAGGTTGTAGTCGTAGGTCAGGGCCAGATCCGTGCCGTCCTCGGTGAGGAGCCGCAGCGCCTCGGCGGGTTCGTGTTCGCGGATCAGGACGCGGAGGCGCGGATGGCTCTCGGCGAGGCCGGTGATGACGGGCAGCAGCTGCTCGCGGATGGCGGTGGCGAATCCGGCGACGCGCAAGGTGCCGTTGGGTTCGGCCTCCGGGGCGAGGTCGTGGCGCGCGGCCTCGACGGCGGCGAGGATCGTTCCCGCGTGCTCGGCGAGACGGCGGCCCTGGGGCGTCAGCCGTACGCGGCGTCCGCTCGGCTCGATCAGCGCGGTGCCCATCTCCTGGGCCAGGGCGGCGACCTGCTGCGAAACCGTCGAGGTGGTCGTGCCCAGCGTGTCGGCCACCGCTCGCATGGAACCGAGCCGGGACAGTTCCACCAGCATCCGCAGACGTCGTGTCTCCATCACCGTATTGTCCATGATTCACGAACGGATCGTTCGGAATCGGCACGTGGACGCGAATGGTTCGACTCACGTCTACTGCGACCATGAACCTGCCGGGACCTCGCATACCTGTACGCCTGCCCGTACGCCTGCCCACCTCCGCGACCGGAGGGCTGATGGCCGTGACGTCCATGTCCGCCATCCAGCTCGGTCTGGCCCTGTCGATCCCGCTGACGGAACAGCTCGGCGCCCTGGGCGCGACGGGGCTGCGCCTGGGGTGGGCGGGCCTTCTCCTCCTGATCCTGGTCCGTCCCCGGCTGCGGGACTTCGCCGCCCGCAATCTGGGGGCGTGCGCCCTGCTGGGCGCGGTGAGCGCGGGCATGATGCTGTTCTTCATGCTGGCCGTGACGCGCCTGCCGCTCGGCACCGCAAGCGCCCTGGAGTTCCTCGGTCCGCTCGCGGTGTCCTTGTACGGCCCGGGCAGGGGGCGCAAGTACTGGACCGTCCTCGCCGCCCTCGGGGTCCTGGCGCTGACCGAACCCTGGCACGGCGGCATCGACCCCGTCGGCGCGGGCTTCGCCCTGGCCGCCGCGGGGTGCTGGGCGGCCTACATCCTGCTGACCCAGCACGTGGGAGACACGGTCACCGGCCTGAACGGTCTTGCGATCTCGATGCCCGTCGCGGGCATCATCGGTCTGCTCGTCGCGGCCCCCTCCGAGCTGGCCCGCGTCACCTGGCCGCTGCTGGCCGCCATGCTGGGCCTGGCTCTCCTGGGCGCCGTCCTGCCCTTCGTCCTCGAATTCCTCGCCCTGCGCCGGCTGACCACTTCGGCGTTCGGCACTTTGATGAGCGTGGAGCCCGCCATCGCGCTCCTCGCCGGCCTGTTCGTGCTCGGCCAGATGCCCGGGCTCGCGCCCGCGGTCGGCGTGCTGCTCGTGGTGAGCGCGGGCGTCGGCGCCGTGCGGAGCGGGGTCCGCCCCGCTGCTGACCCCGCTGACCCCGCCGACCCCGCCGAGTCCGACGGCCCCGCTGCCGTCCCGCGGGAGCCCTCTGCCGGGCAATTCGTGTAGCGGACTCGTGTAGTGAACTCGTGCAGCGGAGCCGCCGGGAGGGCGCGGAACGCGTCAGCCGAAGCGCTTCACGAATCTCCGCTGCCACGGCGTCTCCACCGCCCGTGGCGCGTAGTGCTCACGCACGTATGCCACCGCCTCGCCGCTCGGTACGCCGTCCAGGACCGCCATGCATGCCAGCGCCGTGCCCGTACGGCCCTGGCCGCCACCGCACGCGACCTCGACCCGTTCGGTCCCCGCTCGCTCCAGTGCCTCGCGCAGGGCGGTGGCCGTCGCCGTGCGGTCGGTGGGGAGGCGGAAGTCGGGCCAGCGCAGCCAGCGGAACTCCCAGGCCACGGCGGGCGGTTCCTTGCCCAGGAGGTACAGCGCGAAGTCGGGCGTCGGCCCGTCCGGGAGGGGGTGCCGCAGGCCTCGGCCGCGGACGAGGCGGCCCGAAGGGAGTCGAAGTACGCCTGATGCAGAGGATTCCCACGTCGCAGTCACGGCGCGAGCGTAGTGCTGGGGTGGAATCGACGTGCTGCCGGCGTTCAGCTCACGGCCTGGCCGACTGCTGATCGGGGTGTGCTGTGCCCGCACGTCGTCCCTGGGGCATGGCCTCCAGGCGTTCCGCCGTGCGGCGTGCTGTTTCCCTCGCCCAGTGGCCGCTGGTCAGCGCGCCGAGGAGCAGGACCGCGAGGCCGCAGCCCGCGATGATCCACCAGGCGGGGCGGCTCGCTTCCGTGAAGGCGGCCGCGTACGACGAGGATTCCACCCCGGAGGCAAGCACCGCGCCGATGACCGCGACGCCCAGGGTCTGGCCGATCTGGCGGCTCGTGGAGGCGACGGCGGCGGCGACGCCCGCCTGGGAGCGGGGCATTCCGGAGACGGCGGTATTGGTGATGGGTGCGTTCACGAAGCCGAAGCCGAGGCCGAAGAGGACGTATCCGAGGAAGAGTGTCGCGTTCGTGGTCTCCGCGTCGAAGGCGGCGAACAGGACCCCCGAAGCCGTCATCGTGACCCCCGCGATCAGGAGCGGCAGGCGCGGGCCCCGGCTGCCGACGAGTCGGCCGGACAGCGGGGCGCAGATCAGTGTCATGGCGGCCATCGGCAGCATCCATACGCCCGCGTGCAGGGCATTGAGTCCGCGGACGTTCTGGAGGTAGAGCGTGGAGAGGAAGAGGAATCCGCCCAGTGCCGCGAAGGCGCAGACCGCGATCACGGTGGCCCCGCTGAACGGCGCGGAGCCGAAGAAGCGCAGGTCGATGAGGGGGTCGGCGCGGCGCGGCTCGTAGGCGACGAGGCCGAGGAGGGCCAAGAGTGACGCGGCTGCGAACGCGATGATCAGTGGTGATGTCCAGCCCGCCGTGGGCGCCTCGATGATCGCGTACGTCAGGGCGCCGAGCAGCACGATGACCAGGAGCTGGCCGATGGGGTCGGGGCGGCGGGCCTTGGGGGCGCGGGACTCGGGGACGTAGCGGATGGTGAGGAGCAGCGCCGCGAGGCCTACCGGCAGGTTGATCCAGAAGATGGAGCGCCAGCCGACGGAGTCCACCAGGAGGCCGCCGATGATCGGGCCCGCGGCCATGGAGATGCCGACGACGCCGCCCCAGACACCGATGGCGCGGGCCCGTTCGCGCGGCTCGGTGAAGGTGTTGGTGATGATCGACATCGCGACCGGGTTGAGCATGGAGCCGCCGACCGCCTGGAGCATGCGGAATGCCACGAGGGACGGGAGGTTGGGGGCGAGGGAGCAGGCGACGGAGGCGGCCGTGAAGATCACGAGCCCCACCTTGAAGATCTTCTGGCGGCCCACGCGGTCAGCCGTCGACCCCGCCAGCATGAGGAGTGCGGCGAGTACGAGGGTGTAGGCGTCGATCGTCCACTGCATGCCCGAGATGCTGGTGTCGAACTCCCGCGCCATGGTGGGCAGGGCGACGTTCAGGACGGTGTTGTCGAGGCTGACGATGAGCAGGCTCATGCAGCAGATCGCGAGGACGAGCATGCGTCGGCGGTGCGTGAGCTCTGGCGCTGGCATGCACCCGACGGTATCCCGGCGAACTGTGGGCCGCGTCTGCGGGCGGCGCCCTACTGCTTGGGCCTCTGCACCACCCCCGAGCCCCCGCCGCGACCGCCCCCTCAACCAAGCCTCCGCGGCAGTCGCAAGCTCAGCAGGGCGAGGCCCGCGAGGCCTGCCAGTTGGGTGCCGAGGATGATCGCGAACGCGTGCCGCATTCCCAGGGCCGGTATCAGGGCGAGGAACAGTGAGCCGAGGGTGGCGACGCCGAGGGCCAGGCAGGACTGCTGGACCGTTGCTGCGAGGCCGCTGCCCGCGCCCGCGCGTTCGGCCGGTACGGCGGCGAGCACGATGCGGTAGTAGAGGGCGAGCTGTACGCCCTGGCCGACGCCGCACAGCGCGAGGCCGGGGGCGAGGACGAGCGGGGTCAGTGACGCCCACGGAGTCCACAGCACCGTGAGCGCGAGGATGGCGAGGCCGGTGCCGTGCACCAGCGCGCACACCGTAAGGGCCCGGCTGCCGAGCCGTGTCACCAGCCGCGGGGCGAGCATCGACGCCGCGAACTGCGCGACGCCCATGGGGATCAGGGTCAGTCCGGCCTTCAGGGGGCTGAAGCCCAGCCACTGCTGGAGCGTCACCGCGCTGACGAACATCCAGCCCGCGAAGCCGGTGAAGATGGGCAGGCCGATGGCCAGTCCCTTCCGTACTCCCGGCTCGCGCAGCAGGGACGGGGGCAGCAGTGGACTGCCGCCGGTGCGTTCGGCGCGCAGCTCGACGCGGGCGAACGCCCAGGCGAGGAACGGCGCGGCGATCAGCGAGAGCAGCGACCACAGGGGCCAGCCCGCGGCCCGTCTCTCGGTCAGGGGCAGCAGCAGCGCGATCAGGGAGGCGGCGAGCAGGAGCGTGCCGGCGATGTCGCCGCGGGCGGGCCGCTCGGCGCGGCTGTCCGGCACCGAGCGCACCGCGCACAGCAGGGCGCCGACCGCGACGGGTGCGTTCACCAGGAACACCGCGCGCCAGCCGGTGCCGGCCAGGTCGGCGGAGACCAGGACCCCGCCGAGCACCTGGCCGAGGATGATGGAGATGCCGCCCACCGAGCCGTAGAGGGCGACCGACTTCGACCGCTGCTCGCCCCGCGTCGTCGCGTGGATGGTGGCGAGGACCTGCGGCAGCATCAGCGCGGAGGCGGCGCCCTGGGCGACACGCGCCCCGACCAGCCACCAGGCGCCGGGTGCGAGCCCGCAGGCCAGCGAGGTCACGCCGAAGGCGGCGACGCCCCAGAGGAACAGCCTGCGGCGCCCGTACGTGTCGCCGAGTCGCCCGCCGAGGACGAGCAGCACGGCGTACGCGACGGCGTAGCCCGCGACGACCATCTCCAGGGTGGCGGGGGACGCGCGCAGGTCGTGTTCGATGCTGGGCAGGGCGACGTTGACGATGAAGAAGTCGATCATCGGGAGCGCGGCGCCGAGCAGGATGGTGACCAGGCCGAGCGGGGTCAGGGCGCCCGGGGGAGTCTGAGGGCGGCCAGGGGAGGCCGGGGCTGCCGGGGTGGGCTTCAGGACGTGGGCCGTGGAGTTCGTGAGGTTCACGAGTACGACGGTCGTCGCATCGTCAGCCTGGTACCAGAGTCTCTTTATCCTGGTACCTGTACTACCTGGAAACAGGGTCGCCGGGCAGGCAAGCTGTTCCCATGGACACCGCACAAGCCGGCACCGCGGACACCGGGGCGCCGGCGCAGCCCGACCGCATCCGCCGCAGCGAGCTCGCCGACTTCCTGCGCAGCCGCCGCGAGCGCATCACGCCCGAGCAGGCGGGCCTGCCCCGCGGCCCGCGCCGCCGTACGCCGGGCCTGCGCCGCGAGGAGGTCGCGCACCTCTCCACGGTGGGCGTCACCTGGTACACGTGGCTGGAGCAGGGCCGCGCCATCCACGTCTCGGCGCAGGTGCTCGACGCGCTGTCCCGCGCCCTGATGCTGGACGCCGGTGAGCGCGCCCACCTCTTCCAGCTCGCGGGCACCGCGGACCCTTCCCCGGCCGCCGAGACCGCGTCGGTCCCACCGGGCCTCCTGCGGATCGTCACCCAGCTGGAGCCGTATCCGGCCTGCGTGCAGAACTCCCGCTACGACGTCCTCGCCTACAACGCCACGTACGGGCATCTCCTCACCGACCTCGACGTGCTGCCGCCCGAGGACCGCAACTGCATGTGGCTGACCTTCACGCACCCCGCCTGGCAGGCCGCCATGGAGGACCGGGACGAGACGATGCGCCGGATGGTCGCGAGGTTCCGGGCGCGGATGGCCGGGCATCTCGCGGACCCGGCGTGGAAGACGCTGCTCAGGAGGCTGAGCAAGGCCTCGCCGGAGTTCTGCGAGCTGTGGGAGCGGCATGAGGTGATGCAGGCCGTGGACAAGTCCAAGCGGTTCAACAACCCGCTCGTGGGGCCGCTGCATTTCACGTACCACGGGCTGTGGCTCGGCCCGGCCGAGGGCCCGCGCCTGGGGACGTACGTCCCGGCGGACGCGCGCTCGCAGGCGGCCACGGAGGAGCTGCTCCGGTTGGTGAAGGCGGGCCGTACGGGCACTCCTATGGCCGGTCGCAGGGGCACTCCCGCGGATGAGGGACAATAAGAGGTCTGCCCCGGCTTTCCCGCATCGCACCGACACAGCTCGCCCCGGAGGATCCCGCGCCATGGAGCCCCAGCTTCAGATCGGCCCGCACGCCGTGCGGCCGCCCGTCGTGCTCGCCCCCATGGCGGGCATCACGAACGCGCCGTTCCGGACGCTGTGCCGGGAGTTCAGCGGGGGCAAGGGCCTCTTCGTCAGCGAGATGATCACGACGCGCGCCCTGGTCGAGCGCAACGAGAAGACCATGCAGCTGATCCACTTCGACGAGACCGAGAAGCCCCGGTCCATCCAGCTGTACGGCGTCGACCCCGCGACGGTCGGCAAGGCGGTCCGCATGATCGCCGAGGAGAACCTCGCCGACCACATCGACCTGAACTTCGGCTGTCCCGTCCCCAAGGTCACCCGCAAGGGCGGTGGCTCCGCGCTCCCGTACAAGAGGCCCTTGCTGCGGGCGATCCTGCGGGAGGCCGTCAGCGGTGCCGGGGACCTGCCCGTCACCATGAAGATGCGCAAGGGCATCAACGACGAGCACATCACCTTCCTCGACGCGGGCCGCATCGCCGTCGAGGAGGGCGTCACGGCGATCGCCCTGCACGGCCGCACGGCCGCCCAGCACTACGGCGGCACCGCCGACTGGGACGCCATCGCCCGCCTCAAGGAGCACGTCCCCGAGATCCCCGTCCTCGGCAACGGCGACATCTGGTCGGCGGCCGACGCGGTGCGGATGATGGCCGAGACCGGCTGCGACGGAGTCGTCGTGGGCCGCGGTTGCCTCGGCCGCCCCTGGCTCTTCGCGGACCTGGTGGCCGCCTTCGAGGGCACGGGCGCGCCCAAGGCCCCGGACCTGCGCGAGGTCTCGAAGGTCATGCTCCGCCACGCGACCCTGCTCGGCGAGTGGATCGGCGACGAGGCGCGCGGCGTCATCGACTTCCGCAAGCACGTGGCCTGGTACCTGAAGGGTTTCGCGGTCGGCTCGGAGATGCGCAAGCGCCTCGCGATCACCTCGTCCCTCGCCGAACTGGAGGACGGGCTCGGCGAGTTGGACCTCGACCAGGGGTGGCCGACGGGCGCGGACGGTCCGCGCGGCCGTACGTCGGGCAACAACCGCGTCGTCCTGCCGGACGGCTGGCTGAAGGACCCCTACGACTGTGCGGGCATCAGCGAGGACGCGGAGCTGGACACGTCCGGCGGCTGATTCTCACCCGAGAGCTCGCCTCAGCTTTTACCTCGGAGCTCACCTGAGAGTCACCGTGACCGGCAGCTCCTTGATGCCGTTCACGAAGTTCGACCGGACCCGCCGCACCTCGCCGGTCACCCTGACATCGGCGAGCCGCGGCAGCAGCTCCTCGAACATGATCCGCATCTCCAGGCGGGCCAGGGAGTTGCCCAGGCAGAAGTGCGGGCTGCCCTTGCCGAAGGTGACGTGGTCGATGTTCTCGCGCGTCACGTCGAAGCGGTACGGGTCCGGGAAGACGTCGGCGTCACGGTTGCCCGAGGCGAACCACAGCACCACCTTGTCGCCCTCCCTGATCAGTTTGCCGCCCAGCTCGACGTCACGGGTCGCCGTCCGCCGGAAGTGGTAGACGGGCGAGGCCCAGCGCAGGCACTCCTCGACGCCGCCCGGGATGAGCGAGGGGTCGGCGGTGAGCTTGGCGTGCTCCGCCGGGTGGTCGATCAGCGCGAGCATGGAGTGCGAGATGGCGTGCCGCGTCGTCTCGTTGCCCGCGACGACGAGCAGCAGGAAGTAGTTGTCGAAGTCGGTGGGGGAGAGCGGGACACCGTCCTTGGGTGAGTTGTTCACCAGCGTGCTCACCAGATCCGTGCCGTCGCCGCCCCGCCGTTTCGCCGCCAGCTTCCGCCCGTACTCGAAGACTTCGAGTGCGGCGGGGGAGCGGAAGGGCAGATTGCGGTACTGCTCGCTCTCCGCGCTCCCCAGAAGCACGTCGGCGTAATCAGGATCCGTGTTGCCGATGATGCGGTTGCCCCAGTCGATGAGCTGCTGGGTGTCCTCCTCCGGCACGTCGAGCATCCGCGCGAGGACATTGATCGGGAAGTCGGCGGAGACCTCCTTCACGAAGTCGAACGAGCCCTTGGGGAGCGCCGCGTCGAGGGTGCGGGCCGTCAGGCCGCGCAGGAACGTCTCGTACGTGGCGACCGCGCGCGGCGTGAACTGCTTCTGCAGGATCAGCCGCATCGCGCGGTGCCGCATGCCGTCGGTCTCCAGAAGGGAACGACGCAACGCGATGTAGTCCTCCTCGACCTCTTCGAGGTTGGTGAACCGCATCGAGGTGAAGGTGTCCGGGTCGCGGTCCACGCGCACGATGTCCTCGTGCCGGGTGACCGCCCAGAAGCCGGAGTTGGGCGCGGGTTCGGGCTGCCAGTGGACGGGGTCCTCCCGGCGCAGCACGTCGAACATCCGCCAGGGCAGGGCGCCGTCGGTGAACTTGTCGTTGTCGGCGAGGTCGACGTCGGACAGGGCCAGGGGTGGCGGCTCCGTGACCGTACTCATGGACGTACTCCTTCGGATCTCGGTTCGGGTGTCGCGGTCGGACGATGTCGGCTGAGGCCATCCGCGGCCATCCGAGGTCGTCCAGAACCTTCCCTCCGGGATCAGATGAGGAAGGCGTACTCCGTGAACTCCCATTCGGTGACGTGCTGTTGGAAGCGTTCGATCTCATTGCGCTTGTACGTGAGGAAGGCTTCGGTGAACTCCGCGCCCAGGAGCCCGGTCAGCGCTTCGTCGGCCTCCAGGGCGTCGAGCGCGGCGCCGAGCGTGCCGGGGAGACGGGGCGCGGAGTCCTCCTGGTAGCCGTGGCCCTCCAGCGGGGCGGGCGGCTCCGCCTTGTCGCGGATGCCGAGGAGCAGGGCGGCGACGGTGCCCGCCATGACGAGGTAGGGGTTGGCGGAGGCGTCGCCGAGCCGCAGCTCCAGCCTGGTCCCCGATCCCCTCTCCGGCGGTATCCGCAGCATGGCGCTGCGGTTGTCCAGGCCCCAGTCGATCAGCCAGGGGGCGAGGGTGTCGGGGCCGAAGCGCTTGTAGGAGTTGATGGTCGGGTTGAGCAGGGCGCTGAGGGCGGGCGCGTGGCGGAGGAGCCCGGCGATGGAGTGCCGGGCCGTCGTGGAGAGCCCGTCGGGGGCTTCCGCGTCCTCGAACACGTTGCGTCCGGCGCCGTCGACCAGGGAGACGTGCAGGTGGAAGCCGGAGCCGCCGAGTCCGTTGAACGGCTTGGCCATGAAGGTCGCGAGCCGTCCCTCGCGGCGGGCCGTCTCCTTGACGGCGGCCTTGAAGCGGAAGGCTCGGTCGGCCGCGTCCAGGGCGTCGGAGTGCCCGAGGTTGATCTCGAACTGCCCGCCGTCGAATTCGTGGTTGCCCGCGATGACGCCGACGCCGAGGGCGTCGAGTGAGCGCAGGGTCCGCAGGAGGTGGCCGTCCGGGTCGCCGCGGCGGCCGGCGCTGTAGACGTTGCCGGTGGCGCCCCCGTACACGGCCCATCCGGAGGGGGCGGCGGGGTCGGCGTCGCACAGGAAGTACTCGAGCTCGGGCCCGACGACCGGGGTCACGGCGCCGCCGGCGTGCTCCTCCGCACGCTCAAGTACCCGCCGCAGCAGGGCGCGTGGTGATTCCGGGGTGGGTTCACCGGTGGCGGGATCGAAGGTGTCCCCGAGGCACCAGGCGACGCCGGGTTCCCAGGGCAGAGCCTGGAGGGTACTCAGATCAGGCCGTACGGAGACGTCCGGCAGCCCTGCGTCGAGCCCGCCGGGGACGGGGACGACGTCGCCCCGGGGGGTGGTGTGGTAGACGGCTCGGCAGAAGGAGAGCCCGTGTCCGCAGGCCGTCGGCAGATGTCCTATGAGGATGTCCCGGCCGCGGTCGGCGCCGAGGAGGTCCGGGTAGATCACGCGGACCACGTCCGTGCCCTGCGCTTGCAGCGCTTCCATTGCTGCTGTTGCGGCTGCGCTCGTTTCACTCACCCGTGGTCCAGCCTTTCTGCGAGGTGGATCGGGCTTATCGTTTGAGACCAAACGATAGAAACCCCCGGGGGTCCGCGCAAGCCCCTTCGGGGGGATCGGGGGGTAACTGGACGCGACCTGCGGGGCGTTGCCCCACGCGGGGGTCCCTGTATCGGCGGACAACGGCACCCCGTGGCGCTCAAACCGGCGGAGGCATATCGTACGGATCCAAACGACGAGCGAAGGAGTCTGGCCATGGCCCGAGTTCAGGGATTCTTTCCGCCCAAGTCCGCCACGGGCCGCTCCTCGATCATCCCGTCACCGCCCTGGCACTACTCGGGCGACCTGCTCACCGTCGAGTACCGCACCGACCCCGCCCGCGTCCGCGAACTCCTCCCCGCGCCCCTCGATCTGGCTGCCGACGACCCCGGCGCCGTCGCCCTCATCTGGGCCGACTGGCAGTCCTGCGGGGACTCCAGGGAGGAGCTGCTCGACCCGGTGCGGTCCCAGTACAAGGAGTGCTTCGCCGTCGTGCGCTGCGAGTACCGTGGCCGTACCTACTCGCGCTGCGTCTACATCTGGGTCGACAAGGACTTCGCCATCGCCCGCGGCAACCACCAGGGCTACCCGAAGAAGCTCGGCTCGATCCATCTCACGCGCCCGCACCCCTTCGGTCCCGCGCCCCGCATAGAGGGGGGCGCCACCTTCGGTGCGACGCTCGCCGCCGCCGACCGGCGCCTCGCCCAGGCCGTCGTGACCCTGCGCGAACCCTCCGAGTCGAACGGATTCGTCAACGCCCACCCCATGGCCCACCACCGCCAGCTCCCCTCCATAGAGGGGAAAGGGATGGCGCTCGATGAGTTGATCGCATCCGGTGCGGCTTCCTTCGAGGGGGGTCGGGCCTGGTCGGGTGAGGCGGACCTCGACCTCTTCGACGTGCCCACCGAAGAGCTGGCCGCGCTGACGATCGAGGAGCCCATCGGCGCGTACTACCGTCAGGTCGGCGTCACTTGGAACGGCGGGACCCTCCTGGAGACGAGCCTGTGAACCGCAGGCCTACTGCCCCGCCCCCGTACCGATCCCCGCGTACGTCTCCGGTCGCACCCTCCGCAGCCAAAGCCCCCACACCACCCCCGCCGCACCAGTGGCGAGGATCAGGCACGGCAATATCCACCGCAGCGGATTCCCGGGCGAAACCCCCAGCTGCACGCTGAAGTTGGTCAGCGCCAGCCAGAAGAAGACGGCGAGGGCGACGCCCGAGAGGAGCGGGGCGGCGAGCCGGTTCCACAGGGGCTCGCTCAGTTCGCGGTGGCGGACGAAGTAGGCGATGACCGAGGCCGACGTGGCGAGCAGGAGGAGGATCACGCCGAGGGCGCCGAGATTGGTCAGCCAGGTGAAGACATCCATCACCGGGTCACGCCCCGCCAGCGCGAAGACACCGATGACGACGACACTGAGGGCGGTCTGGAGCAGGGAACCCCGGTGCGGTGACTTGTGCCGGGGGTGGAGCGCCCCGAGCCCGCGCGGCAGCACACCCTCCCGGCCCAGCGAACGGACGTACCGGGCAACGGCGTTGTGGAAGGAGAGCAGCGCGGCGAGCAGGCTGGTGATGAGGAAGAGCTGTGCGAAGTCGGAGAAGGCGGAGTTGAGCCCGCTGCTGCGGTCGCTGAGGAAGAACAGCATCTCCGGGCCCTGCTCCGCCGCGACCTTCGTGGCCTGCCCGGTGCCGGCCCCGCTGATCATCGCCCACGCGGTGGCGGCGTAGAAGACACCGATGAGGCCCACGGCGATGTACGTGGCGCGCGCCACCGTGCGGCGCGGATCACGGCACTCCTCGCTGTAGAGCGCCGCCGACTCGAAGCCCATGTACGCGGCGAACACGCAGCACAGCGCGACCCCGAGCGCGCCGTCCGTCGCGGCGGCCCGCGTGAACGGGGTGGCGGAGATCCCCTGCGGGGCGTCGGCGAACATCCCGATGTCGAAGACCAGCACGGTGCCGAATTCGAGTACGAGCAGTACGGCGAGCACCTTCACGCCCAGGTCCACGCGCCGGTAGCCGAGCGCACCCACGACGACCGTGCAGGCGAGGACGAGCGCCCACCACGGGATGTCGGCGCCGGTCTTGGATTCGATGAACTGCGAGGTCGTCGCCCCGAAGAGCCCCGCGATACCGATCTGCATCGCGTTGTACGCGAGCAGCGCCACGAAGGCCGCACCGACACCGGCGGTACGCCCGAGCCCCTGCGCGGTGTACGCGTAGAACGCCCCCGCACCCGTGATGCGGCGGCTCATCGCCGCGTATCCCGCACTGAAGAGCGCGAGGACGACGCCGACGAGGAGGTAGAGCAGGGGTATGCCGAGGATCCCGGTGACGCCGAGGGACTGCGGTATGCCGCCCGCGGCCACGGTGAGCGGGGCCGATGCCGCCACGACGGCGAAGACGATGCCGGTGACGCCGATACGGCGCTCGGGCGCGAGGGCGGGTGCGGAGGCGGGGGGAGGCGGCGGTGCGGGAGCGGGCATGGGCGTGCCGGGGTGATCGATGGTCATGCCGGGCCTCCGGGGAGGGGAGGAGAGGAGAGGAGAGGGAGGGGAGAGGGGTGGGAAGAGAAACGCGTATCCGCTGGATGCGCGTTATCGTTTGAACCCGTACGAAATTCGAGTGGCGCTGATGGTACGGACGCGCATACGCCCCGGCAAGAGGTCTTGGGAGACTGGAGGCGTGCAGGCGCCACCGGCACCACAGGGACGAGGAGATACGGACGTGACGGGCTACCGCTCCATCCGCGAGACCGAGAAGGCGGTCCGGGCCAAGCTCGGCGGCACCCCCCTCAAGTACGAGCAGATGGCCGCCGTCTCGAACATCTACCGCGCGGCTTCGGCCGTCCGGCAGCACTTCGAGAACTCCGTGCTGCGCGGGGCCGAGCTGACGTGGACGTCGTTCGTTGTCCTGTACGTGGTCTGGATCTGGGGGGAGATGGAGACGCGGTACGTCGCCGAGGAGGCGGGCATCTCCAAGGGCACGCTGACCGGGGTCGCCCGCACCCTCGCGGGGCGGGGCCTGCTGGAACGGCGCGGCCACCCCGGCGACGGGCGGCTCGCGCTGCTGCGGCTCACGGAGGAGGGGGAGCGGCTGATGGAGAAGGTGTTCCCCGCCTTCAACGCGGAGGAGGCGTTCGTCGCCGACGGGCTGACGGACGAGGAGTGCAGGACCCTGGCGGATCTGCTGCGGAAGATCGTGGTGCAGACGGAGGAGAAGGGGGAGGAGCGAAGGCTGGAACTCCTCGACGGAGCGGAGCCGGCTCCTCGCCGGAGCGGCAGGCGGGCCAAGGGGCCGCTGGGCGAGGGTCTTGAGCAGCGTTGATCACGGGCTCCGCCCGGCGTTGACCACTGGCTTCGCCCGGCTTTGCGCGCACGGCGGTTGACCACCGGCTCCGCCCGGCGTTGACCACCGGCTCCGCTCGGCTTTGCGCGCACGGCGGCAGGTCACCGGCTCCGTCCCGCTCCGGGCGTCGGAAGCTCACCGGCTGCGCCGAGTTCGTCCTCAAGCGCCGGACGGGCTGGGGTGGGTGGCCCCCCCCGGGCCCCGCCCGGCGTTGCACGGCGGCAGGTCACCGGCTCCGCCCCGCCCCGCCCGCCGCAAGGTCACCAGCCCGCCAAGTCCCGTCTGTCCTTCAGCCTCAGACCGGCCGAGTTACTCCCGCTGCGCCGCATGCACCAGCGCCCCGAACAGCCTCTGCTGCGCCACGTCCGAGCCAGCGGTGTCCTCCGGATGCCACTGAACAGCCGCGAACCAACCCTCCCCATACGGGAGTTCCAGTGCCTCCACCGTCCCGTCCGCCGCCCGGCCCGTAGCGACGAGCCCGCGTCCCAGCGCCTCCACGCACTGATGGTGGAAGCAGGAAGCCTCCACCTTCTCGGCGCCCATGGCCCGGGCCACCACCGAACCGGAAGTCATCCGCACCGGATGCACCACGTGCCGGTGCTCCGACTCCGGCCCGCCCATGTCCTGCCGCAGTGAACCGCCCAGCGCGACGTTCACCACCTGCAGCCCCCGGCAGACGGCCAGCAGAGGCAGGCCGCAGGCCACCGCGCACTCCGCGAGCGCGAGGTCGAACGCATCCTGGGCGTCATCCACGTCGTATACGGAACCGTGCACCTCGCCCCCGGCGCTCGCGTCCTCGTACCGCCACGGCGCCACATCCCCGCCCCCCGGCAGCAGCAGCCCGTCGCACCGGGCCAGTCTCGCCGCCGCCTCGCCGGGCGGGCCGGGCAGCATCATGAACGGCTCACCGCCCGCGCGGAACACCGCCTCCGCCAACGCCCGCGCCGTCACAACGGCTTCGTACCGAAGTGCCGACGTCGACGCCGCGTACCGCTGCGGCAGAGCGATCAGCGGGCGGCGGCCCCCTGAGTGGCCTCCCGGGTGGCTCCCCGGGAGGCCCCCCGAGCGGCCCCCCGCACGGTTCCCCCCGCCGGGAGGCGTCAAAGCTGGATCCACGTCGTCTTCAGCTCCGTGTACTTCTCCATCGCGTGCACCGACTTGTCCCACCCGCTGCGATACTCGGTGTGCGGTATTCGTTTGAGCCCAAACAATAGCCGAACAGGGCTGCCCTATCGAGGGGTTGACCGGTCGCCACGCCGCTCCTAATGTTGTTTGGGTTCAAACGAACTGGAGGACCTCATGGCTCCCCCCGCCCCCGAGGCACCGGAGAACTCCTCGCACACCGCGACCGTCGCCGGTGTCCCCGTCGACACCCGGCACTGGATCGGCGGGCGGCGCGTCGCCTCCGCGTCCGGCGCCACCTTCACCGATGACTCGCCACTCGACGGCACCCCGCTCGCCGAGATCGCCCGCGGCGGAGCCGAAGAGGCGCGGGCAGCCGTGGCCGCGGCCCGCGAGGCCTTTCCCGGCTGGGCCGCCACCCCGCCCACCGAACGCGCCCGGCTCCTGCACGCCGTCGCCGACGGGGTCGAGGCCCGCACCGAGGACCTCGCAGCCGTCGAGACCGCCGACAACGGCGCGCTCCTGCGCTCCCACCGCCGCGGTGTCATGCCCCGCGTCGCCCACAACCTCCGCTACTTCGCCGACCGCCTGCTCGCCCTCGCCCACGACGACTTCGAGACCCGGGGGCACACGAACCACGTGAGCTGGGACCCGGCAGGACCGGCCGTCCTCATCACGCCGTGGAACGCCCCGCTGATGCTGGCCAGCTGGAAGACCGGGCCCGCGCTCGCCGCCGGGAGCACCGTCGTCCTCAAGCCCTCCGAGTGGACCCCGCTGACCGCGTCGCTCTTCGCGGACATCGCCCACGAGGCGGGCCTCCCGGCCGGGGTGTTCAACGTGGTGCAGGGGTACGGGGCGGAGGCCGGGGCGCCGCTCGTCGCCGATCCCGGCGTGCGCCGCATCAGCTTCACCGGGTCCGTTCCCACCGCGCGGCGGATCGCTGCGACCGCGGCCGAACGCCTCGTGCCGTGCAGCTTCGAACTGGGCGGCAAATCCCCGCTGCTCGTCTTCGCCGACGCCGATCCGGAGCTCGCCGCCGACCTCGCCGTAGAGCAGTTCGACAATGCCGGGCAGGTCTGTCTGGCCGCCACTCGCATCCTGGTCGAGGAGTCCGCCCGGGACGCCTTCCTCGGGCACATTCTTGACCGGGTAACGAAGTTGACCCAGGGAGATCCGCGCGACGAGGCAACCGACGTCGGGCCCAACATCCACCCCCGGCACGTCGAGCGCGTCGACGGATTCGTCCGGCGCGCCCTGGACGCGGGCGCGAAGGCCGTCATCGGCGGCGGCCCCAACACCGCACTCGGCGGCAACTACTACCTCCCCACCCTCCTCACCGACGTCGACCAGGACTCCGAGATCGTCCAGGAAGAGGTCTTCGGACCCGTCCTCACCCTCCAGACCTTCCCCGACGGCGACGAGGACGAGGCCGTGCGCCTCGCCAACGGCACCCGCTTCGGCCTCGCCGCGACCCTCGCCACCGGCGACCGCGAGCGTGCCGCCCGGGTCTCCGCACGGCTCGTCGCCGGCACGGTCTGGGTCAACTGCTTCTTCGTGCGCGACCTCTCCGCACCCTTCGGCGGCTCCCGCGACTCGGGGATCGGGCGCGAGGGCGGCGACTGGTCCTTCGACTTCTACTGCGACCTGAAGAACACCGTGACCGCGCCAATGGGGCCTCCCCTGCTCGAGCGGAGCCGAGAGCTTGGGGAAGGACGGGCCCGCCATGGGTGAGATCGTCGGGGCGGGCCTCCTCGCCCACGTGCCCACCATCGTGCTCCCCGAAGAGTCCCGCAAAGAGCTCAACGAAGGCCGCGAGATCAGCCTCGTCCCCGGACTGCGACGGCTGCGCGAAGAGGTCTTCGAGACCCTCGACCACGACACCGTCGTCGTCCTCGACTCGCACTGGGCCACCACCGTCGAGTTCGTCGTCTCCGCGCACGCGCGCCGCGCCGGGCTCTTCACCTCCGAGGAGCTGCCGCGCGGGATGTGCCGGATGCCGTACGACTACCCCGGTGACCCCGAACTGGCGGCCTCCATAAGCGAGTTCGACGAGCGGCACGGGACGTGGATCACGCCGATCGACGACCCGTACCTGCCGGTCCACTACGCCACGATCAACCTCTGGAAGTACCTGGGTGAAGGCCTCCCCGACAAGAAGTGGCTCTCGATCGGCGTCTGCCAGACCGGCGACACCGAGGACCATCTCCGCCTCGGCCGCGCACTCGCCGACGGCATCGCGGCGCTGCCCGACCGCAAGGTCCTCCTCATCGCGTCCGGCGCGCTCTCGCATTCCTTCTGGCCGCTGCGGCAACTGCGCGCCCACGAGTCGAGCGAACCGTCCCACATCCGTACGCCCGAGGCGCGGGCCGCCGACGAGCAGTGCATCGAACGCCTCGCACGCGGCGACCACGCCGAAGTCCTGCGCACGATGCCCGAGTTTTTGACCCACAAGCCCGAGGCGCGCTTCGGCCACTACCTGATGATGATCGGTGCTCTCGGAGAAGAGCGGTGCTCCGCGGCCGGTCGCGCCTTCAGCGACTACGAGAACTCGGTGGGCACCGGACAGATGCACCTGTGGTTCGACCGCCCCGCCGAAGGCTGGACCGGCGCCCCCGACCAGACCCGGAGTGAGGTCTCCCTCGCATGACGCCCACGACGCCCACGACTACTTCGACCCGTAAGGCGACCACCGTCGAGTACCGCCGCGTCCTCCTCGAAGGCGCCGCAGTCCAGGTCGTGCGCGAAGGGGACGAGCTGGTCGCCGCCGACGGCCGCCGCGTGAAGACCGCCGAGGCCCACCACCTGCCGCCCGTACGCCCCTCCAAGGTGATCGCCGTCCACCTCAACCACCGCAGCCGGGTGGAGGAGTTCGGCGTCGGGCTGCCGCCCGCACCCACCTACTTCCACAAGCCGGTCTCGGCGCTGAACGCGCACGGCGGTGCCGTCGTCCGACCCGAGCGCTGCAAGTACCTCAACTACGAGGGCGAGATCGGCATCGTCATCGGCCGCACCTGCCGCAACATCGCCCCGGCCGACGCGGACACGTACATCGCGGGCTACACCGTCGCCAACGACTACGGCCTGCACGACTTCCGCGACACCGACGCCGGTTCGATGCTCCGGGTCAAGGGCTCCGACACGCTCTGCCCGCTGGGCCCGGGCCTCGTCACCGGGTGGGACTTCCACTCCAAGTACCTGCGGACGTACGTCAACGGCGAGCTCGTACAGGACGGTTCGACGGACGAGATGGAGTGGGACATGCGCTATCTGGTCTCCGACATCGCCCGCACGATCACCATGGAGCCGGGTGACGTGATCCTGTCCGGCACCCCCGCCAACTCCCGGCCCGTCCGGCCGGGAGACGTCGTCGAGGTCGAGGCCGAGGGCCTCGGACGCCTCACCAACCACATCGTCACCGGCCCGACGGCCGTCCGCTCCGACGTCGGCGCTCAGCCCACGGAGTCCGAGGAGGTCGTCTCGACGGCCTTCGGGGGCGACTGGGAGTTCCGCGGAATCCGCCCCCCACGCCGCTGAACGCATGCGGTCGCACCGCCATATCCCCTCACCGCACCGGGAGTTCACATGCTCAAGGTCACCGTCGACCTGGACGTCTGCCAGGACCACGGGCAGTGCGTCTTCGCGGCGCCGGAGGTCTTCACGCTCGACGAGGACGGCCACCTCGCGTACGTCGAATCGCCCGACGAAGCCCTGCGCGCCGACGCGGAGGACGCCGCCGACGTCTGCCCGCTGCAGGCCATCCGGGTCGAGGGCTGACCCGCCGTGGCCTCCCCGGGGGGAATCGCCGTCGTCGGCGCGTCGCTCGGCGGGCTGCGGGCGGCCGAGCAGCTGCGGGCGGCGGGGTGGGAAAGGGCGATCACGGTGTACGGGGACGAGCCCCATCTCCCGTACAACCGCCCCCCGTTGTCCAAGGAGGTCCTCGCGGGGGAGGCACCCGCCGCCACCACGGCGCTGCGCCATCGCCCCAGCATCGCCGACGTCGAATGGCGGCTCGGTACGGCGGTCGAATCCGCCGACCTGGCCGCGCGCACACTCACGCTGGCCGATGGTTCGGTCCATGCGTACGAGGGTCTGGTGGCCGCGACGGGGGTGCGGCCACGCAGGCTTCCTCTGCCCGGGGGTCCGCCACGGCATGTCGTACGGACACTGGAGGACGCGGCGGCACTGCGTGCCGAACTTGCCGAGGGCGTACGGGTGTTGGTGATCGGGTCGGGCTTCATCGGCTGCGAGGTGGCGGCCACGGCGCGCAGGGCGGGGTGCGAGGTGACGGTCGTCGCGCCGGAGACCGAGCCGATGATGCTGGCGGTGGGGGAGAGGCTCGGGCGGGTGCTGCGACGACGGCACGAGGCGCGCGGGGTGCGGTTCCGAATGGGGCGGCTGGTCTCCCAACACGCCGCTGATTACGTGGCGTTGGACGACGGGAGCGAGTGCGGGGCCGATGTGGTGGTCGAGGCGGTCGGTTCGCTGCCGAACGTGGAGTGGCTGGGGGCGAGTGCGGGGGTCGACCTGACGGACGGCATCCTCTGCGACGCGCAGCTACGGATCGGGGGGCTTGCGCACGCGGTCGCCGTGGGGGATGTGGCGCGCTTCCCGAACCCCCGGTACGGGGCGCTCGCGCGGCGGGTCGAGCACTGGTCGATGCCGGCGGACTGCGCGAAGCATGCGGCGCGGGTGCTGGTGGCGGGGCTGTCGGGGGACGGGGCCGCGTCACCGCACGACGCGACGCCGTTCGCGCCGCTGCCGTCGTTCTGGAGCGATCAGGTCGATGTGCGGGTGCAGTCGTTCGGGCTTCCGGGGGTGGGGGACGGAGTGCGGCTGCTGGGGGGCGATCCGGACTCCGAGGACGGGGACGTGGTGTACGGCTACTACCTGGGGGAGCGGATGATCGGGGTCGTCGCGCTGGGCGGGGCCAGGGCCGTGGGGATGGCGGGGCGTTATCGGGCGGAGCTGATGGCGTTGCCGGAGGCGGAACCCTCCAGCCGGTCCGGCGTCTGAGGACGAACTCGGCGGAGGCGGTGATCGACGGCGCGCGGAGCCGTGAAGCACGTAAGGCCCCGGAGCGCCGGCGTCCAAGGCTCCGGAGTCCCGGCGCGCAGGGCTCCGGAGCCCGGGCACCCAGGGCCCAGGAGCCCCGGCACGCAGAGCCCTGGAGCGCGGGCGCGCAAGGCCCCGGGAGCCCGGCGCGCAGACCCCCGGAACCCGCAAGGTCCCAGCACCCCGGCACCCCGGCACCCGGCCTCCGGCCTCCGGCACCCCGGCACCCGGCCTCCGGCACCCGGCCTCCGGCACCCGGCCTCCGGCCCCCGGCCCCAAAGCCCAGAGCGAGCGCCTCGCCCCGCGATCCCCTATCCCCCCACCGCACTCAACAGCGCAAGCGGCGCCGCCGCCGAGCGGGATTCCCGTACGCACGCGTGGGGGTAAGGGACCGGGCCCGGGTGGGCGTCCCTGTCGTAGCCCGCGAGTACCTCCGGCAGCCGGTTGCCGCCCCGGGTCGCCGCCGCCACCAGGCCCCGCGCCACCGCCCGCGCCTCGTCGTGCAGGCCGTAGCGTGCCAGGCCCAAGGTGATCAGGGCGTTGTCGTGCGGCCACACCGAACCCCGGTGGTAGGAGAGCGGGTGGTACGCAGGCTGGCCGGCGGCCAGGGTGCGTACTCCCCAGCCCGAGAAGAAGTCCGGTTCGAGGAGGCGGTGGCCCACCGCCTCCCCGTACTCCTTGTCCAGGAGGCCCGACCACAGCAGGTGCCCGGCGTCCGACGCGAGCGCGTCGACCTGGTGTCCTTCGCCGTCCAGGGCGAGCGCGGGAAAGCCCGCCTCCGGCATCCAGAAGTCCCGCTGGAAGCGGTCCCGCAGGTCGGCCGCCGCCTGCGTCAGGAGGTCCGCGTACACCGTGTCGCCCCAGACCGTGCGCGCCAGCCACGCCGTACGGCCAAGGGCGTCGTACGCGTAGCCCTGCGCGCCCGCCGCCATCACGGGGCCCGTGGCGCGGCTGCCGTCGGCGGAGCAGATCGCGCCGGGGGAGTCCTTCCAGTTCTGGTTGGCGAGGCCGCCCTCGTCGGCGCGGTAGACGAGATAGCCGCGCGAGGTGAGGCCTCCGTGGTCGAGGATCCAGCCGATGGCGGCCCGCGCGTGCGGCTCCAGGCGGCGGGCAAGCGCGGTGTCGCCCGTCCGTTCCGTGTAGGCGCCGAGCAGGACGAGGAAGAGCGGGGTCGCGTCGACGGAGCCGTAGTAGCACCCGAACGGCACCTGCCCGAAGTGGGCCAGCTCCCCGTGCCGTACCTCGTGCACGATCTTGCCGGGCTGGGCGACCGCACCTTCGGTGGCCTCCGTCGCCTGGGTGGCGGCGAGCGCGGGGAGCGTCGCCGCGGCCAGGCGCGGCAGATAGGGGAGGGCGAAGAGCGAGGTCAGGAGGGCGTCGCGGCCCAGGAGCGTCATGAACCACGGGACCCCCGCCGCCGGTACGCTCAGCGGCTCGCCGTCCGGGCCCGACGCGGGCACCTGGAGTACGGCGAGGTCCGCGAGGCCCCGTCGGCACGCCGCCGCGAGCTCCGGCCAGCCATCGGGGATCTCGACGCCCGACGCGAACTCGGCCTCCAAGCTGGTGAGTTGGGCGGATGCTTCCGTGGGGCCCGTCGGCATGCTCGGCTCGGGCGCCCCGTGCGGATGCGCCGCGACGCGCAGTGTCATCTCCGCCGTGCCGTGCGCGTCGAGGCCTAAGGTCCAGACGAGCCGCCGCGCACCGGTGCCGGTCTCCTCGACCGCGTCCGGCGCGGGGTCCGCGGTGACCTTCGTGCGGGAGCACCACTCGCGGCGCCGGTAGGCGAACTCGATGCCCCGGGCCTCCTCGTCGTCGCCGGTGATGACCGTGCGCGACCTGACGGCGCCGGTCTTCGCGTACGTACGGTGGTCGGAGCGCAGCTCGAACTGGTCGGTGAAGTCGGCGTCCACGGTCAGCGCGATCCGCACGGTCGTCGGCACCGCGCGATTGCTGGTGAGGCGCAGCGACTCCACGAACGTGCCCTCCGTCACGGCCTGTTCGCGGAAGAGCGTGCAGGACGCGGGCTCCTGCCTGCCGCCGCGCGGGACGAGGACGCATCGCGCGATGCCCGCGTCCGCGTCGGTGTCCGACACCGGTGCGAGGACCTCGGGGACGGCCCCGTCGACCGTCAGCTGCCAGCGGCTCAGGTGCCGGGCGTCACGCACGAAGAGCCCGTCCGGGGCCGTGCCGCCGGGCACCCCGCTGATGTCGCCGCCCGCGCCGAGCGCCGCGAACGTACCGCCCCGCACCAGTGGTTGACGCCGATCAGTCATCCCTGAACCTCTTCCTCGTCACCGCGACGGAAGGCGCCTCGGCGGGCCTCGTGTGCGGCTCCTCGTCACGCCCGGCGGGATCGTCGAGCAGCAGATCCAGGGCGAGCGCGGCGCTCCAGCCGAAGCCGCGCGCACCGCAGCCCCGCCCTGTGTACGGGTCCACGTACTCCGCGAACCCGGACTCCCCGGCCACTTCGAGCAGCGCACGCCGCAGACCGTCGGCCCGTGTGCGCTCGCCGTGCAGCCGAAGCCCCCGCTCAAGAAGCCAGTTGGTGTTGAACCATGCGGGTCCGCGCCAGTACCGCCGTGGGTCGAAGGCGCTTCCCGTGAGGTCGTAGCTCGGCACGAGCCGCGCGGGCCCGCCGAGCCCGAAGTGCGGTCCGCACGCGGTCCGTACGAGCGCGGCGGCGACGGGGGCGGGCAGCGCGGGCAGGATCAGCGGGACGAGCCCGCCGACCCCGAGCTCCGGCACCAGCTCCCCGGAGGGCAGCTCGCGGCGGTCCCCGGAGCGCAGGTCGCGGCAGAGGAAGAGGCCGTCCGCCGGGTCCCAGAGGCGCTCGACGAGGGTGCCCGTGAGCGCTCGCGCACGCGCCTCCCGTACGACGGACGCGTCCCGCAGGCCCAGCTCGGCCTCGATACGGGCCAGTGCGTGCTCGGAGGCGATCAGGAGCGCGTTGAACGAGGGTTCCTCGACGGCGAACTCGCCCGCCCCGTCCGCGTACTCCCCGCCCACGCATCCGCCGTCCGCGTAGCCGCGATCGCGGTAGTCGGCCGCGAGCCGCACGTACCTGCCGTAGTCGAGGTCGGTCGGCCGGTCCTCCGCGGCGCCGTGGTCCAGGTCGGCGCGCCGGTAGGCGGACGGATCGGCCGGGGTCACCCGGCTCAACGGGGCGTCCCAGCAGGGGCTGTTGTCCATGCCCTGCTCCCAGGGGTGGAGCACGGAGGCGAGCCCCGCGCCACCCGCGTCCCTGCGGCAGCGCAGGTAGCGGTGCCAGGCGGCGAGCCGGGGGTGGGTGCGGGCCAGGAACGAACGGGCGCGGGAGAGCCCCGGGTCGGCGCGGTGCACCAGCCAGACGGCGAGTGCGTGGACCGGCGGCTGGACGATGCCGGAGGTGTGGATGGCACCGGGTGCCCCGGCAGTGCGCCCGGCCGTGGTGGAGCGCCAGAAGTCGGGGCTGGGGAAGTAGGCGTCCAGGGGGACGGCAGGATTGAACACGATGTGCGGGACGCGGCCGTCGCCCCACTGGGCGGAGAGCAGCGTCTCCAGCTCCAACTGCGCCCGTAAGGGGGACAGATGACGCAGGCCGATCGCGATGAAAGCGGAGTCCCAGGACCATTGGTGGGGATAGAGCTGCCGGGAGGGGACCGTCGACGTGCCCGTCCAGTTGGCCCACAGCACCTCGGCGGCGCGCTCGCGCAGGGACGTCGTGGCTCGGCGGGTGGTGAGCTGGGCTGTGCGGCCCACGTTCGTGCGGTCCACGCGGTTCTCCCCGAGGGGCTCGACGCCCTGTCAGTTTCGTGTTGGCCACCTTAGAGTTACGTCTACTCAACACGCAAAACCCAATATGTAACGCGGAGTTGACGAGCACAAGGGGAGAGCGGATGCCGGACCGAGCGGAGTACGAGGGGCAGGCGGCGGGTGGACGCGCGGCCGGCCGGCATGCGGGGGCCGGGGACCTGCTCCACCTGGTGCGCAGCGGACGGGCCACCACGCGCGGCGCCCTGCAGCAGGCCACCGGGCTCTCCCGGGCCACGGTCGGTCAGCGTCTCGACCGGCTCTTCCGCGCGGGCTGGCTGCGGGAGGGCGCGGGCGGCCCCCCTGACAAGGCGGGCTCGTCGCTCGGCGGGCGCCCCGCCGTCCGTCTGGAGTTCGACGACGCCCACGCGGTGGTTCTCGCCGCCGACCTGGAGACCCGGCACGTCCGCACCGCCCTGCTCGGCCTCACCGGCGAGATCGTCGCCGAGCAGGCGGGCCCCCTGGCGATCGATGACGGCCCGGACGCGGTCCTCGGCGAGCTGGGCATCCGCTTCGCCGAGCTGCTGCGCAAGGCCGACCGCTCCCCGGCCTCGGTCTGCGGCATCGGACTCGCGGTGCCGGGGCCCGTGGACAGCGAGACGGGCCGCGTCGTCCAGCCGCCGATCATGCCGGGCTGGGACGGCTACGACATAAGAGGCCGCCTGCGCCGCGCCTTCACCGAGCAGACGGGCGGCCCCGCCGACCTCCCGGTCCTCGTCGACAACGACGCGAACCTCATGGCGTACGGCGAACAGCGCGCCTCGTACGCGGAGTGCTCGGCCTTCGCCCTGGTCAAGGTCTCCACCGGCATCGGCGCGGGCGTCGTCGTGGACGGCGCGGTCTACCGGGGCATCGACGGGGGAGCCGGGGACATCGGGCACATCAGGGTGCCGGGGGGCCAAGGGAGCTCGACGGGCACGGCAGGCACGGCGGGCTCAGGAGGGACGGACGGCCCCGGAAGCGCGGCCGCCGCCCTGTGCAAGTGCGGTTCGTACGGCTGTCTGGCCGCGGTGGCCAGCGGCCGTGCGGTGGCCCGCCGGCTGAGGGAGGCGGGTGTCCCCGCGGCGTCGGGGGCTGATGTGCGGGAGCTCCTGGAGGCGGGGAATCCGGTGGCGGTCGGCTTCGCGCGCGAGGCGGGGCGGCAGGTCGGCGAGGTGCTCGCCACCGTCGTCACGCTCCTGAACCCCGGAGTTCTCATGATCGCTGGAGATCTGGCCGGAACACCGTTTCTGACCGGGGTGCGCGAACTGCTCTACCAGCGTGCCCTGCCCCGCTCCACCGCTCATCTGGAGGTCGTCACCTCGCGTCTCGGCGACCGCGCGGCCCTCATCGGTGCGGGAACGCTGGTGGTGGAGCACCTGTACGCCCCGCGCCGGGCGGAGGAACGGCTGGCCGCGCTCGGCGTGTGAAGGGCGCGCGACCGTCTCGTTCCGCGTCCGGATGCTGACATCCGGAGGCTTCAAACGGCGTGATTCTCGCCACCCCTGATAGGCCTTGCGCTCAGATGAGCGCTTTAAGACCGACTGCACTTCTGGAAGGGGTGGCACTCAGTGCCACTGCTCGATCATTCATGAGGTGAACTCACATCTGAGTATGGGCCGCTCATTCGAGCGAATCACTGGGTCTACAGGAGTTGAGTGTTCAAGACTTGAATACATGATGGCCGATCGGGCTACCGCTGAGTCACTTTCGATCTACTGGCGGACGGGTGGTTACGGCCGCATGACGCACAAGTGGACGTACCCATGCGCCTTCGATCTGGGTATGTTCCTCGCCGTCAGGGCAGCCACCGAGTCCTCGAGGAGTCGAGACCCGTGTCGGAAAACAAAGATCCCCACGTAGCGCAGAACGATGCGAGCGATGCGAGCGATGCGGTCGTGAAGTTCGTCTATGACTTCACCGAGGGCAACAGGGACCTCAAGGACCTTCTCGGCGGGAAGGGCGCGAACCTCGCCGAGATGACCAACCTCGGGCTGCCCGTCCCTCCGGGCTTCACGATCACCACAGAGGCCTGCAAGACCTACCTCGCCAGCGGCGAGGAGCCGGTCGAGCTGCGCGACGAGGTGAGTGCGCACCTCGACGCCCTTGAGAAGAAGATGGGCAAGAAGCTGGGTCAGGCCAATGACCCGCTGCTCGTCTCGGTCCGCTCGGGCGCCAAGTTCTCGATGCCCGGGATGATGGACACCGTCCTGAACATCGGGCTCTCCGACAAGTCGGTGACGGGCCTCGCCAAGCAGTCCGGCGACGACCGCTTCGCGTGGGATTCCTACCGCCGCCTCATCCAGATGTTCGGCAAGACCGTCATGGACGTGGACGGCGAGCTCTTCGAGGACGCCCTGGAGGCCGCCAAGGCCGCCAAGAAGGTCACGGTCGACACCGACCTGGAGGCCGCCGACCTCAAGAAGCTCGTCACGAAGTTCAAGAAGATCGTCAAGACCGAGGCCGGCCGCGACTTCCCGCAGGACCCGCGCGAGCAGATGGACCTCGCGATCCGCTCGGTCTTCGAGTCGTGGAACACCGACCGCGCCAAGCTCTACCGCCGCCAGGAGCGCATCCCCGGCGACCTGGGCACCGCGGTCAACATCTGTTCCATGGTCTTCGGCAACCTCGGCCCCGACTCCGGCACGGGCGTCGCGTTCACCCGCGACCCGGCCAGCGGCCACCAGGGCGTGTACGGCGACTACCTGCAGAACGCGCAGGGCGAGGACGTGGTGGCGGGCATCCGCAACACCGTCCCGCTCGCGGAGCTGGAGCAGATCGACAAGAAGTCGTACGACCAGCTCATGCAGATCATGGAGACCCTTGAGACGCACTACAAGGACCTCTGCGACATCGAGTTCACCATCGAGCGCGGCCAGCTGTGGATGCTGCAGACCCGCGTCGGCAAGCGCACCGCCGGTGCCGCCTTCCGCATCGCGACGCAGCTCGTCGACCAGGGTCTGATCGACGAGGCCGAGGCGCTCCAGCGCGTCAACGGCGCGCAGCTCGCCCAGCTGATGTTCCCCCGCTTCGACGAGACCGCGAAGGTCGAGCAGCTCGGCCGGGGCATCGCCGCGTCACCCGGTGCCGCGGTCGGCAAGGCGGTCTTCGACTCGTACACGGCCATCAAGTGGTCGCGTTCGGGCGAGAAGGTCATCCTCATCCGCCGTGAGACCAACCCCGACGACCTCGATGGCATGATCGCGGCCGAGGGCATCCTGACCTCGCGCGGCGGCAAGACCTCGCACGCGGCCGTCGTCGCCCGCGGCATGGGCAAGACCTGTGTCTGCGGCGCCGAGGAGATCGAGGTCGACACCAAGCGGCGCCGTCTGACGGCCCCCGGCGGTGTGGTCATCGAGGAGGGCGACGTCGTCTCCATCGACGGCTCGACCGGCAAGGTCTACGCCGGAGAGGTCCCCGTCGTGCCGTCCCCCGTCGTCGAGTACTTCGAGGGCCGGATGCACGCGGGCGCCGACGACGCCGACGAGCTGGTCGGCGCCGTGCACCGGATCATGGCGTACGCGGACCGGGTACGCCGCCTGCGGGTCCGCGCCAACGCCGACAACGCAGAGGACGCGCTGCGGGCCCGCCGCTTCGGCGCCCAGGGCATCGGCCTGTGCCGCACCGAGCACATGTTCCTCGGTGAGCGCCGCGAGATGGTCGAGCGGCTGATCCTCGCCGACGCGGACGAGGCCCGCGAGAAGGCCCTCAAGGAGCTCCTGCCGCTCCAGAAGCGCGACTTCGTGGAGCTCTTCGAGGCGATGGACGGCCTCCCGGTCACGGTCCGCCTCCTGGACCCGCCGCTGCACGAGTTCCTGCCCGACATCACCGAGCTCTCCGTACGCGTCGCCCTCGCCGAGTCCCGCAAGGACTCCAACGAGAACGACCTGCGCCTGCTCCAGGCCGTGCACCGCCTGCACGAGCAGAACCCGATGCTGGGCCTGCGCGGCGTACGCCTGGGCCTGGTCATCCCCGGCCTGTTCACCATGCAGGTACGGGCGATCGCCGAGGCCGCGGCCGAGCGCAAGAACGCCAAGGGCGACCCGCGCGCGGAGATCATGATTCCGCTCGTCGGCACGGTCCAGGAGCTGGAGATCGTCCGCGAGGAGGCCGAGCAGGTCATCGCCGAGGTCGAGGCGACGACGGGCGTGGCGCTGAAGCTGGCGCTCGGCACCATGATCGAGCTGCCGCGTGCGGCGCTCACGGCGGACCAGATCGCGGAGGCGGCCGAGTTCTTCTCCTTCGGCACGAACGACCTCACACAGACCGTCTGGGGCTTCTCGCGGGACGACGTGGAGGCGAGCTTCTTCACGGCGTACCTGGAGAAGGGCATCTTCGGGGTCTCGCCCTTCGAGACCATCGACAAGGACGGCGTGGGCAAGCTGGTGAAGGACGCGGTCAAGGCCGGCCGCGCCACCCGCCCCGACCTGAAGCTCGGCGTCTGCGGCGAGCACGGCGGCGACCCGGAGTCCGTGCACTTCTTCCACGAGGTGGGCCTGGACTACGTCTCCTGCTCCCCGTTCCGCATCCCGGTGGCCCGCCTGGAGGCGGGGCGCGCGGCGTCGGAGTCGGCGGGCAGCGACCACCGGTAGGTCTCTCCTGGCCACCGGTCGGACTCCGGGGCCGACGCCGTGTCCCCGACCCTCACCGATGCGGCATCGGCTCCGGTTCACCAAGAAGGGGCAGCTCCCTGTGCGGGGGAGCTGCCCCTTCGGGCGTTCTCCGCGGGGGCCGCCCACGGCCCCTGCCGACCCCTACCGGCTCATTCCGCTCTCAGCTCGCGGCTTCCGGCCCGGTTCTTCGCGATGTTGCGTGTCTTCTTGGTGCGGGCCGACTCGGCGACCACGGCGAGTACCGCCGGCGACGTCGACCACTCGGCGAGGTGGCGCTGCATCCAGTCCGTGACCTCCGCCAACTCGGCCGGTGTCGGCACGTGACCGTCCTTGACGGACAGGTAGAACAGCCAGTCGTGGATACGGCGGCGGATGAACTCGCGGACCCCCTCCGCCTTGAGCCGGTCGATCTCCGGCAGCAGTCCGTCCGACCACTGCCGGAACTCGTCAGGGCCGTTCACTTCATACGCGACCTCGTCCACGAGGGCGACCACCGCCGTCTTGGCCCCCATGTCGTTGGGGTCGCGCAGGATCGTGGCCACGATCGCGCGGTCCCGGTCGCGGTCGCGGCTCGGCGAGGCGGCGATCACCGAGACGACGCGCAGGTACGCGGATGTCCGGGCGTGCTCGTCCGCGACGGCTTCGTCGACGTCCACGTCGACGATGCCGGCCTCCGCCAGCAACGCGGCCACATCGGAATGCAATGTCATCGCTTCATCCCTACTTGCAGGGTTTCTTGGCGGCGTCGGCGGCCTCGCGCTGCTCCTTCGCAGCCCGCTCCTCCGCCTGACTCCGCTTGCCGAGCTTCCTGACGGCGGTCCTGATCTGCGGCTTGAAGTGCTCCACCGCCTGTCGTTGCTTGCTCGAAAGCTCCGGTTGGTTGTGGAGGGGTTTGCCGTTCGGTCCGATTCTGACCTCGCGACCCCCGCCACCGGTGACATGGGCGTGCGCCGGCTTGTCGACGTCGTACTCGTGCACGACGATCTTCACGCCGTTCTTGCTGACGTCGAGGAGGGAAAGGCCGAGCGGGTCGATCCACGTGAACGGGTTGGGCACGTAACTGTGCGGCGCGAAGCCACCGGCGAGACCGATCGGGTCCGAGGAGAGGTAGCGGGCGGTCTCGGGGTCGTAATGCCGGAAGTAGTTGTAGTGCAGCCCCGTCTCGGGGTCGTAGTACTGGCCGGGGAAACGCAGGGGGGTGTAGGCGGTGGCGCCCCGGTTCCAGACCGTGGTGCCCCAGAGGGTGGTTCTGCTGCGCCAGGCGATGTCGCCGTGCTCGTCGAGGAGTTCGGTCGGGGTGCCGACGAGGTCGGTGACGATGGCGTAGAAGCGGGCGTCCACCTCTTCGTCGGTGAGGTGTTTGCGCTCTGTCTGGGCCAGGGGGAGCAGGCCGTCGTGGTCCCAGGTGAGGGTCACTGATTCCGGTGCGCCCGGGGTGTGGCTCGTCTGTTCGCAGAGGGTCATGTCGTCCCAGGTGAAGTGGACCTGTTCCGCCACCCCCTGCTCCGTCAGGCGCTCCTTGGACACGCGGCGGCCCAGGGGGTCGTAGACGTAGCGCCACCTCGTGCCATCGGGGGTCACCACGGAGGTGAGGCGGTCCTCCGCGTCCCACGTGTAGTGCCAGGTGTCGGGCTTGCGGGACAGGCGGGCCTTCTGGCGCAGGGTGGTGCGGCCCGCCGTGTCGTGTTCGTAGCGGACGCTGCCTGCCGCGGTGATACGGGTGCCGGTGTAGGTGCGGGGGCCCGTCGCCTCTTGGCCCGGCATGGGGGCCGGCCAGGAGGCGTCGGTCTGGTTGCCCGCGTCGTCGTAGGCGTAGGTCTCCGTCCAGCCTGCCGCGCGGACCGCCGTGACGCGTCCCGCCGCGTCGAGGTCGAAGCGGCGCGCGCCGTTGAGCTGGTCCTCCATGCCGGTCAGGTGGTCGTCGGCACGGTAGGTGTACGCCCGGTGCTGGATACGCGTGCGGGCCGGGCCCGTCAGCTCCTGTTCCGCCAGGCGCCCCACGACGTCGTACGCGTTCGTCAGCGTCAGGGCCCCGCCGACCGTGCGGGTGAGTTCCCGGCCCACCCCGTCGTGCGTGAATGCCAGCCTCTGCCCGGCCGTGGCGAGTTCCGTGACGTGGCCTGCCGCGTCGTACGTCCAGGTGCTCGTCGCGCCGGACGGCGTGGTGCGGCTGGTGCGGCGGCCCAGTGCGTCGTAAGTGTGGGTCAGGGTGCGGCCGTTGACCGTTTCGGACATCAGACGGCCTGCCCTGTCCCTCGCCAGGGTCAGTGTCACGTCCGGGCTCACCGCCTCGGTGAGGGCGCCTGTCGCGTCGTAGGTGTAGCGCGTGATCGCGGAGCCTGCCACGTTCTGCGTGACCGTCCGGCCCAGCACGTCCCGTTCGAAGGTGATCACGTCGCCCATGGCCGTCGTACGGGCCGCCAACTGGCCCGCCGCGTCGAGGGTGTACGTCAGTGTGTGGTCGTCGAAGTCCGTCTCCGCCACCAGGCGGCCCGCCGGGTCGTACTCGTAACTCCAGGTCAGTCCCTGTGGGTTGGTGACCTTGCGGAGCTTGAGCTGGGTGTCGTGGTCGAACTCGTAGCGGGCGCCGTCGGGGTCCGTGCGGGCCGCGATCAGGTCGAAGTGCGTGTACTCGTGTGTCGTGGTCGCGCCCATCGCGTCCGTGTGCGAGACGCAGTTGCCCTCGATGTCGTACGTCCACGACTCCGACGAACCGTCCGCCTCCGTGCGCCGCGCCAGCTGACCCTCCGCCGTCCACTCAAGGCGCGTGGTCGCGCCCGTCGGGTCCGTGATCGTGTGCGGGCGGCCGAAAGCGTCGAGGTCGTAGCGGGTCACCGCGCCCAGCGGGTCCGTGACCTCCAGCGGCAGGCCCGCCGCGTTGCAGCGCAGCTCGGTGGTGTGGCCGAGGGGGTCCGTGATGGTGGACACGGCTCCGGTGGCGTCGTGGGTGAAGTGGTGCGTCGTGCCGTCGGGGGCGGTCACGCTGGTGCGGTTGCCGTGCTCGTCCCATGTCTGGCGCTGGACGGCGCCGTCCGGGCCGACGAGCTCGACCAGCAGGTTCAGGTCGTTGTACTCCGCGCTGGCGCGGGTGCCGTCCGGACCGCGTGTGGCGGTCAGATTGCCTTGCTCGTCCCAGGTGTTCTCGGTGCGGTGCCCCAGCGCGTCGGTGCGGGCGAGCAGGTTGTTCCACCTGTCCCACTCGGTGTGGACGGTGCCGCCCAGCGGGTCCGCCTCGGAGAGGAGCTGGTCGAGGTCGTTGTAGCGGTAGACGGTGGTCTGGCCTAGGGCGTCGGTGTAGCGGGTTTCCTGCTCGTCCGGGCGGTACTCGATGGTGCAGGACAGGTGACCGGCGGTGCTCTGGCCACGGACGCAGCGGTCTTCGTCGTCGTAGGTGAAGCGGTACCAGGTGCGGTTGCTGTCGGTCCAGGACGTGATGCGGGCGCGGTCGTCGTAGTCCAGGTGCAGCTTCGGTCCGGCTGAGTTGTGGACTTCGGTGAGATTGCCGAGGCCGTCGTAGCTGTAGGCGGCTACGAGGGTGGTGGCGGGGGCGTCCTCGACGGTGGTTTCGGTGGCGGGGGAGAGCAGGCGCAGGGCGGTGATGCGGTGGTCGTCGGTGTCCACGTTCAGGTGGTAGCCGCCGGTGTGGCGTATCGCCGTAGGGACGCCGGTGGGGTCGTGGTCGATGTCGATGCGGTTGCCGTTGCGGTCGGTGATGGCTCGCAGGGGCAGGGTCTCTGGCCCCTCTACGGCACCGGCAGGGGCAGGAGCGGGGAGGAAGTGGCGGGTGTGGCCGGTGTGCGGGTCGGTGATGCGGAGGGGAGTACCGGGGGTGCCGTCCCAGTCCAACGGCCAGCGCGGGCCTGCCACCGGCAGCACCGAGGCGCCGGGCGTGGGCGCCGGATAGAGCAGGATCATGCCGTCCTCGGTGGCGAACGCGACGCCCTCGTGGTCGAGTTCGAGGCGCTCGTCGAGCGTGGAGGCCCAGGACGGGCCGAACCACCGGCCCGACTCGTACGTGGAAAGATGTGTGCGCCGCAGGATCAGCGGGAGCAGGCCCGGCAGTTCGACGTCGGTCTTCTCCATGATCATCTCGCCGGAGATCATGTCGATGGGGTCGCCGTTCTTGCAGCGGCTCTTGGCGGGCTTGCTGGTGGCCAGATCGTCCCCGCCGCGCCGCAGACCGTTCTTGAGGCCCTTGCCAAGCCCCTTCATCCCGGCCTTGAGGCCCTTCATGCCCTTGGCGAGCTTGCCCAGGGAGGTCAGTCCCTTCATGCCGGGTATGCAGTCGAGCGCGGCGAAGGCGACGTCGAGTAGGCCTGCTTCCCCGTTGGCGTATTTGTTGAGGGTGTCGGCGAGGACGACGAGGGCGGCGATGAGGACGATGGCGCCGAGGATGGGCCCGCCGATGATCATCGCGATGACGCCGAGGACGGCGACGACGACTTTGCAGACGGCGACGATGGTGTCCCAGTTGTCGGTGACCCAGTCCCCGACTTCCTCCCACCACTTGCGGTTCTGGATCCCGGCGTCGGAGGCGTCCTCGAGCTTCTTCTTCGCCGTCCCGGCCGCGTCCTGACGCATCTTGCGGGCGTCTTCGGCCATTTTCTTCGCCGCGTCCAGACTGCTTTGGGCGGCGGAGACGTCCGACTTCGCCGCCGTCTGGGCTTTCTCGGCGGAGTTGGCGTTGCGGGTGGCGGCCTTGACCTTGTCCGGGTCGGGCTTCGGGACGTCCTTGCCGGCCTTGGAACCGCCGTCGTCGTCCTTGTACTTGTCGGCTTCCTTGCCCGCCCTGTCCACCCAGGAGTCGGCTGAGGTGAGGCGGGACTGGGCGGCGGAGAGGCTGGTCTGAGCCTCACGGCCCTTGGCCAGGGCCTTGTCGGCGAGAGCCTGGGAGCGTTCGAGTTCGGGCCAGTAGGTGGAGAGGGCGTCGCCGGCCATCTCGTAGCTCTTCTTGAGCTTCTTCAGCTTGCCCGGCGCGTCCTCGAACTCGGAGGTGAAGGACTCTGCCGTCTTGCCCGCCCAGGTCAGGATGGCGTCCTCGCCCGCCATCCCCTTGATGTCACGGAGGACCTTCGACACGTCGTCGGCGAAGTCGTGCAGATTCTTGGCGAGGTTCCGGACGCGGTCCGGGTCCCCGGGCGTCGGGTCCTTGTCCAAGTCAAGGACATGCCAATCCGCCGGACGATTCCCCGCCATGTTGCAACCCCCGTCGCGCGTACATCACCATCAGCCTTGTGCGCAGATGAAAGTACAAGGCGCAGCTGTTCAGCGGAAACATACCGCGGGCAGCGATCGCGCCCGGCCCGTGGCAGCCGTTGCCGGCTGGCCCGATTGCGTCGGTTGTGACGAATCCCGACGACGTGGCCGATTGGGGGGCACCTGCGAGGGCGCTGCCCCTTCGGGCCTCGTCAGCGGGGACTGTCGACCAACGTCGTAGGCGAACCATCCGGCGGAAGCCGCCGGGTCGGTCCCCCTTCGGTGACCGCCTGCAAGGCGTTCCTGCCGAGCGCGTGGTCGTGCTCGTACAGGGCCGGGACGATCCTGCGATTCCGCTCGGCGTCACAGGTATCGAGCCGTCCCGCGGAGGGGATGGCGTCCAGGCCGATGGCGGCGGGCAGGGGCGACTGCGATGAAATCCCGTCCCTCAGGGCTGGTCGGTGCTTTCCAGCAGGGCCTTGAGCTTCGACAAGCGTTCGTGCCAGAACTTCTTGTACGTTGCCACCTCCGCCGCGTCCCGCAGTTTCTCGTGGCCGATGGCCACCGTTGTCTTCTCCGGGGTCTTGACCGTGATGCCCACGGAGATGCGCGTGGTGGTGCCCGTTGTGTCCTTGAAGTCGGCCGTCACCGACTTGGCGGGGCGGTGCGTGCGGAGGGTGAGGTCGATGCCGGGGAGCCAGCGGGCGCGTACGGTCTCGTCCGTGAAGGCCTCGATGGCTCGGGCCGCCGACGTGGCTATCGTCTTGCTGCCGCTGGTCCGCCAGGCGCCCGTGCTGCTCTGGCCCACCTCGCGCAGGCCGCGCTCCTGTTCGTAGCCGACGGCCACGGACTGGGCGTACCAGCCGTCGGTGCCGTGCTCCTCGCGGATGTGGCGGGCGATCTCCGTGTGGGTGTGGGAGGTGCCGTCCCAGGCGTCCAGCAGCGCGAACCACTGCGTCCAGGTCTTGCCCGTCGCCTCGCGCAGGGCCTCCGCCGACAGCTTCTCCGTGATCCGCCGTCCCGCAGCGCCCGCAGCCCCCGCAGCGCCCCCACTGCCCGCGTCGCCCCTGCTTCCGCTCATGGCGCCGACGCTAGGACCGCGTCCGCCCCCTCGCAAGGCGGAACCGCAGGCGGCAGATCACCGCGTCCGTGTCCCTGCGGACCGCGTGGGCGAGGACCGTGCCGCGTTGGTTCTGGAGCAGGCGCTGCCAGACGTGGGCCGGTTCGACCTCGGGGATCAGGACGGTGACGCGGGTGGTGGGGTGGTAGGTGTAGATCCTCTGTACGTACGCCGACACCGGGCGGCCGACCGAACGTGTCAGGGACGACAGCTCCACCAGGTCGACGCCCGGGTTCCACAGCTCCCAGTCGCGGCGCAGCGCCTCCGTGGCGCGGCGGTCCTCGGGGTCGGTGTGGGTGACCGTGACCGCGCGCACTTCGTCGCCGAGGGACACCGCCGCGTTCAGGGCCTCACCGGTGAGGCGGGACAGGTTCGAGACGGGGACGATGACCAGGGAGTGGTCGCGGTGCGGGGGCGCCGGGACGCGGCCCAGGCCCAGATCGTCGCCGATCCGGCCGTAGGCGCGGTGCACGGCCTCGAAGCAGAGCACGATGGCGGGCAGCGCGAGCACGATCAGCCAGGCGCCCTCGGTGAACTTGGTGGCCGTGACAACCACCGCCGAGACGCCGGTCAGGACCGCCCCGAAGCCGTTGAGCAGGGCCTTGGCGGGCCTGCCGGCCTTGCGCCAGTGGAGCACCATCCCGGTCTGGCAGAGCGTGAAGCCGATGAAGACACCGATCGCGAAGAGCGGTACGAGCGTGTTGGTGTCGCCGCCGGAGAAGACCAGCAGCCCGGCCGACACGGCGGCAAGCGCGAGGACGCCGTGCCGGTGGACCTGACGGTCGGCCTTCAGCCCGAAGACGTGCGGGAGGTAGTTGTCCCGGGCGAGCAGACCCATCAGGACCGGCAGGCCGCCGAAGGAGGTGTTGGCGGAGAGGGCGAGCAGGATCATCGTCGCGAACTGAACCACGTAGAAAGCCCAGTTGTGGCCCAGTGACGCGTCCGCCAGCTGTGCCAGGACCGTGACGCCCTCCACCGGCTGCAGCCCGAAGCGGGAGATGGGGACGGACAGGCCGATCAGCATCACGCCAAGGAGCGCGCCGAGCGCCACCTCCGCGTGCTGGGCGCGCCTGACGCGCGGGGCGCGGAAGGACGGTACGGCGTTGGCGATGGCCTCCACTCCGGTGAGGGCCGAGCAGCCCGAGGCGAACGCCTTGAGCAGGAGCAGTGCGCCGACGGTCGTGGCGTTGTCGGCGAGGACGGAGGCGTGGCCATCGGCGGCGGCCGTGCTGACCGGTCCTTCGCGGAACAGGCCGACGGCGACCATGGTCAGGATCGCGCCGACGAATATCGCGGTCGGGACGATGAAGACGCGCGCCGAGTCGACGATGCCGCGCAGATTGACGCCCGTGACGACGACGAGGACGGCCAGGCACAGCGCCACCCGGTCGCCGTACAGCTCCGGGAACGCCGAGGTGAGCGCCGCGACGCCCGCGGTGACGGCGACGGCGACGTTCAGGACGTAGTCGAGGACGAGTGAGGCCGCGGCGACCAGGCCCGCGCGGCGGCCCAGGTGGGCCTTGGCCGCCGCGTAGCTGCCTCCGCCGTCGGGGAAGGCGGCGATCACCTGACGGTAGGAGGCGACGAGCACGGCGAGCAGCGCGGCGATCCCCAGGGTCACCGGCAGCGTGAAGCCGAGCCCGTGGGCGCCGGCCGCCGCGAGGACCAGGACGATGGCCTCGGGTCCGTAGGCGACCGAGGCCATCGCGTCCAGGGATAGCGCGGCGAGGCCCTGGAGGGCGGTCAGGCGGTGGCGGTCGCCGGGACTTCCCGGGTCCGGGGTCCTGAGGGCTTCCGGGGTCTCGGAGACAGTGGTCATGGGCGGGCCCCTCCAGGCGGGTTCGTTCGCGTGAGCGATGCCCAGCCTGGGCGGGCCCCGGACGGACCGCGCGCCCTATTGGCGGCTCCTTGGCGCGTACGGCGTGGATCTTCACGCCCCTTTGACGGGGGCGCCAACCGAGGCGTCAGCGGTTCGTCAAGGGGGGCGGGGGAGGAGTATGCGGGCCGTCAACGCCGGTGACTCCGCGCGCAGTCCGTCCTACGGTGCCGCACATGCGACATGAGATGTACGGGGACCGGGGCGGGGACGGGGATGTGCGCGCCGGGGGTGTACGGGACGGGGACGGTGTCGTGGCCGACCGGCGCTGGGCGGCCGATGTGCGGGCCGCCGTCTTCTGCGCCCTCGCGCTCTTCGTGCTCATCGTCCTCGTCGACTGGGCGAACGGCACGCTGAGTGCGCTGCGTGGCGTGCTGTGGGCGGGGCTCTCGGCGCTGCTCTATCTGATCCTGCACCCGGCGCGGGTGACCGCGGGGCCGGGGTGGCTCGCCGTGCGGGGTCTGCTGCGGCACCGGCATGTCTGTACGGGGCTGTTGACCGCCGTACGGCACAGCGAGGGGGTCGCCGCGCGGCTCGTGCTGTGCGACTCGCTCGGGAACCGGGTGGAGGTGGATCCCCAGGTGCTCGCGGAGAATCCACTGCTGCTGCATCGGCTGGACGCGGGGGCGCGGGATGCGCGGGCGTGCGGACTGCTGCGGACCGGGGCGGAGGTTCTCGGGCGGCTGGTGGCCCGGCTCGACGGGGATGGGGCGAAGGGGGTTTTTGAGGTGTCGGGGCTGCGGTGAGGGGCGGCGCCACCGGGGCGTGCGTTTACCTTCCGGTGCGCGATCTGGTCGTGGGCGTCCGGTGCGTAATCCGGCCAAGGGTCATGCTTTTGGCGTTCTCCGGAGCCGGTGTGCAGTTCGCCTTTTCCGGCAGGGATTTCCCGTCTCTTCCGGCAGGGATTTCCGGTCGCTCACCCCTTCAGTGACGGATACCGCACCCCCGTCAACCCCTCCGAAGCCACCCACAGCCGCTCCGCCGCCGTGTCGTTCAGGGTCCACTTGGCCCGCCAGGATCGTCCCGGCGCCCCCTGCCACCCCAGCACCCGAGGCCCGGTGAACGAGTCGGGGCGGACGCCCGGCGCCGTGGCCGCGTACAGCGTCGGCAGTGCGCCGGACGTCGCGGGCTGGGCCAGGACGCGGTTGCCGAGACCCATCACGCGCTCGGCGATCTTGCGCCCCTCCATCTTGGGTCCGGCGGCCTGGAGGTTCGTCTCCGCGTAGCCGGGATGCGCCGCGGCGGCCACGACGTCCGAGCCGGCCGCCGCGAGGTGCCGCGCCAGCTCGTGGACGAAGAGGAGGTTCGCCGTCTTGGAGCGGCCGTAGGCGATCCAACGCCGGTAGTTCCGCTCGCTGTTGAGGTCGCCCATGTCGATGTTGCCCAGGGCGTGGAAGGCGCTGGAGACCGTGACGATCCTGGCCCCCGGCGTCCTGAGGAGCCGGGGCAGCAGCAGCCCGGTGAGCGCGAAGTGGCCCAGGTGGTTGACGCCGAACTGCGTCTCGAAGCCGTCCGCCGTCTGCCGGTAGGGCAGCGCCATCACGCCCGCGTTGTTGACGAGGAGATCGAGGCCGCCGCCCTCGTCGTCACGGTCGTACGCCTCCGCGAACAGCCGCACCGACCCCAGATCCGCCAGGTCGAGCCGCCTGAACTCCGCCTCCGCCGAAGGTACTTCGGAACGCAACTGCTCCAGCGCCCGCGTCCCCCGCTCCTCGCTGCGGCAGGCGAGGACCACGCGCGCGCCACGGCGGGCGAGTTCGCGTGCGGTGACATAGCCGATGCCGCTGTTGGCGCCGGTGACCACGGCGCTGCGGCCGCTCTGGTCGGGGATGTCGCTCGCGTTCCAGCCCGTCATGACACAGCTCCTTCTGCTCCCTCTGCCTGGGCACGCCTGTTCCTACTCAAGAGTAGGCAGTGCGAGCCCAGGGCGGGGCGTCAGGCTGCGGCACCCCCGTCGATCACCAGATCCGCACCGACCACCGACGCCGATTCGTCCGAGGCGAGGTAGAGCACGGCCGCCGCGACCTCTTCGGTCGACGAGACGCGGCCGAGCGGCGTCGCGCTCCTCATCCGCTCGGCGCGCTCGGCCTCGCTCTCGCCCGGGCGCAGGGACATGGTGGTGTCCGAGGATCCGGGGCTCACCGCGTTGATCCGTATGCCGTCCCCGATGTACTCGATCGCGGCGCCCTTGGTCAGTGCGGATACGGCTGCCTTGGTGGCGCCGTATCCGATGGTGCCCGGAAGGCTGGTGTGGGCGCCCAGGTTGGAGGAGATGTTGACGATCGCCCCGCCGTTCGGCTGCGTGCGCATCTGCTTCACCTCGGCCTGGAGGGCGAGCAGGACGCCGGTGACGTTGATGTCGAGCATCGTCCGCCAGTCCTCCTCGGGCAGCTCGGCGACGAGCTGCCCGGCGCGCAGGACGCCCGCGTTGTTGACGGCCACGTCCAGGGAGCCGAACCGCTCGACGGTGGCGTCGACGAGCGCCGCGAGGTCTTCGGAGCGCGAGACGTCGGCGGTGACGGCGAGCGCTGTGCCGCCCGCCTCCTCGATGAGCCCCACGGTCTCCTTGAGCGGGACCTCGGTACGTCCGGCGACGACGACGTTCGCGCCCTCGGCGGCGAAGGCGAGCGCCATGGCACGGCCGAGGCCGGAGCCGCCGCCGGTGACGAGGGCCGTGCGGCCGGCGAAACGGGTACGCGCCGCTGAAGTCGCTGCAGTCATGGCAGAATCCTTTTCTTGAACGATCGGTTCAGTATGAGGGCATGAAAAAAGAAGGCCAGCGGAGGGGCTGAGCGGAAAGGCCGGTCGGGCAGGCTCAGTGCTCAGTCGAGCAGGCTCAGCGCCTGTTCCGTGGCGTCCCGCACCCGTGCCGGGTCCTTCGACGCCTTGCCGATCACGCGCAGCCCCTGCATCAGGGTCAGCAGCATGCGCGCGAGGGCGAGCGGGTCGCGGTCCTCCGGGAGCTCGCCCTGCGCCTGCGCGCGGACGAGCGCCGAGTGCAGCAGCGTCTCCATGTACTCCCAGTTGCGCTCGACGCAACGGGTGGCGGCCTCGTCGTGCGGGCCCAGTTCGGCTGCCGTGTTGGTGATGAAGCAGCCGTTCAGACGCCCCTCGTCGGAGGCCGCCTCGCCGCCGAAGCGGCGCACCACCGAGCGGACGGCGGGCAGCGCGGGCCCCGGCTGCGAGAGCTCGCCGAGCAGGCGGGGGTTCTGGAGTGCGGCGTACCGGTCCAGTGCCTTCAGGTACAGCTCGTGCTTGTTGCCGAACGTCGCGTAGATGCTGGCGCGTCCGATGCCCAGCTCCTCGACGAGGTCCGCCATCGACGTCGCCTCGTAGCCGCGCCGCCAGAACAGCTCTAGGGCCGACTGGAGCGCGGCGTCCGGATCGAATTCCTTGGTCCTGGCCACGAGGAGAGAGTAAGCAATACTGGAACGGTCGGTCAAGTAATGTTTCTGGTCAGGCGAGCCGGACCCTGTGCGTCTCCACCGTCACCGAGTCGTCGTCCAGGCACCGGCCCGTCTCCAGGTCGAACCGCTGCTTCAGGAGCGGTGAGGCGACGAACGGCCGGCCCGCCGCCGCGCCGAGCAGCCCGCGCGAGAGCACCGCCGCGCCCGTGAAAGGGTCGCGGTTGTCGATCGCGTACGCGCGGCCCGCGCGGTCGATGAAGAGTGCGGCCTGGCGGCCGTCGGGGAGCAGTGCGGCGATGCCGCGGCCCGGCGTCAGGTGCGCGCGGTCGCAGACCTCGAACCAGTTGTCTTCCAGGCGGAGTTGAATGCTCATCAGGATGCAGCACCTTCCAGGTCGCGAGGGCGGGAGCCGATGGAGAGCAGCGGCAGGTCCGGCTTGATCTGGTCCCGTTCCGGGACGAAGCTCACGGTCGGGTCCGGGACGTCCGGCGCGTTCACGAAGGACACGAACCGCGCCAGGCGCTCGGGGTCGTTGATGGTCTCGGACCACTCGTCGCGGTAGTGCGCGACATGGTCGGCCATCAGGGCCTCCAGCTCGTCGCAGAGCCCGAGCGAGTCATGGACGACCACGTCCCGTACGTGGTCGAGGCCGCCCTCGATCCGCTCCAGCCACGTCGAGGTGCGCTCGAGGCGGTCCGCCGTACGGATGTAGAACATCAGGAACCGGTCGATGAGGCGCACCAGTTCGGCGTCGGACAGGTCCTGCGCGAGCAGATCCGCGTGGCGCGGGGTGGCGCCGCCGTTGCCGCCCACGTAGAGGTTCCAGCCGCTCGACGTGGCGATGACGCCGAAGTCCTTGGACTGGGCCTCCGCGCACTCGCGGGCGCAGCCCGACACGGCCGACTTCAGCTTGTGCGGGGAGCGCAGGCCCCGGTAGCGCAGCTCCAGGTCGATCGCCATCCGGACCGAGTCCTGGACGCCGTAGCGGCACCAGGTCTGCCCGACGCACGACTTCACCGTCCGCAGCGACTTCCCGTACGCGTGACCAGACTCGAACCCCGCGTCCACCAACCGCGTCCAGATCAGCGGCAGTTGTTCGACGCGCGCGCCGAACATGTCGATGCGCTGGCCGCCGGTGATCTTGGTGTAGAGGCCGAAGTCCCTTGCCACCTCGCCGATCACGATCAGCTTGTCCGGGGTGATCTCGCCGCCGGGGATGCGCGGCACGACCGAATAGGAGCCGTTCTTCTGGAGGTTGGCGAGGAAGTGGTCGTTCGTGTCCTGGAGTGAGGCCTGCTCGCCTTCGAGCACGTAGCCGTCGGCGCCGATCGTCGGGGCCAGCGAGGCGATGATCGAACCGACCGTCGGCTTGCAGGTCTCGCAGCCCTCCGTGCCACGGGCGGACTCGCGGCCGTGGGAGTCCAGGAGCCGCCGGTAGGAGGTGATCCCCAGGGTGTGGACGATCTCGTACAGCTCCTGGCGGGTCTGGGCGAAGCAGCCGCACAGGCCCTTGTCGACCTCGACGCCCGACGCCTCCAGCTCGTCGTTGACCAGCTGGCCGAGCACCTTCACGCAGCTGCCGCAGCCCGTACCGGCCTTGGTGCACTTCTTGACCTCGGGCACGGTGGTGCAGCTGTGCTCGGTGACGGCGCCGCGGATCGAGCCCTTGGTGACGTTGTGGCAGGAGCAGATGACCGCGGAGTCCGGCAGCGAGGACGGGCCGAGCGCCACCGGGCCGCCCGCGCCCGCGGGGAGCACCAGCTGCTCGGGCGAGACCGGCGGGACGCTGCCGGTCATCGGCCGCAGCACGCCGTACGCCTCCGCGTCGCCGACCAGGACGCCGCCGAGCAGCTCGCCGCCCGAGCCGATGACCAGCTTCTTGTACGTGCCCGAGCGCGAGTCCGAGTAGACGACGTCCAGGCAGTCCGGGGTCGCGCCGTGCGCGTCGCCGAAGGAGGCGACATCCACACCGAGGAGCTTCAGCTTCGTCGACAGGTCGGCGCCGGTGAAGCTCGACTCCTCCGTGGCGATCGCGGCGGCGACGGTCTCGGCCATCTCGTAGCCGGGCGCGACGAGTCCGTAGACCCGGCCGTCCGACGCCTGGGCGCACTCGCCGATCGCGTACACGGCGGGGTCGCTGGTGCGGCACTGCTCGTCGACGATGATGCCGCCGCGCTCGCCCACGGAAAGCCCGCTGTCGCGGGCGAGTTGGTCGCGGGGCCGGACACCGGCGGAGAACACGACCAGATCGGTGGTGAGTTCACTGCCGTCCGACAGCTTCATTCCGCTGACGGCACCTTCCGTGCTGACGATCTCCTGGGTGCCGACGCCGGTGTGCACGGTCAGGCCCATGCCGGTGATGGTGCGCAGGAGGGCCGCGCCGCCGCCCTCGTCGACCTGTACGGGCATCAGTCGCGGAGCGAACTCCACGACGTGCGTGTCGAGTCCGAGGCCGCGCAGCGCGCCCGCCGCCTCAAGTCCGAGCAGTCCGCCGCCGACGACGGCGCCGGTCGTGGCGTACGTCTTGGCGTACTCCTCGATGGCGAGCAGGTCCTCGATGGTGCGGTAGACGAAACACCCGGTGGTGTCCTTGCCCGGCACCGGTGGCACGAAGGGGAAGGAGCCGGTCGCGAGGACGAGGGTGTCGTACGCGAAGGTCTGCCCCGAACGCGCGGTGACGGTCCTCGCGTCACGGTCGAGGGTCTCGGCCGGGTCGCCGACGTACAGCTCGATGCCGTGCTTCTCGATGAACTCCGGGTCCGTGAGGGAGAGTTCGTCGGGCGTGCGGCCCGCGAAGTACGAGGTGAGCTGTACGCGGTCGTAGGCGGGCCGCGGCTCCTCGCACAGGACGACCACGCGGTGCGTGTCGGTGAGTCCGCGGGCGGCGAGGGCCTCCAGGAAGCGCTGGCCGACCATGCCGTGCCCGACCAGCACGATGGTGTGGTCGCGCGCGCCGTGGCGGGGGGTGTCCGTGGGCATCTCAGAGGCCTCCGTCGTTGGTGAGCAGGTGGAGCAGGGGGCTGCCGTCGTCGGGCAGCAGGTCGTCGGCCTCCCAGGCGCGGGCGAGCGCGCCGACGGCGGTGAGCTCGCCGAGCAGTACGCCGCCGACGAGCCGGTCGCCGCGCACGACGACCTTGCGGTACGTGCCACGGGTGGCGTCCGCGAGCTGGACGACGTCGTCGTCGGGCCGGTGCTCGGGGTCGCCGAAGGCCGCCAGGTCCAGGGGAGCGGATCCGGGGTGTCCGTTGTGCAGGGTGAGGCGGGTGAGGGCGCGGGTGCCGGAGTAGGGGCGTGCGTCCCGCGGGGAGATCAGGGCGTCCGCGAGGGCGTCGGCCTGTTCGAGCGCGGGCGCCGCCAGGCAGCGGGCCTCGCCGGAGTGCTCGGCGCAGTCGCCGATGGCGCGGATGTACGGGTCGGAGGTGCGCAGCTCGTCGTCGACGACGATGCCGCGGCGCACGTCGAGGCCCGCGGCCTGGGCGAGTCCCGTGCGGGGGCGGACGCCGCAGGCCAGGACGGTGAGGTCGGTGCCGAGTACGTAGCCGTCGGCGAGCTCCACCGACCGCACGGCCCCGTCGGCCTGCCGCACCCCGCGCACGCGGCACTCGGTGTGCACCTCCACCCCGAGCTCGGTGAGATGCCGGTGGACCAGCGCGCTCGCGGCCGGGTCGAGCTGCCGCTCCATGAGCCGGTCGCCCTGCTGGGTGAGGACGACCTGGGCGCCACGGACGGCGAGCGCGCGGGCCGCCGATACGCCGAGGAGGCCGCCGCCGATGACGACGACGCGGGTGCCAGGACCCACTGCCTCGGACAGGGCGAGGCAGTCGTCCATGGTCCGGAACGGGTGCACGCCGCGCGGAAGCTCGGCGGCACCTGGCTCGAAGAGTCCGCGCAGGGGCGGGAGCACCGGGTTCGAGCCGGTCGCGAGGACGAGGGTGCCGTACGGGACGACGCTGCCGTCCGCGCAGTGCACGAGCCGGTCCGCGGGGTCCACGCGGACGGCGCGGGTGCGGAGGAAGTCGCCGGTGGCGGGCGGGAGTCCGATGACCTCGGGGCCGAGTCGTCCGGAGAGGACGTCGGCGAGGAGCACGCGGTTGTACGGGGCGTGGGGCTCCTCCCCGATGAGGGTGAGGGCGGTGTCGCCGGACGCCCCGAGCCGCTGGGCCAGGCGGACACCGGCCAGTCCGCTGCCGATGACCACCACGGGGGCGGTGCTGGGGCTCGGGGTGGAAGAGGTCATGTACGGCAGAGTGCGGGGGCGGTGTTACCCGGCGGCATCTTGACTGTTTCCCAGGAGGAACGCTGCCCTCAGCGGGCGCCGGGGCGGGGTGTGAGGGGGCCGGGGGCGGCCCCTGGGTGCCGCTTGCCCCCCCCCGCAGCCATCTGCCGGCGACGGGGCCTCTCCCGCGGGTTGCCCCGCAGCCACCCGGTGCTGACCGGGCCTCTCCCGCCCCTTGCCCCGCAGCTACCTCTGCCCGAGCAGGCCTTCCCGCCCACCGCCCGATCACCCCGCAGCGCCACCTGCCCGAACAGGCCTTTCCCGCCCACCCGCCCGTTTGCCCCGCATCCGACCGTTGCCGAACAGGCCTTTCCCGCCCAGCCGCCCGTTTGCCGCGCATCCGACCGTTGCTGAACTGGCCTTCCCGCCCAGCCGCCCGTTTGCCGCGCATCCGACCGTTGCTGAACTGGCCTTCCCGCCCACTCGCCCGTTTGCCGCGCATCCGACCGTTGCTGAACTGGCCTTCCCGCCCAGCCGCCCGTTTGCCGCGCATCTGACCGTTGCTGAACTGGCCTTCCCGCCCAGCCGCCCGTTTGCCGCGCATCTGACCGTTGCTGAACTGGCCTTTCCCGCCCAGCCGCCCGTTTGCCCCGCAGCGTCATCGATCAGCCAAATGCCGCCCGGACTTAACCCCCGTTGAGCCGATCCTCAAGTCCGCCTTAAGGATCAGCGGTAACTCGCTGACCAGCCACTTCCACCGGCGCCCCGCGCCTAGTCTGCGGCGGTGACCACCGAGGCAGCCGAATCCCGACTCGACGCGTACCCCGCACTGTCCGCATACCTGCGGCAGACGGAGGGGCCGCTGATTCCGCCGATGCCGCAGACGTCCCCGCGCCCCCGGGCCGGCACCCCCGTCCCCCCGATCCGCATCACCCCCACCGCCCTGCGCAACGGCATCCTCGCCGTAGGCATCGCCGTCACCGCGCTCTGGGCCGTGCAGGCCGAACCCTCGGCCCGGCTGGACGTGCTCTTCGCGACCGGCGCCCATCTCAGCGGGCTGCTCGCCGGGTACGGCGTCCTCGTCATGCTCTTCCTGATGGCCCGCTTGCCCGCGGTGGAGCACGGCGTCGGCGCCGACCGGCTCGCCCGGCTGCACGCGCTCGGCGGCCGCTACGTGCTCACTCTCTGCCTCGGCCACGCCCTGCTCGCCCTGTGCGGCTACGCCGCCCACGCCGGCACCGACCTCCTCAGCGCCACCCTCGACCTGCTCGGCTACCCGGGCCTCGCCCTGGCCGCCGTCGGCACGTCCCTGCTGATGGCCGTCGGCGTCACATCGGCGCGCGCGATGCGGCGCCGCGTCCCGCACGAGACGTGGCGGGCCGTTCACCTGCTGACGTACCTCGGCGCCGCGCTCGCGTTCGTGCACCAGCTCGCGGGGCCCGACGTGGCGGGCAGCATCCTGACGGTGTGGGTGTGGTCGATGCTGCACGCCACGGTGGCGGTGCTGCTCGCCTGGTACCGCGTCGTCGTACCCGTGCGGCAGGCGCTGAAGCACAGCCTGCGTGTCATCGGCGTACGCGACGAAGGACCCGGTGTCGTGTCGGTCGTGATGCAGGGCATCGGGCTCGACGAGCTGCGCGCCGAACCCGGACAGTTCTTCCGCTGGCGCTTCCTGCGGCGCAGGCTCTGGCGCACCGCGCTGCCCTTCTCGCTCTCCGCGCCCGTGCGCGACGACACCCTCCGGATCACCGTGAAGGCCATCGGCGACCACACGCGGCGGATGCGGCGCCTGAAGCCGGGGACGCGGGTGCTCGCCACCGGGCCCTTCGGGGCGCTGACCGCTCACCGGCGTACGAGGCGGAAGGTGCTGCTGCTCGCGGGCGGCGTGGGCATCACCCCGATGCGGGCGCTGTTCGAGACGCTGCCGGGCGGGCCCGGGGACATCACGCTCCTCTACCGGGCGGGCAGCGCGGAGCAGCTCGTGCTGCGGGAGGAGCTGGAGGAGATCGCCCGGAGCCGGGGAGCGGGGCTGCACTATCTGCTCGGACGGTCCGACGCCTCCTTCGACCCGCTCGCCCCGCAGGCCCTGCGCAACCTCGTCCCCGACCTCGCCGAGCACGACGTGTACCTGTGCGGGCCGCCCGGGATGGCCGCTTCGGCCACCACCGCGCTCGTACGGGCCGGGGTGCCCCAGGAGCGCATCCACGCCGAGTGCTTCACCTTCTGAGAGGGGCTGACATGGGACGTCACCGCAGACCCGTGGGCCCGGTCCTCGGCCCGACCCTGCAGGCGCGCCGCAAGCTGGCGACGGGCCTCGCCGGTGCGAGCGCGCTGGTCGCCACCGTCCTCGCCCTCACGGTCGACCCCGCGGCACCGCCCGCGCCCGACCGCGCCCCGGCCGGGGTCCCGGCACCTCAGGCGGCGCCGTAGGGGCGACGGAGACCTCCGCCGGAAACCGGAAACCGGAACCTCTGAAGACCCTCAACTCTCCCCGAATTCGTGGACGGCGTGATCGCCCGCTCCATAAGGTCACGATCATGCCCGACATATCTCTGACCACCGTCGTCGTCCTCTGCGTGGCCGCCCTCGCGGCCGGCTGGATCGACGCCGTGGTCGGCGGGGGCGGCCTCCTGCTGCTGCCCGCGCTGCTGCTCGGGTTGCCGGGTTCGACCCCGGCGGCTCATGCCCTGGGGACGAACAAGGCCGTCGCCATCGTCGGGACGACCGGCGCCGCGGTGACGTACGTCAGGAAGACACCCGTCGACGTGCCCACCGCCGTACGGATCGGGCTCGCCGCGCTCGCCGGGTCCATGGGCGGCGCCTTCTTCGCCGCCGGGATGAGCACCGAGGTGCTCAAGCCCGTGATCATGGTGGTGCTGCTCGGCGTCGGTGCCTTCGTCATCTTCAGGCCCGCGTTCGGCACCGCGCCCTCCGCCCGGCCGGCGTCGCCGAAGCGCATCCTCGCCGCCATCGGCCTCGCGGGCCTCGGCATCGGGTTCTACGACGGGCTCATCGGGCCCGGCACCGGCACCTTCCTGGTGCTCGCGCTGACCGCCGTGCTCCATCTCGACCTGGTGTCCGCCTCCGCCACCGCCAAGATCGTCAACTGCTGCACCAACGCGGGCGCCCTCGCGATGTTCGCCTGGCAGGGCGCGGTCCTGTGGCAACTGGCCGCACTGATGGCCGTCTTCAACCTCGCGGGCGGCATGCTCGGCGCGCACACCGCACTGAAGAAGGGCAGCGGCTTCGTCCGGATCGTGCTGCTCACCACCGTGTTCGGGCTCGTGGCGAAGATGGCGTACGAGCAGTGGATCGCCTAGGTCAGCGCCTCGCCCAGGACAGCGCCTCGGCGGAGGCGTCAGCGCACGCTCGTCAGGTGGGCGAACACCACGACGTTGCCCTGATAGCCCGTCTTGCGTGAATAGGTGCCGCCGCAGGTGATCACCCGCAGCTCCGGCCGGTCCGCGGCCCCGTACACCTTGTCGTCCGGGAAGTTCTTCGCGTCGTAGACCTCGTTCGCGTCGACCGTGAACACCGCGACGCTGCCGTCCCTGCGCTCGACCTCGATGGTGCGGCCCCTGGTCAGGCGCCCCAGGTCGTAGAAGACGGAAGGCCCTTCGGCATTGTCGACGTGCCCCGCCACGATGGCCGTGCCGCTCTCGCCGGGCGTCGTCCCCGACTCGTACCAGCCCGCCAGGTTCGTCTTCTTCGGCGGCGGTACGTCGAGGCTGCCCTGCCGCGTGAGGCCGAGCCCCATGAGGGGCGCGTCGACCCGGATCGCGGGGATGCGGATGCGGTCGGGCGGGGACGGCGGGAGCGCGGCGGAGGTCTGCGCGCGGCCGGACGGGGGGTGCGCCGACGCGGCCTGCTCGGCGGCCGGCTGGGGCGGCGGGTGGGACTCGGTGCCGTTGTGCAGCAGCCAGGCCCCCGAGCACAGGGCCAGGACGGTGACCGCGCCTATGACGGAGTTGAGGATCCGTCGGCCGGGCCTCTTTCCGCCCGGCCTCTTCCCGCCCGGCTTCTTCTCCCCGGGGTTCGTCTGCCCGGTGTTCTTCCTGCGCATCACTCGACTCGTCCCCCTCAGGGTTCGGGGAGGCCGGTCCCCGCATCCCTCTCCGGGTCCACGAGGGACAGGCGGACCCGGAGAGGGAGGGGGCTGGCGGTACCGGTGGACAGCGGAGGGTGTCCGTCAGATCCTGTCGCCTCTCGCCCGGCGATGCAGGAGCCAGGTACCGCCCGCGGCGGCGACGGCAAGCGCCGCCACACCCGCCGCGGTCTGCACGGGGTCGGGGCCGAGAGCGCCGCCGACCCCCGTCTTCACATGTCCCTTCGGGGCCACCTGCTGCTGCTCACGGGCGGTGGCGGTGGAGGTGATCGTGACGACCAGGTCGCCCGCCACCTGCTTGCCGTCCGCGCCGGAGCCGGAGCACTTGGCGACGATCTCGTACGTGCCGGGCTGGGCCGACGGGGGCACCTTGAACCGACCGCTCGCGCTCTCCTCCTCCGCGCCCGGCGCGAGCGTGAAGGTACCGGCGCCGACCGCGCTGGCGTCGCCCGAGGCGGTCCCGTCGCTGCCGCAGGCGGCGGTGTTCACGGTGACCGTGGAGCCGGGCATGACGGTGGACGGCTGGATCTCCAGGCCTCCTCCGGCGGCGAGGGTCGCGGCGGCGGCCTGGGGTGCCATGAGACCCGCCGATGCGACGGCGAGCGCGGCGGTGGTCAGCAGGCGGGCTTTGCGCATCGTGCTTGCTCCTCCGAGGGACCATCAGAGGGCACGGCCCGCGGCACCTCCAAGTGCCGCTGCGTCGGTCGAACCCCGCTCTACCGAGGTAAGTGGCACTCGGCGGCGCACGCCTCCTGAAGGCCCGTCAGAATCTCTGCGCTGGAGCGGCTTCTGACACTTCGACGGGAACGTTCCAGCAGGTCACCCGGCGTGTCGCCGAGAAGTGTCCGAAGGGGGCGCGGGGAGCCTGTGAATGGGTGACCCCGGGGCCGAGTGGACGTGTCGCGCCCCCCCGTCACGCCCCCCCGCCGGACGGCCCGCCCCGTGCACCTGAGTCCGCCTCACCTGAGTCCGCCTCAGACGGCGTCCCAGGGGACGTCGGCGTAGAGCCCCGCCAGCGTCGCCATCAGCTTCTCGTCGACGCCGAACTCCGTACCGTCGATCCGCCGCACCGGCGCGATGCCCCGCGCATTGGTGACGAAGGCAGCCGCGTACGAGGAGAGGTCCGCGAGCGTGACCGGGGCCCGGCGGGTGGGAAGACCGGCGGCCGGGAGCCGCGGTGCGAGCAGCTGCATGGTGATGCCGTGCAGGCAGGGCGCGGCGGGCCAGATCACCTCCGAGCCGCCGTAGAAGCCGATGTTCGTGACGGCGCCCTCGCTGATCGTTCCGTCGGGCGCGGTGAGCAGCGCGTCGTCGAAGCCGGCCCGCCGGGCGAGCTCGCCGTGGCGGGCCTGCCCGAAGCCGCCCAGGTGCTTGATGTGCGGGAAGGGCCGCTGGTAGGGGACGGACCGCAGGGCCTGCGCACTCTCGGACACCGTGCCGGGCGCCCGGACGGTGACCGTCACGGACGGCTCGCCCTCGGGTGCGTGGACGTGGACGCGTACGGAGGCGTCGGCGATGTCGTCGCGGAGCACGTGCCGGACGAGCTCGCGGACGTGCTCCCCGTCGAGCTCCCGGCCGAAGAGCTCGCGGGTGGCGGCGTCGAGCCGGTCCAGATGCAGCCCGAGCCCACGCGTGGCACCGCCTCTGACCTGCATGGCGGTGAAGTGCCCCACGCCACCGAGCGCGGCCCACAACAGCCGGTCGGCGGTGGCGGCCTGCCCGTCGATCTCAAGGCGCTGCAGAGGCGAGGGAGTTGTCATGGGGATCACGGTACGTCGCGGGGGGAGAGGCGAGGGAGGGGCGGGCGAGGCCTCCGCGCGCCGACGAGGCCTCCGCGCGCCCCCACCGAACCCGTCGCCGGAGCCGCTTGACCTCAACCAAGGTTGAGCATCGAGGCTTCGGTCATGACCCAGAACACGAATGCCGTTGATCCCACGCCCGCCCCTGTCGCCTCTGCCGCCCCTGTCGCCTCTGCCTCCACCCCCGCGCCCCTTCGCGTCGCCGTCATCATCGGGAGCAATCGCGAAGGACGCTTCGGGCCGATCGTCGCTGATTGGCTGCTGGGCCGGATCCGGGAGCGTACGGACTTCGAGGCGGACGTCGTCGACCTTGCCGAGTCCCGGCTGCCGACCTCGCTCTCCTTCAACCCGTCGCCCGAGACCCTCGCCGAGCTCGGCAAGGTCACCCCGAAGCTGGCCGCCGCCGACGCCTTCGTCGTGCTCACCCCCGAGTACAACCACTCGTACCCCGCGTCCCTCAAGAGCCTCATCGACTGGCACAACGCCGAATGGCAGGCCAAGCCCCTCGCCTTCGTCTCCTACGGAGGGCTCTCCGGCGGTCTGCGTGCCGTCGAGCACCTGCGTCCCGTCTTCGCCGAGCTGCACACCATGACGATTCGCGACACCGTCTCCTTCCACAACGCCGGAGGCCTCTTCGCCGACGACGGCACCCACAAGGACCCGACGGCCGCGAACGCCGCCGCCAAGTCGATGCTCGACCAGCTCCAGTGGTGGGCGTGGGCACTCCGCAGCGCCAAGGAGGTCCGCCCGTACGGGAGTTGATGGCACGAACGGTTGCGCGACTAGGCCTGCGGCAGGTGTACTTCCGCCACCGCGCCGCCGCTCTCCGCGTTGCGCAGCTCCACGCGCGCGCCGATCACCTGCGCCTGGCCGAACGCGATCGTCAGGCCGAGGCCCGTGCCGTGGCCGCGCTCGGTGGTGCCGGTCTGGAAGCGCTGCGGGCCGTCCTTCAGGAGATGTTCGGGGAATCCGGGGCCGTGGTCGCTGACCGTGACCACCGGCCCGGCCACCCGTACGTCGACCGGGTCGGCCCCGTGCCTGCGGGCGTTGGCGACGAGGTTGGCGATGATCCGCTCCAGGCGGCGTGCGTCAGTGCGTACGAGCGCGTCGTCGTCCGGGCCGCCCGCCGCCACGAACCGGACCGGGCACCCCGACCGCTGCACGATCCCTTCGGCGAGCGAGCCCAGGGGATGCGCGTCCAGGTCGGGCCGCTCCACCTCCGCGTCCAGCCGGGCCACTTCGAGCAGATCCTCGGTGAGGGTGCGCAGGGCGAGCACCCGGTCGCGCACGAGTTCCGTGGGGCGGCTCTGCGGCAGCAGCTCGGCCGCGGTGTGCAGACCGGTCAGCGGGGTGCGCAGCTCGTGGGCGACGTCCGCGGTGAAGCGCTGCTCGGCCTCGATGCGCTGCTGCAGGGACGCCGCCATCGTGTCGACCGCGGTGGCCAGTTCGGCCACCTCGTCCTTGCCGGGCCGGCTGCCCGGCGGTCGCGGGTGGTCGATACGGGCGTCCAGCTCGCCCTCGCTGATGCGGCGCGCGGTGGCCGCCGCGGTCCGCAGCTCGCGGCTGAGACGGCTGGCCAGCGCGGCGCCGCCGAGCGCCGCGAGGATGACGACGACGGCGCCCGACGCCAACAGCTGCCGGTCGAACTCCGCCATCTCGGCGGCCTGTTCGGTCAGCGGCTCGCGAACGGAGAGCACGTGGTCGCCGACCGGGCGCGCCGCCCACACGGCGGGTTTGTCGGCGCTCATGTCGAGGTACGTGGTCCGCCGCCCGTCCAGGGCCGCCGACCGCAGCGACGCGGGCAGGTCGGGTGCGTCGAGGGCGGCGTCCATGCCCTCGTCGCCGGTGTCGACCTGCCCCGTCAGCTCGTACAGCTGGCGCACCCGCACCAACTGCGCGGTGGCCCCCGACCTGGCGCCCGCGGAGACCTGTTCGAGGCGGGCCTGGTGGACGAGGACCCCGATGGCGACGGCGACGACCGCGCAGCCGAGTGCGAGCAGCGCGGCGATCTTCCAGCGCAGGCCGAGGGAGTTGAGCGTGGCGCGGGCGCGCTCCACGAGGGTCCTCATCAGTGCCCGTCCCGGCCGAGGGAAGGCTCGGCGCCACGCGAAGACTCCATGCCGCCCGAGGGCCTGATGCGGCCCGGCAGTTCCGGAGCCGGCTTCGTCGGCTGGGAGCCGTCGGAATCCGGCGTCTTCTTGTAGCTCTTGTTGTCGCTCACCGTGGACATCCGTACGCCGTCCCAGTGGTAGCGCACGGCCTGCTGGCCGCCGTCCGTGCACGAGCTGCGCACCAGGACGTCCTGGCCGAGCGTCTCGATGTTCACGCGCTTCCCGGACGTGAAAAGGATCGGATAGACCCGGCCGTCGCGCTCCTTGTAGACGGCGAGAACGCTCCGGCCGCTCTCCGTGTCGGCGGCCACGAGCAGCTCGGGCCGCCCGTCGCCGGTCAGGTCCGTCAGCAGCGGCGGCCGGATCCCGGCCATTCCGGGGCGGTCGATCTCGCCGCGGTCGGCCAGCGGCTTCATCCGGGGATCGGCCCGCAGGACCTTGCGGAAGTCCTCCGTGCGGAGTCCGTCCTCGCCCAGCTTCGGCAGTCCCTCCAGGGCTTCCGGCGGCGGCTGGTGGGTGGCGGTGTCGGCGCCGGGCGCCTCGGACGACGTACCGGACCAGGCGGGCCAGAGCGGTTCGGGGCGCGGCTGCACGGACACGGACGGCGCGGGCTCACCGGGGCCGAGCCCGTCCACGCTGCCGCATCCGGCCAGCACGACGGCCGCCGTGGCGGTGAAGAGGGCGGCGCGGCGCAGGGCGCGGCGGCGGGGGCAGGAAAGGTTCATGGCCCTACCGACGGTAAGAAGCGTCCATCACGGAAAACGGGAGATTGTGTAACAGGAAGGGGTGAACGGGGTGGAAACGCGGAGATCGGGACCTTCGACCAGGGCCGGTGTCCCCTGCCGCCCCTGCCGCCCCTGCCGCCCCTGCCGCCCCACCGTGCGGTCGGTCCGGCGAGAATCGGGCGCATGATGACACCGGAGGGGGATCGGCTGCCGTTCTTCGTGTACGGGACGCTGCGGCCGGGGGAGCGCAACCATGACGTCCACCTGCGCGGCAGGGTCGAGGCGGAGTCGCCCGCCCGGCTCCCGGGGGCGGTCCTCTACGAAGGGCCCGGCTATCCCTACCTCCTGGAGGACCCCGAAGGCGGCCCGGTGCGCGGCGAGTTGATCACCGCGCTCCCGTCCGCGTACGACCGGCTCCTCGCCGATCTCGACGTACTGGAGGTGTACGCGCCGGGCGACCCCCGCAACCTGTACGAGCGCGTCGTGCGCGAGGTGACCCTCCTGGACGGGACGACTTCGCGGGCGTGGGTGTACGTGACGGCGGTGCGGGTGGCGGCGAGACTGCGGGCTTCGGGGGCGGTGATCGAGGGAGGGGACTGGGGTGCGTTCCGGTCGCGCCGCTGAGAGGCAATGGTGACGCGCGGGCCGGGTCTCGGCGCGAATCACGCAGCTCAAACGCCTGCGCACTCGATCCGGTGGACTCCGTCACCCGTGCGAGCGACCCCGTGAACCGCCATGATCGCGGAGGGTCGCGGTTGTGGCACTCTCCGTGTGCACCAGTCGGTGCGCGAGTCGGTGCGTGAGCACCACGTCCTCAGCAGGAGTTGCCCCATGAGCCTTCGCCGTTCGCTGCCGGTCCTCGTCGGCGCCGTAGCCCTCACCCTCGGCCTCCCCGTGGCGGCCGACGCGTCCGCTCACGCCCCGGCCGCCGTCATGAACCCCTGCGGGTTCTACGAGACCGGCAGCGACGCGTTCTACAACCACTGCACGGGCGACGGCTCGAACGTCGTCATCAAGGTGGAGGTGGCGATGGCCCCCGATTACGAGCGCTGTGTGGGCCCGGGCCGGAGCTGGCTGGGTTCGGCGAGCAAGATCCAGGGCGCGCACTACACCGGACGCACCTGCTGATTTCCGTACGGGCATGACAGCGGGCCGGGAGAGCATGCCTCCCGGCCCGCTGTCATGCCCGGCGCCGCCAGGGCCTCTCGGCCCGCTCCAGTCGCACCGCGCACACCTTGAACTCCGGCATCCGGGACACCGGGTCAAGTGCCGGATTCGTGAGGGAGTTGGCCCGTCCCTCGCCCGGCCAGTGGAACGGCATGAAGACGGTGTCGGAGCGGATCGTGCTCGTGATGCGCGCCGGGGCGACGGCCTTGCCGCGCCGTGAGACGACGGTCACCGGCTCGCCCTCCTCGACCTCCAGTCGCGCGGCGAGCCGCGGATGCAGCTCCACGAAGGGGCCGGGAGCGGCCGAGTTGAGCTCGTCGACACGGCGCGTCTGGGCCCCCGACTGATACTGCGCGAGGACCCGCCCGGTGGTCAGGAGCACGGGATACTCCGCGTCCGGCTCCTCGGCGGCGGCCCGATGCACCACCGGCACGAACCGGGCCCGCCCGTCCGCGGTGGCGAACCCCCCGAGAAAGAGCCGCGGGGTCCCGGGATGCACACCATCGGCCCCGCCTGCACCTCCGCTCTCACTCCCGTCCTCGTCCGCGGGGCAAGGCCAGAACACGCCCTCCCCGTTTCCCTCCTTCAGGCGCGCGTACGTGATCCCCGAGTAGTCCGCCGGGCCGCCCGCGCTCGCCCGGCGCAGTTCCTCGAAGACTTCCTCCGGGTCCGTGGGGAAGCCCTTCTCGTGGCCGAGATGGGCGGCGAGGCCGTGCAGTACGTCCAGGTCGCTTCGGACGCCGGCGGGGGCGCCTGTCGCCCGGCGGCGCAGGAGGACCCGGCCCTCCAGGTTCGTCACCGTTCCCGTCTCCTCGGCCCACTGCGTCACCGGAAGGACCACATCGGCCAGGTGCGCCGTCTCGGAGAGGACGACGTCCGCCACCGCCAGGAAGTCGAGGGACCGCAGCTTCTCCTCCACGTGCGCGGCACGCGGTGCCGAGACGACCGGATTGGAGCCCATCAGGAGCAGCGCCTTGATGTCCCCGCCGAGCGCGTCCAGCAGCTCGTACGCGGACCGGCCGGGGCCGGGGAGCGAGTCGGGGTCGACGCCCCACACCCCCGCCACGTGCGCCCGCGCCGCGGGGTCCGTCAGCTTGCGGTAGCCGGGCAACTGGTCGGCCTTCTGGCCGTGTTCGCGCCCGCCCTGCCCGTTGCCCTGCCCGGTCAGGCAGCCGTACCCGGCCAGCGGGCGGCCCGCGTTGCCCGTCGCGAGGCAGAGGTTGATCCACGCGCCCACCGTGTCCGTCCCCTTGGACTGCTGCTCGGGCCCGCGCGCGGTGAGCACCATCGCGGCCTCGGCGTCGCAGAACATCCGCACCGCGTCCCGGAGCTGCGGCACGGAGACGCCGCTGATCCGCTCCACGTGCTCCGGCCAGTGCGCCATCGCCGCCGCCCGCGCCTCCTCCCAGCCGCTGGTCCGCTCCTCGATGAACGCCTCGTCCGTCCGCCCCTCGGCCACCACCAGATGCAGCAGGCCGAGCGCGAGCGCCAGATCGGTGCCGGGACGCGGCGCCAGATGCAGGTCGGCCTGCTCGGCGGTGCGGGTCCTGCGCGGGTCAATGACGATCAGCTTGCCGCCGTTCGCCTTCAGCTCCGTCAGATACCGCAGCGCGGGCGGCATCGTCTCGGCGAGGTTCGAGCCGACGAGGATCACACAGCCGGTGCGCGGAATGTCCTCAAGAGGGAACGGCAGACCGCGGTCGAGCCCGAAGGCCCGCTGCCCCGCCGCTGCCGCCGACGACATGCAGAACCGGCCGTTGTAGTCGATCTGCGACGTGCCGAGCGCCACCCGTGCGAACTTCCCCAGGGCGTACGCCTTCTCGTTGGTCAGACCCCCGCCGCCGAACACCCCGCAGGCGTCCGCGCCATGCTCCGCACGCGTGCGGGAAAGGCCCTCGGCGACGCGGCCGATCGCCTCCTCCCAGGTGGCCGGTTCGAGCCGGCCCGTGGCGTGGGACCGGATGAGTGGCTCGGTCAGGCGCACCCGGGAGGAGAGCACAGCGGGCGCCGTGCGGCCCTTGCCGCACAGCGCGCCCCCGTTCACGGGGAACCCCGGACGCTCCACGACCTCCACCCCGCCGGGCCCTGTGGCCAGGCCCATCCCGCATTGCAGCGCGCAGTACGGACAGTGGGTCGGTGTCGCCGTGGTGTGCATGCGGTCCAGCGTCCGCCGGGCTTGTTACGCGCCCCGACGCGATCGCGTTACACACGCGGTAAGCCGACCTCAGCGAGCCCCGCCCCCCACTGTGAGCCCGGTCGTGCCCCGTCAGGGGCGCGGGGAACTGCGCGAGGACGGGCCACAACCCGCAGCCGGCGGACGAGCGGAAGAAGGCAGACGCACCCCCGCACCCCGCTCAAGGCCCAGGCTCAGCGAGGTGCGGCCAGCGCCCGGTCCACGCCCGGCTCCCGGGGCCCGAGGAACCGCGGATCCGGTTGAAACGCCGAGTCGAGCGCCGCCTTGCCCGCCGCGAACAGCTCCCTCGCGCCGCCGTAGTACCAGGTCGCGTCGTGCTTGGCGTCGACCCCGACGCCGTACGACGCGACGCCCGCCGCGCGGCAGAGCGCGACGGCCCTGCGTATGTGGAAGCCCTGGCTGATCAGCACCGCCCGGTCGACGCCGAACACCTTCTTGGCGCGCACGCAGGAGTCCCACGTGTCGAAGCCCGCGTAGTCGCTGACGATCCGCCGCCCCGGCACGCCGCGCTCGGTCAGATACGCGCGCATGGCGTCCGGCTCGTCGTAGTCCTCGCGGCTGTTGTCCCCGGTGACGAGGACGACCTCTATCCGCCCCGCCTCGTACAACTCCGCCGCCGCGTCGAGCCGGTGCGCGAGATACGGCGACGGCTCGCCCTCCCACAGCCCGGCCCCGAAGACCACCGCGACCCGCGTGCGCGGCACGTCGGCCGTGGTGTGCAGCCGGCCCTCCGCCGTCACGAAGAGCCACGTCGCGGGCAGCAGCGCCACCACGCACACCGCCATGAAGGCCTGCACGGCCCGCCGCTGTCCCCGCCGCGTGCGCGGCAGCCGCAGACGGCGCAGCCGGGCCACGCATCTGCCGGTCGGGCCCCGCACCCCTGACGGCCGGGCCGCCCCCGTCCGCCGCATCCACCCCGGCCGTTCCATCCCGTTCCCCCGTGCCCCAGGCCGGATCCCCCCGATCCGATCACTGTCCCCAACGGTAAGCGACCGCACCGACAACCCCGCGAAGCCGGACTGACAGCCCCGCCAAGCCGTCGGTGAGCCAGGCTGAAACGGCCCGTGACCGGCGCGCAACGCGACCGCAATACGGCGCGGCCATCCTCGGTCCATGACGCCGTCGAACCCTCTTCGCGATGAGTCCGGCAGCACCCCTCTCGAAAGTACGGCGCACCTCATGGACCGGATCAACAGCCAGCTCGTCAGCCAGCTCACCCTCGTCTCGCTCGACGGCAGGCGCCGCCCCGCACCGGTGCCCGACCTCGTCGTGGTCGCCCACGGCAGCCGTGACCCCCGCGCTCTCGCCACCGTCACGGCGCTCCTCGAACGGGTCCGCGAGCTGCGCCCCGGGCTCGGCGTGCGCCTCGGCCACATCGAGCTGAACGAGCCGCTGCTCGGCGACACCCTCGCCGAAGCCACCGGCTCCGCCGTCCTCGTGCCGCTGCTGCTGAGCCGCGGCTACCACGTCAAGCACGACATCCCCGAGGCCGCCGCCCACGCCCCGCACCTCGACACGCGGGTCGCGGCCCCGCTCGGCCCGCACCCCCTGCTCGTCGACGCACTGCACGACCGGCTCGTCGAGGCGGGCTGGCCGACGGGTGCCGGCCAGGCGGCGCGGCGCACCGGCGGGGTGGTCCTCGCCGCAGCGGGCTCCCGCGACCCGGACTCCGCCACGGACACCCGGCGTACGGCGGACCTCCTCGCCCAGCGGCTCGGCGTACCGGTGATCCCCGCGTACGCCACGCCGACCCCGGCGGCCCCGCTCAGCGTGTCCGCCGCGGTGCGCGCCCTCGCCGCCCGTGGCCGCCACCGCACCGCCGTGGCCTCGTACTTCACCGCACCCGGCCGCTTCGCCACGCAGTGCGCCGACGCCGCCCCCTGGATCGAGGCGGCCCCGCTCGGCGCCCACCAGGCGATGGCCCACCTCCTCCTGCACCGCTACGACCAGGCCCGCGCGACCGCGTCGGCGACCGCCCCGGCCGCCACCGCGACCTCACCCGCCCCACAGATTCCGCACCGTCAGCTGGCCTCCGCCTGACGGTCGCAGAGACCCCTGAAGCCCTCTTTGTCACTGCTTGCGTTTACTGTCGGTGCATGGAAGGCACTGCACCGAACACGCACGACGACGAGGCGTCCTTTGGCGCGTCCCAGGAAGCGGCCTATGACAAGGCCGCCGTCGAGCGATGGGCCACCGAGCCGGACAAACGGCCGGGGCGCACGGCCTTCCAGCGCGACCGCGCGCGCGTCCTGCACTCCGCCGCGCTGCGCCGGCTCGCGGGCAAGACCCAGGTGGTCACCCCGGGCACGCGCAGCAACGAGGCGTGGGACGCCAGCGCCCGCACCCGTCTGACGCACTCCCTGGAGTGCGCCCAGGTCGGCCGCGAGCTCGGCGCCGCCCTCGGCTGCGACCCCGACCTGGTGGAGACGGCCTGTCTCTCGCACGACATGGGCCACCCGCCGTTCGGGCACAACGGCGAGCAGGCGCTGAACGAAGTCGCCGAGAGCTGCGGCGGTTTCGAGGGCAACGCCCAGTCGCTGCGCCTCCTCACCCGCATCGAGCCGAAGCGCTTCGTCCGCAGCGAGGAGACGGACGAACTGGTCAGCGTGGGGCTCAACCTCACCCGTGCCGCCCTGGACGCCGCCACCAAGTACCCCTGGCCGCGCGGCGCCCACCCCACCGACCCGGATTCCCCCAAGTTCGGGGTCTACGAAGACGACAGGCCGGTCTTCGACTGGGTCCGCAAGGAGGCCCCGGGGCGCCGTACGTGCTTCGAGGCCCAGGTCATGGACTGGTCGGACGACGTGGCGTATTCGGTGCATGACATCGAGGACGGCCTGCACGCCGGGCACCTCGACCCGAACCTGCTGCACGCCGAGCCCGAGCGCCGGGACATCTTCGCCGTCGCCATCGGCCGGTACGTGCCCGCGGACACCGACCCCGAAGAGCTCTCCGAGGCCCTCGACCGCCTCCTGGACCAGGAGTGGTGGCCGCATGGGTACGACGGCTCGGCGATCGCCCAGGGCCGCCTGAAGGACGCCACAAGCCAGCTCATCGGCCACTTCTGCCTCGCCGCGGAGAGCGCCACCCGCGCGCGGTACGGCACGGGCCCCCTGACGCGGTACGCAGCCGAGCTCGTCGTCCCGCGCGAGGCCCGCCACGAGTGCGCGGTCCTCAAGGCCGTCGCCGACCGCTACGTGATGCAGCGCCCCGCCCAGGAGCGGCTCCGCGCCGACCAGCGGATCGTCGTCGCCGAACTGGCCGAGGCGCTCACGGCCCGCGCCCCCGAAGGACTCGACCCGCAGTTCCGCGCGCTGTACGACACGGCGCGCGACGACCGCGCGGCACTGCGCGTGGTCGTCGACCAGATCGCGTCCCTCACGGACGCCGCCGCGCGCTCCCTGCACGCGAGGCTCACGGCAAGACACTCTTGACACAGAGGACCGTGACATATGCGGAATGAACCAATCGACCACGGGGCGTGACGAAAACTGGCCGGATCGGGTCGCAACCCCTTCCCCCATCACGCTCCGTGCGGGACGCTCCCCCCTGACGGCAAGGCTTTGAGGAGGCATCAAGTGGTCGACGCGGATCAGACGTTCGTCATTGTCGGAGGAGGTCTCGCGGGCGCGAAAGCGGCCGAGACACTCCGGTCCGAGGGCTTCACCGGCCGGGTGATCCTCATCGGCGACGAACGCGACCACCCGTACGAGCGCCCACCCCTGTCGAAGGGGTATCTCCTGGGCAAGGAGGAGCGCGACAGCGTATTCGTCCACGAACCCTCCTGGTACGCGCAGTCGGACGTCGAGCTGCACCTGGGCCAGACCGTCGTCTCCATCGACCGCGAGGCCAAGGCCGTCCGCCTCGGCGACCGGGACGTCATCCACTACGACAAGCTGCTTCTGGCCACGGGCGCGGAGCCGCGCCGTCTCGACGTCCCCGGCACCGGCCTGGTGGGCGTGCACCACCTGCGCCGCCTCGCGCACGCCGACCGGCTGCGGCAGGTTCTGGCCAGTCTCGGCCGCGACAACGGCCACCTGGTGATCGCCGGAGCGGGCTGGATCGGCCTGGAGGTCGCCGCCGCCGCGCGGACGTACGGCGCGGAGGTCACCGTCGTCGAGCCGCAGGCCACCCCGCTGCACGCGGTCCTGGGCCCCGAGGTCGGCCAGATGTTCACCGACCTGCACGCCGAGCACGGCGTGCGCTTCCACTTCGGCGCCACCCTCACCGAGATCGCGGGGGAGGACGGCCTGGTCCTCGCCGCCCGCACGGACGACGGCGAGGAGCACCCGGCGCACGACGTCCTCGCCGCGATCGGCGCCGCCCCGCGCACCGCGCTTGCCGAGGCCGCCGGTCTGGAGATCGCCGACGGGGCGCACGGCGGCGGTGTCGTGGTCGACGCCTCCCTGCGGACCTCGGACCCGGACATCTTCGCGGCGGGCGACGTGGCCGCCGTCCAGCACCCGCTCTTCGACACGAGGCTGCGCGTGGAGCACTGGGCGAACGCCCTGAACGGCGGCCCGGCCGCGGCCCGCGCCATGCTCGGCCAGGACGTCACGTACGACCGCGTGCCCTACTTCTTCTCCGACCAGTACGACGTGGGCCTGGAGTACTCGGGCTGGGCGCCGCCGGGGACGTACGACCAGGTCGTGGTCCGAGGCGACGCCGGGAAGCGGGAGTTCGTCGCCTTCTGGCTCAGCGAGGGCCGGGTCCTCGCCGGCATGAACGTAAATGTGTGGGACGTCACGGACACCATCCAGAAGCTGATCCGCGCGGGGGCGAGGCCTCCGGCCGAGTCCCTCTCCGACCCGTCCGTCCCCCTGGAGTCACTGCTCGGGTGACGGGCCGGGCGGGAGTGTCACAGCAGGGCCGTAGTATTCCCACGTGGCAGGCAGGATCAATGACGAGGACGTGAAGGCGGTTCGGGACGCGGTCCCGATCGACGCCGTGGTCTCCGACTACCTCCAGCTGCGGAACGCGGGCGGCGGCAACCTCAAGGGTCTGTGCCCCTTCCACGACGAGAAGTCACCGTCCTTCCAGGTCAGCCCGAGCAAGGGTCTCTTCCACTGCTTCGGCTGCCAGGAAGGCGGCGACACGATCGCCTTCGTGATGAAGATCGACCACCTCACCTTCTCCGAGACGGTCGAGCGCCTCGCCGCCCAGGCGGGCATCACGCTGCGGTACGAAGAGGGCGGGTACAACCCCACGAGCCAGCGTGGCGAGCGCATCCGCCTCGTCGAGGCCCACAAGATCGCCGCGCAGTTCTACGTCGACCAGCTGGAGAGCCCCGAGGCGGAGATCGGCCGCAAGTTCCTGGCCGAGCGCGGCTTCGACCAGGCCGCCGCCGCGCACTTCGGCGTCGGCTACAGCCCGGCGGGCTGGGACCACCTCACCCGGTTCCTGCGCGGCAAGGGCTTCACCGACAAGGAGCTCATCCTCTCCGGGATCTCCCAGGAGGGCCGCCGCGGCCCCATCGACCGCTTCCGCGGCCGTCTGATGTGGCCGATCCGCGACATCAGCGGCGAGGTCGTCGGCTTCGGCGCGCGCAAGCTGCGCGACGACGACAACGGCCCCAAGTACCTCAACACCCCCGAGACGCCGATCTACAAGAAAGGCCAGGTGCTCTACGGCGTTGACCTGGCCAAGAAGGAGATCGCCAAGACCTCCCGCGCGGTCGTCGTCGAGGGGTACACGGACGTCATGGCCTGCCACCTCGCCGGTGTCACCACGGCCATCGCGACCTGCGGCACCGCCTTCGGCGGCGACCACATCAAGATCCTGCGCCGCCTCCTGATGGACAACGGCTCGGCGCGGGTGATCTTCACCTTCGACGGCGACGCGGCAGGCCAGAAGGCCGCCCTGCGCGCCTTCGAGGACGACCAGAAGTTCGCCGCCGAGACGTACATCGCCATCGCGCCCGACGGCATGGACCCCTGCGAGCTGCGCCTGGCCAAGGGGGACGGTGCGGTCGCCGACCTCGTCGAACCCCGCACGCCGCTCTTCGAGTTCGCGCTGCGCCAGATCGTCGGGCGGTACGACCTGGAGACCCCCGCGGGCCGCGCCGCCGCCCTGGACGAGTCGGCGCCGGTCGTGGCCCGCATCAAGAACAGCGGCGCGCAGCACGAGGTGGCCGTCCAGCTCGCCGGGATGCTCGGCATCCTGGACACCCAGTTCGTGGTCAAGCGCGTCGCCCAGCTCGCTCGCTGGGCCCGTGACCGGGGCGGCCGGGGCCCGGCCCCGCAGCAGCAGCGCCCGCAGCAGAACCAGCAGTACGGGCCCTCGGCGGCGTCGGCGCACTCCGGCCCCGCGCTCACCCTGCGCAGCCCCGCCCACCGCACCGAGCGCGAGCTGCTCAAGCTGGCCCTGCAGCGCCCGGAGCTGGTCTCCCCGGCCTTCGACGCGTACGGCGTGGACGAGTTCACCGCCCCTCCGTACGCGGCGGTGCGCCAGTGCATCGAGGAGGCGGGCGGAGCCGAGGCCGGCATCCCCGAGTCGCAGACCTACCTCGCCCGTGTCCTGGACGCCGCACCGGACGACACGGTCCGCGCCATGGTCACCGAGCTGGCCGTCGAGGCGATCCTGCGCAAGACGGTGGACGAGATGTATGCGGGTATCCAGCTCGTCCAGGTCCGGCTGCGCGCCGTCGACCGCCGCATCCGTGACGTCCAGGGCAGCCTGACCCGTCTGAGCGCGCAGGGTGACCCCGCGCAACTGACGGCCGTGCAGAACGAGTTGTGGGTCCTCCAGCAGTATGCGCAGGCGCTGCGCGAGCGCGGCGCGGACGCGCTCTGAGGTTCGTCTAGCGTCCGGCTGGTTACCCGTCGGGTAACCACGCGGTCACGCACCGGTCTCAAAAAGTCACCGCACGCCCCTCGTGGCGGCCGTGTGTCGTACCCCACACTGGGTTCCGGTGCCTGAGTCCTCGGAGCGCGGCCGGCCCGCAGACAGCGGATGCGGTTCCGGTGAACCCGCGATTCCACACATCGTGTTCGGGACGGACAGCGGCGAGGCCGTCGAAGCCGATCCCGCTGTACCGCTGCCGCACGCCTCAGCAGCGATCATCATGGAGGTCGCCCCCGTGCAGACCCAGACCCTCAGCCAAACCGAGACCGCCCTTGCCGCGGAAGCGGAAGGGGCGGTGGATACGGACGTCATAGCAGCCGTTCCGACGCAGAGTCACGCCGCGCGGCACCCGGAGGCAGGTACCGAAAGCCCTGAAGCGGAAGCCGCCCCCGAGCCTCCGGACGCCCCGGAGGCGCTCGAACCGGACAGCAGCGAGCTGCCCGTGCCGCCGCCCACCGCCCGTGGCCGCGCCGACACCGGCGGCCCGTCGTCCGACCTGTTCCGCCAGTACCTGCGCGAGATCGGCCGGATCTCCCTGCTCACGGCGGCGGAGGAAGTGGAACTCGCCCGCGGGGTCGAGGCCGGTCTGTTCGCCGAGGAGAAGCTGCGCCTCGCCACCGACCTCGACTCACAACTCGCGCTCGACCTCGACAAGCTCGTCGTCGTGGGCCGCATGGCCAAGCGCCGCCTCATCGAGGCCAACCTCCGCCTGGTCGTCTCCGTCGCCAAGCGGTACGTGGGGCGCGGGCTGACCATGCTCGACCTCGTCCAGGAGGGAAACCTGGGCCTGATCAGGGCGGTCGAGAAGTTCGACTACGCACGCGGCTACAAGTTCTCCACGTACGCCACCTGGTGGATCCGCCAGGCGATGTCGCGGGCCCTCGCCGACCAGGCCCGCACCATCCGCGTCCCCGTGCATGTCGTGGAGCTCATCAACCGCGTCGTCCGCGTCCAGCGCCGCATGCTCCAGGAGCGGGGGTACGAACCGACCCCCGAGGAGGTCGCCGCCCAGCTGGACCTGGCGCCCGAGCGGGTCAGCGAAGTCCTGCGCCTGGCACAGGAACCGGTGTCGCTGCACGCGCCCGTGGGCGAGGAGGACGATGTCGCACTCGGCGACCTCATCGAGGACGGCGACGCGACGAGCCCCGTCGAATCGGCGGCCTTCCTCCTCCTGCGCGAGCACCTGGAAGCGGTGCTCTCCACGCTCGGCGAGCGCGAACGCAAGGTGGTCCAGCTGCGCTACGGCCTCGCGGACGGCAGGCCCCGCACCCTGGAGGAGATCGGCCGGATCTTCGGCGTGACACGCGAACGCATCCGCCAGATCGAGTCCAAGACCCTCAACAAGCTGCGGGACCACGCCTTCGCGGACCAACTGCGCGGCTACCTCGACTAGTTCGCCAGTCGGTACAGCCCGCCTAGTCGACCTCGGCCACGGCCTGCGCGAACTGAGCGGCATACAGACGGGCATAGGCCCCGTCCGCGGCCAGCAGGGCGTCATGCGTGCCCTGTTCGACGATCGCGCCGTCCTCCATCACCAGGATGGTGTCCGCGTCACGGATCGTGGAGAGACGGTGCGCGATGACGAACGAGGTCCGCCCGTGGGCGAGCCGCGACATCGCCTTCTGGATGAGCACCTCGGTACGGGTGTCGACCGAGCTGGTCGCCTCGTCGAGGACCAGGATCACCGGGTCGGACAGGAACGCCCGCGCGATCGTGATCAGCTGCTTCTCGCCCGCGCTCACCCCCGTGCCCTCGTCGTCGATCACCGTGTCGTAGCCGTCGGGCAGCGTGCGGCAGAAGCGGTCGGCGTGGGCCGCCCGCGCCGCCTCCTCGATCTCCTCACGGGTGACGTCCTTGGCCGCACCGTACGCGATGTTCTCCGCGATGGTGCCGCCGAACAGCCAGGTGTCCTGGAGCACCATGCCGATGCCTGCCCGCAGTTCGTCGCGCGACATCTTCGCGATGTCGACCCCGTCGAGCGTGATGCGCCCGCCGGTGACCTCGTAGAACCGCATCAGCAGATTGACCAGCGTGGTCTTGCCCGCGCCAGTCGGTCCGACGATCGCCACCGTGTGGCCCGGCTCGACCTTCAGGGACAGGTCCTCGATGAGCGGCTTGTCCTCCTCGTAGCGGAAGGACACCTTCTCCATCTCGACCCGGCCGCGCAGCTGGTCGGGACGCATCCCCGGCACCGGGTCGGCCTCCTGCTCGTCCGCGTCGAGCAGCTCGAAGACCCGCTCGGCGGACGCGACACCGGACTGCACCAGGTTCGCCATCGACGCGACCTGCGTGAGCGGCATCGAGAACTGCCGCGAGTACTGGATGAAGGCCTGCACGTCACCGATCGACAGCGCGCCGGACGCGACCCGCAGGCCACCGACGACGGCCACGAGGACGTAGTTGATGTTCGACATGAAGAACATCAGCGGCTGCATGGCCCCGCTGTTGAACTGCGCCTTGAACCCGGCCTCGTACAGCGCGTCGTTCTGCTCGGCGAAGGCCTTCGCCGACTCGTCCTGGCGCCCGAAGACCTTCACCAGGGTGTGCCCGGTGTACATCTCCTCGATGTGCGCGTTGAGCTTGCCGGTGGTCTTCCACTGCTGCACGAACTGCGGCTGCGACCGCTTGCCGACCTTCGTCGCGACGAAGAACGACAGCGGCACGGTGATCAGTGCCACCAGGGCCAGCAGTGGCGAGACGTAGAACATCATCACCAGTACGCCGACGATGGTCAGCAGCGAGTTCACCAGCTGGCCCATGGTCTGCTGCAGGGTCTGGCCGATGTTGTCGAGGTCGTTCGTCGCCCGGCTGAGCACCTCGCCGCGCTGCCGCTTGTCGAAGTACGCGAGCGGCAGCCGCGACAGCTTCGCCTGGACGTCGCCGCGCATCCGGAAGACGGTCTTGTTGATGGCACGGTTCGAGAGCCGCGTCGCCACCATCATCAGCAGGCCGGCGATCAGGAACGTGCAGAGCGCGAGGAGCAGCACCTCGCCCATGGCGCCGAAGTCGATGCCCTTGCCGGGCGTGAAGTCGACCCCGGAGAGCATGTCGGCCATGCCGCCGTCGCCCTTGTCGCGCAGGCTCTCGATGGCCTGGTCCTTGGTGATGCCGTCCGGCATGTCACGGCCGACGATGCCCGCGAAGAGCAGGTCGGTCGCCTTGCCGAGGATCTTCGGGCCGAGCACGCTGAGCCCCACGCTGAGCACTCCGGCGCCGAGCATCCCGTACATCGTGGCGCGTTCCGGCTTGAACTGCGTGAGGAGCCGTTTGCCGGAGCCCTTGAAGTCCATGGACTTGGAGTCCGGGCCCATCATGGGTCCACCCATGCCACCAGGGGGCATTACGCGGCCTCCGCTTCCGTCAGCTGGGAGAGCACGATCTCCCGGTAGGTCTCATTGCTCTCCATCAGCTCGTGATGGCGTCCCGTCCCCACGACCCGGCCCTCGTCGAGGACGACGATGCGGTCGGCGTCCCTGATGGTCGACACGCGCTGGGCGACGATCACGACGGTCGCCTCGGCGGTCTCGCGGCCCAGCGCGGCGCGCAGGGCCGCGTCGGTCGCGTAGTCGAGGGCCGAGAAGGAGTCGTCGAAGAGATAGATCTCGGGGCGCTGCACCAGGGTCCTGGCGATCGCGAGGCGCTGGCGCTGACCGCCGGAGACGTTCGTGCCGCCCTGCGAGACGGGCGCGTTCAGGCCCTCCTCCAGGCTTTCCACGAAGCCCTTGGCCTGGGCCACCTGAAGGGCGTGCCAGAGCTCCTCGTCCGTCGCGTCCGGGTTTCCGTAGCGCAGGTTGGTGGCGACCGTGCCGGCGAAGAGGTACGGCTTCTGCGGCACCAGGCCCACCGTCCTGGCGAGCAGCGCGGGCTCGATGGTGTGCACGGGCACACCGTCCACCAGGACCTCGCCCTCGGTGCTGTCGATGAGCCGCGGCACGAGGCTGAGCAGCGTCGACTTGCCGCTGCCGGTCGAGCCGATCACGGCGGTCGTCTCACCGGGCCGTGCGACCAGGCCGACGGCCTTCAGGACGGGCTCCTCGGCGCCGGGGTAGCGGAAGCCCGCGTCGCGGATCTCCAGGTGGCCGTGGCGCAGCAGCTTCCGTACGGGGGAGGCCGGGGGCACCACGCTGCTCTCGGTGTCCAGGACCTCCTCGATGCGCTCGGCGCAGACCTCGGCGCGCGGCACCATCATGAACATGAAGGTGGCCATCATCACGGACATCACGATCTGCATCAGATACGCGAGGAACGCGGTGAGCGCCCCGATCTGCATGCCACCGCTGTCGATGCGGTGCGCGCCGAACCACACCACGGCGATCGACGAGACGTTCACGACGGTCATGACGATCGGGAACATCAGGGCGAGCAGCTTGCCGGTGCCGAGCGACACCTCGGTCAGCTCGGCGTTGGCCCGCCGGAAGCGGTCCTGCTCGTACTCGTCGCGGACGAAGGCGCGGATGACGCGGTTGCCGGTGATCTGCTCGCGCAGCACGCGGTTCACGGTGTCCAGGCGCACCTGCATGGTGCGGAAGAGCGGGCGGAGCCGCTTCACGATGAGGCTCACGCAGATCGCGAGGACGGGCACGACCGCGACCAGGACACCCGAGAGCGGTACGTCGAGGCCGAGGGCCATGATGATGCCGCCGACGCACATGATCGGCGCCGACACCATCAGCGTGAACGTCATCAGGACCAGCATCTGCACCTGCTGGACGTCGTTCGTGGTCCGGGTGATCAGCGACGGCGCGCCGAACTGCCCCAACTCCCGTGCGGAGAAAGACTGCACGCGGTCGAAGACGGCGGCCCGGACGTCGCGGCCGAGCGCGGACGCGGTGCGGGCGCCGTAGTAGACGGCGCCGACGTTGCAGACCACCTGGGCGACGGTGACGGCGATCATGATGCCGCCGAACGACAGGATGTAGCCCGTGTCGCCCTTCACGACACCCTCGTCGATGATGTCGGCGTTGAGCGTGGGCAGATAGAGCGAGGCGCAGGTCTGCAGGAACTGCAGCAGCACCAGCAGGGCGATGGGCTTCTTGTACGGACCCAGATGGGCCCGTAGGAGTCGTATGAGCACGGGGTCTCTCGAGAGGCGTGGACGGGGTTTCTGGCGTGGGCGCCCTCCATACTCGGGTACCGCACCCGGGCATGCGCAACCGATTAAGCCATGACCGGGTAAAAATGTTGCCCGAGTACAGAACGGCTCCCGGCGCCCCCTGACGGGGCGCCCCTCAGTAGCCGCTCGCCTCGAATGCCCCGGGATGGGTCTGCTCCCGCACGGTCCGGTACTGCTGTCGCACCGCCTGCCCCACGGCGTGCTCGTCGCCCGGCTCGAATACCTGCGCGGTCGCGCCCTGCCAGTAGGGCAGTTGGCCGTTCAGCGCCCACGCCGCCTGCCGCGCCGCACCGATCGCCGCGTAGTCCGCTGGCTGCGGCACCACGACCTGCGTGCCGAACAGCATCGGCGCCGCGGCCTGCACCGCCGGCAGCTCGGCCGCCGCGCCGAGCAGGAAGACCCGGCGCACCTCCACGCCCCGGCCCCGCAGTACGTCCAGCGCGTCCCCGAGCCCGCACAGCATGCCCTCGAAGGCCGCCCGCGCCAGATGCTCGGGCCGCATCGACTCCCGCCGCAGCCCGGTCAGGGTGCCCGCCGCGTGCGGCAGATTCGGCGTTTTCTCACCCTCCAGATACGGCAGGAGTACGAGCCCGTGCGCTCCCGGCGTCGACTTCATGGCCAGCTCCGAGAGCCCCTCCAGATCGGCCACCCCGAGCATCTCGGCCGCGCCGCGCAGCACCCGCACGGCGTTCAGCGTGTGCACCACCGGCAGATGCATGCCGGTGGCGTCCGCGAGCGAGGTGATCGTCCCGCTCGCGTCGACCAGGGCCTCGTGGTGCACGGCCATCACGGACCCCGAAGCCCCCAACGAGACGACCGCGTCGCCCTGTTGGACCCCGAGCCCGAACGCCGCCGCCATCGTCTCGCCGGTCCCCGCCGAGATCAGCAGCCCCTCGGGCGTCGTCCCCGCCGCCTCGGCGGGACCGATCACCTCGGGCAGCATCGCCTGGTGGCCGAGCGCGAGCTCGACGAGATCGGGGCGGTACGTACCCGTCGCCGCCGACCAGTAGCCGGTCCCGGAGGCCCCGCCCCGGTCGCTCGTGCGCCGCGCGGGCCGCCCGAGCAGCTGCCACACCAGCCAGTCGTGCGCCTGCATGAGGGAGGCGACGCGCTGGGCCGCCTCCGGCTCGTTCTTCGCCAGCCAGCGCAGCTTCGTCACGGGATGCGCCGCCTGCGGGACGCAGCCGACGGCCTGCGCCCAGGCCTCGCGGCTGCCGAGCCCGTCGATCAGGTCGGCTGCGGCGACCTGCGCCCGCCGGTCGTTGCCGACGAGCGCGGGCCGCACGGTGTTGCCGTGCTGGTCCAGGGGGATGACCGCGTTCTGCTGCGCCGAGACGCCGATCGCCTGTACGCCTTCGAGCAGCCCGCCGCCCGCTGCCTCACCGAGCGAGAGCAGCCAGGCCTGCGGATCCACGTCCGACGGACGGCCGCCGCCATCGGGGCCTTCCGTCGGATGCGGGGCATAGCCCTGCTTGAGTACGGCGCCCGTGTCCGCGTCACAGACCACGATGCGCGTGAAATCGGGCGAACTGTCCAACCCTGCGACTATCCCCATGCCAGGAATTCTGCCGCACCGCGCGACGTGTCCCGTACCTCAGCTCCCAGGAGCCGCCCCGGTCACGTATTACTGGTGCCCCAGTCGTCCTCGCCACTGCCCTGCCCGCGCTCGCGCAGCGACCGCACCCGGTCGGCCACCGAGTCGGGGACCCGGTCGCCGACCTTCTCGGACACGGAGTGGAAGGCCTTGCCCGCCACGTCGCGGCCCTGCTGTGTCGCGGACTCCACCGTGTTGCGCACGGCCGGGTTCTGCGCGAACTCGCGGGCGGACTTCTTCAGCTTCTCGTAGCGTTCGCGGCCTGCCCGGGTACCGAGCACGTACCCGAGAGCCACTCCCGCGACGAATGTGAGCCGGTAGCGCATGGCTGCCACCCTTCCCTTGCCTCGGCATCGATCGTCTGTTCGCTCGTCTGTTGCCCCGTGGGGGCGGTGGGGATACCGATTGGCGGAGCACCCCCCTGCTTGCGCTAATGTATGTGTCGCAGCGACCGCCCGCCGCCTGGAGAGTTCCCAGGTAGCTGCGTTCGATGCAACGAGACGATCCCCTGTAGCTCAATTGGCAGAGCAGCCGGCTGTTAACCGGCAGGTTACTGGTTCGAGTCCAGTCGGGGGAGCTCGGTCTCCTGTAGCTCAATTGGCAGAGCAGCCGGCTGTTAACCGGCAGGTTACTGGTTCGAGTCCAGTCGGGAGAGCTGTGAGGAAGGACCCCTGGGATTGCCCTCAGGGGTCCTTTTTCGTGCCTGGTGGAACCATGCGGGCAGCACTGCGGTCCTCATGGTCGAGCGATGCCGACCATCCGAAGCAGGAGATCGTATGAGCGGCTATGCTGCGGCAGACGGCGCGCACAAATGTGCGCGACGCGCCGTTAGGGGCGGTAGCTCAGCCGGTTAGAGCAGCGGACTCATAATCCGTCGGCCGTGGGTTCGAGTCCCACCCGCCCCACCGAAGCGCTGGGGCGCAGGAACGATTCCACCTGCGTCAACAGCGCAAACCTCCCCGTCCTTCTCTTTGAAGTGACGCGCGGGTGAGCTTCAGGCCCGGGATCCGGGGCAGCAGGGCCTCATGAAGATATTGATCGTCCTGGTGGTCATCGGCCTGGCAGCGGCCTGGTACATGCAATCGCGGAAGCGTCGGTGAACGCGCACGCCGGATCCACGGCGGCCGTGCCGGTGGCCGTGCATCCGCCCTCGGGCACCGGAGGCCGCCGGGTGACGGTCCACGGGCAGATCCTCGGCCTCGCGCACTCGGACGCGGACGTGGTCGAGTTCCTGCGGGTGGCCGGGCTGCCGGACGCGGAGGAACTCCTGGACGATCCCGCGTGGGTGACGTGGCGCGGCGGCCCTTCGCACCAGTACGAAGCGGCTTAGGCAGGGCCCCTGCCCCGGGCGCACGGCCGCCGTCCAGAGCCGTCTAGAGCGGTGCCTGCCAGGTGGTCGTCGTGCCCGATCCGACACCGTCCGTCGTGCCGTCGTCGTAGACCGTCAGACGTACGCCCGTCCGGCCGTCCGGCAGCGTCGCCCGCGCGTCCACCGCCACCTCGATGCGCGTCACGTCGGGGCGGCGTGACGCGGCGGCCAGGGCGCGGCGCAGGGCGGCGAGGAGATGGCCCGCCGCCGGGTCCGTGACGCGGGCGTCGACGGCGCCGGTGAAGTGCACGGAGGGCTGCACGCCGACCACGGCCGCCGCGCCCGCCGTCTCGCGGAGCACCTTGCCGCGGAACGTGGTCGGGGCGTCGGCCGGCGGCTGCTGGAGCGCGAAGATCGCCGTACGGACCTCCTGGATCGTCGACTCCAGCTCGTCCACGGCCTGGTCGAGCGTGGACTCCACCTGGGGCGAGGTGTCCCTGCGCCGGGTCGACTCCAGCATCATGCCGGTGGCGAAGAGCCGCTGGACGACGAGGTCGTGCAGGTCGCGCGCGATGCGGTCGCGGTCCTCGAACACCGCCAGGCGCTGCCGGCTCTGCTGGGCGTCCGCCAGGACCAGGGCCAGGGCGGCCTGTGAGGCGAACTGGGTGGCCAGGAGACGCTCCACGGAGGTGTAGGGGCGCTCGCCCCTGCGGCGGGGCAGGGCGAGCGTCCCGATGAGCCGCCCGCCCGCCTGGAGCGGCAGCATCATGCTGGGCCCGAAGTTGGTCCGCACGTGCGTGGTCATCCTGGGGTCGGTCGCGGAGTCCTCGATGAACACCGGCTCACCCCCGAGCAGTTGCTCGAGGACCGCGCTGCCGGGCTCGATGGTCGTGCCGATGAGGTCGTTCTGAAGGGCGTGGGGGTGGGCCTCCGCCTCGCTCGGGGGCGTGATGCCGTCCTCCGCCTCCGTCGCCGCCGCGACGATCCGCATGCCGCCCTGGTCCGTGGGCTGCAGGATCACCCCCGCCGACGCGCTCGCGAGGATGCGGGCCTGCTCGGCGACCGTCATCAGGGCGTCGGCCGCCGGTTCGCCGGTCAGCAGGGCCGTGGTGACCGCCGCCGCGCCGTCGATCCACCGCTCGCGCTGCCGGGCCGCCTCGTACAGACGGGCGTTGCCGATCGCGATGCCCGCCTGGCTCGCGAGGACGCGGAGCAGCTGGAGGTCGTCCTCCGTGAAGCGGCCCGTGCGCTTCTCGGTGAGGTAGAGGTTGCCGAACGCCTCGTCGTGGACGTTCACCGGCACGCCCAGGAAGCTGTGCATCTCCGGGTGCCCCGGCGGGACCCCGCACGAGCGCGGGTCCGCCGTCAGGTCGTCCAGGAGGAGCGGCCGTGGCTCGCGGATCAGGGTGCCCAGGAGACCCGAGTGGCCGTCGGGGAGGGGGCCGATGCGTTCGCGCTCGGCCGTGGTCAGGCCCGTGGTGAACAGGTCGGTCAGCTTGCCGTGCCCGGGGTCGATGACGCCGAGCGCGCCGTACCGGGCGCCGGTCAGCTCGGCCGCGCTCTCCACGATGTGCTGGAGCGTGGTGTGCAGTTCGAGGTCCGAGCCGACGCCCAGCACCGCGTCCAGGAGGGGCACGAGGGGCAGCGGCAGGTCGTCGCCGTTCATCGCGCGGCGCCGCTCGGCCCCGGTCCCGCCCCGCCGCCTCGCGCCTTCTTGACCAGGCTCAGCAACGAGACCACCGTCCACGCCCCCTCCAGAAGCAGAAATCCCCACTGACGTTCGTACAGAGCATCGCCCGCGGTGAGCCCCGAACCGGTGAAGTTCAGCCAGAGACAGGGCCGGCGGAAGCCCTGGGTCAGCCGGAGAGCGGGTTGAGCACCAGGGGCTGGATCTTGCCCTCCAGCATCGCCCCGAGCCCGAGCACGGCACACACGTCGGGCCGTTCGGCGATCTCCACCGGCATCCCCGTCGCGTCCCGCAGCATCTGGTCGAGCCCCGGGAGCAGCGCGCTGCCGCCGACCATCATGATCCCGCGATCGGCCAGGTCGGCCACCAGGTCCGGCGGGCAGTCCCGCAGCACCTTGCCGATGCCGTCCAGTACGGCGGTGAGCGGGGTGTGGATCGCGTCGCGGACGGCGGCGGTGTCGACGTGCACCGACCGGGCGAGGCCCGTGGCCACGTCACGGCCGTGGATCTCCGTCGACTCGGGCCCCTGTGACGTGAGGCCGTTGCCGCGCAGGGCGAGCTGGAGCGGACGTACCGACTGGCTGGGCAGCATCAGCTCGTGGTGGTGGCGCAGGTGCTGGACGATCGCGTGGTCGATGGCCTCGCCGCCGACCGGGATCCGCTGGGCCGTGACGATCGACCCCAGGGACAACACCGCGACCTGCGTGGTCGCGGCCCCGCACACCAGGATCATCGTCGCTTCCGGCCGCTCGACGGGCAGCCCGCAGCCGACCGCCGCCGCGATGAGCGTGTCCACCAGCTCGACCCGGCGCGCCCCGAGCCCGACCATCGTCTCGACGGCGGCGCGCTGCGCCAGCGGGTCCGCGTCGTGCGGCGTGCAGGCGGCGGCGCGCAGCCGCGGCTTGCGGCGCAGGGTGCGGCGGAGCTTCTCGCCGAGGAGGTGGCGCAGCATGCGCTGGGCCATCTCGATGTCGACGACGGTGCCGCCGGAGACCGGCCGTACGACCCGGATGTAGTCCGGCGTACGTCCCGTCATCTGCTCGGCGAACTGGCCGACCGCGATGAGGGCGCCCGTCCGGGTGTTCACGGCGGCGGCGCTGGGTTCGTCGACGACGAGACCCGCGCCCTTCACGAACACCCGGGTCCTCGCGGCACCCAGGTCGACGGCGATGTGGCAGCGACGCAACTGCTCCAGACTGACGGTCATGGCAGATCCTCCCGAGAGCGCAGACCGTACGGACCGTCGGACGACGGTCCTGTCTCGCATCGTGCGGTGGCCGCGGGCGGCGCGCGCGTTGGGCTGAGCCGGGCGGGGCGCCGCCGCACGGGTGGTCTTGATCGCGTCTGGGACGGCGAAGTTAGCATCGCGTGTGACGCATACGCCCCCGGAAGAAGACGAAGCCGACGGCTCCCACATACCCGAAGCCGACAACAGCCCCCCGCTGCCCCCGCTACCAGTGGAGCCTCAGGGGCCCGTCACGAAAAGGCGGATACTCGCCGATCTGACTCCTTTGCGTACGTCCGTCGACTACCGCCGCCTCTGGTTCGGCAACACGATCTCCTGGATCGGCCAGGCGATGACCGCGCTGGCGGTCTCCCTCCAGGTCTACGACATCACGCACTCCAGCTTCTCGGTCGGCCTGGTGGGACTCTTCTCGCTGGTCCCCCTCGTGGTCTTCGGCCTGTACGGGGGCGCGATCGCGGACACCGTGGACCGGCGGAAGCTGGGCCTGTTCTCGTCGCTCGGCTCGTGCGCCCTTTCGGTCGCGCTGGCCGCGGGTGCGTTCGCCGGCTTCCACCACGTGTGGTTCCTGTACTCCGTGGTCGCGCTGCAGGCGGTCTGCGGGGCGCTGAACTCGCCGGCGCGCTCGTCGATGATCCCGCGGCTCCTTCCGGCGGAGCAGCTCCCCGCCGCCAACGCGCTGTCGTCGATCACCACCACTGGGGGCACGATGCTCGGCCCCATGCTGGGCGGGCTCATCGTCGGCCTGTGGGGCTATCAGGCGGCGTACACGGTGGACGCGGTGGCCTTCAGCGCCTCGCTGTACGCGATGTGGCGGCTGCCCGCGATGCGGCCGGAGGGCTCGGTGGAAGGCGTGCGCAGGAAGCGGGCCTCGGTCATCGACGGCCTGCGGTTCCTGGCCACGCGGCCGAACCTGCGGATGACGTTCTTCACGGACATGTGCGCGATGGTGCTCGCGCATCCCCGGGCGCTGTTCCCCGCCGTGGCGGTGGTGTGGTTCGGGGGCGACGCGAAGACGGTGGGCCTGCTTGTCGCCGCGCCCGCGGTCGGCGCGCTGCTCGGCGCGGTGTTCTCCGGGTGGCTGGGCCGGATCCGGCGGCACGGCCTGGCGATCCTCCTCTCGGTGGCCGGGTGGGGCACGGCGATCGCCGTCTTCGGCCTGACGCGGAACCTGTGGCTCGGGCTGTTCTTCCTCGCGCTCGCGGGCTGCGCGGACACCGTCTCGATGGTGTTCCGGAGCACGATGCTGCAGGCGGCCGTGCCGGACGAGATGCGGGGGCGGCTGCAGGGGGTCTTCATCGTGGTGGTGGCGGGCGGACCCCGGCTCGGGGACTTCATCGCGGGGTCGGTGGGGGATCTGGGATCCCCGGGCCTCGCGGTCGTGGGCGGCGGCATCGCGTGCGTCGTCGCCGTGGGGCTGCTGGCGCTGCGGTGGCGGAGGTTCGCCCGGTACGACGCCAGGGCGCCGGAGGCGTGAGGGGGGTCAGGTGGTGTCGTTCGGCCTGAGGTGGTTCCACGTGCCGCGGGTCGCGTCGATCAAGGGGGAGAGCGAGGTCAGCGTTTGCTCGCAGCCGTCCGCCTGGAGCCTGCGGTAGGACTTCTCGTCCCGTCGGAAGCCGATGAACGGCAGCCCGATCCGCCGTGCGGCGAGCAGCTCCGCCGACGAGGAGCCGACCATCACGCACTGCCCCGGATCGGTCTCCAGGGCCAGGAGCGCGCGGCGCAGGCAGTCGGGGTCCGGCAGCAGGGGCGAGTTCCCGCGGCGGCCGTGCGTGCCGCCGCCGACCATGGCGGCAAGGCCCCGCCTGGAGAGCATGTCCGCCATGACGCCGGACTCGCAGTCCCCGGCGACCGCGACGCGCAGGCCCTTGGACATGAGGGTGTTCAGGAGCTGGGGGAGGTGCGGCGTCGGCCGGGCGTTCGTCAGGCTCTGCCGCTCGATGTACAGGAGCCGCGTGCGGAGTTCGTCGGCCAGCTCGTGGCCCTGGTGGGCGCGGAGCAGGTCCATCGGGTGCACCGAACCCTCGTACCCTTCCAGCTCGCCCGGCAGCGGCGCCCTGCCCTCCAGGGCGCCCCCCACCTCCCGCGACTCCGTGATGGGGCCCATCAGGTTGAGGGCGGCGGCGCGCGCCTGCGAGGCGGAGTAGAGCGGCACGACCGGGCCGTCGAAGCCGAGGATCACGGCGCTGCGATCGGCGAACAGGGCACGCAGGGCGGCGGGGTCGGCCGTGCCCGATGGCACGGGTTCCGCGGTCGCGGTGACCTCGCAGTACCAGTCGTCGGACTGCGGGACCGGCTCGAACCGGGCGTCGCCCCCGCGGCCCGAGCGGCTGAGCCTGTCGTGCAGGTCGTTCGAGACGATCACGGTGGCGCGGCTGCCGGGGCGGTGGAAGAGGTGCCGCAGCTCGTCGGGGAAGGTGAGGGCGGAGACCGTGGGGTCGGGCTCGTGGGTGACGGTGACGCCCAGGCCGATTTCCGGCAACTCGGCGAGAGCCGAGGGGAGTTGCTGGATCGTCGCCGTCAGTGCGTGCAGGACGTGGACCTCCGGGGCGATGGCCACGTCCCAGCCGCGGGCGCGGGGTCGCAGCTCGAAGTGGTCGGGGCCGATGCCGCCCGTGATGAGGAGGTGCGAGATCGCCCGGCCCAGCTTGTGCAGGGTCTCCGGCTGGGTTCCCGAGGGGCGGGTCAGGTACTCGAAGGTGAGGGTCGTAGCCGGGGGTGTCGGCTGGTCGTCCGGCAGTTCACGGTTGACGCCGAGGTCGTCGAGCTGGGCGCTGGGCAGTTCCTCGTGGGGGGCGAGCACCTCGTCCTCGGTGTGGGTGAACTCCTGGAGCAGTTCGTCCAGTTCCGTCTGCTCCTGCTCGGTCGCGCCGAGCTCCCGGTTCAGCTCCAGCTGCGTGTGGAGGAGGGACTGCCGCAGGCGGTCGATGTCGGCGCGGGCGGCCTGGGCCGCCGGGCCGGGGATGCCGTCCAGCGGAGTGCCGCGCCACAGGCCCAGGGCGGACCGTACGAGCTCGCGTGCGCGGGTGAAGTCTCCCGCGAAGCGGGCGTCACGGGCGTCGTCGTGCAGTCGCTGCAAGCGGAACAGGTCGACGACGTCGGGGCCCGTCGGGAGGGACAGCGAGTACATGCCGCTCCCCGTCACCACGGAGTCGGGGCCGAGCGCGTTGCGCAGGCGGGACGCGTACGTGCCCAGGAGCCGGGACGCGTCGGCGGGCTCGGCCCCCGCACCCCACAGGCCCTGGATCAGCTCGTCGCGGGACACGCCTCGGCCGCGCCGGAGCAGCAGCATGCAGAGCATGGCCTGCTCCCGGCTGCTGCCGGTGGCGAGCGGGCGGCCGTCGCGGGTGACGCGCAAGGGCCCCAGCAGGGAGTACGTGCGCTCGCGCGACTCGGGCGCGGAGAGCTGGGTGAGCCGCCGGAGGGCATCGCGCCGGAGCTCCGGGTCGCTGGAGGCGAGGTTCACGACGGCCGGCAGCAGCGTCTCCCCGATGCTGCGGCGCTCGGGTGCTCCGGGCGGACTCGTCGGGTTCAGCCCGGCGGCTCCTTGGGTGCCGGCGTACATGTGGCGTACGAGGAGGCCGAGCGCCCCGAGGTCGGCGGAGCCGCTCTCCTCGTCGTACGGGATGAGCGTGAAGCCGCACAGGACGGCGCCCCCTTGTGGCGGGAGCAGCACGAAGACGGGGGAGAGCGCGCCATGGGTCAGGCCTTCGGCGTGCAGGGCGGAGATCGCGCGGGCGAGCGGCGGGATGAGGTCCAGGAGGAGGGGGACGGGCAGCCCGTGCGGGTGGTCCGCGAGGAGCTCCGCGAGGGTGCGGCCCTCGACGAACTCCATGACCACGTACGGAACTTCACCGTTCGCGTAGTCCAGCACGGCGGCCACCTGCGCGTGGCGGAACCGGGACAGCTGCCGTGCGGCCCGGGTGAAGTCGAGGCGGAGCCACTGCGGTGCCTGCGGGTAGCGCTGCACCACCACGGGTGTTCCGTCCCGGCGCAGATCCTCCGCGAGCCACACGTTGCCGCTCTGCCCGATCTGCCGCACCATGCGGTAGCGGTCACCGAGAAGCCGCGGGTCACGGCCGCCGCCGCCCAGTTGTCGCACGCTCTCCGGGGTGACCGAAGCGAAGGGGTCGCCCACCGGGGTCTTCGGTCCGGTGCCGCCCCCGGAGGCGGTGTCACCCCCGGAAGCGGCCACCGCCCGCAGCTCCCCGGGGGCCGTCCCCGCCCGATCGTCGATCAGCCCGCCCACCCGGGCGAGGAGTTCCCGCGTACGACCGCGAGCGGTACGCGGCAGAGTGCGCAGCAGCAACTCCCGCACCCCGTCGCGGAATTCGTACGACCCGGGGCCCGTGTCCGAAGCCAGCATCATCCCGCTGAGGATCACCTCCGCGAGGTGTTGGGGGCGCGGGTGTTCCTCCACTGCGGCCTGTACGAGCCGCATCACCCCCAACTGCGGCTCGCCCACGGCCAGATGGCCCGCCAGGCGGAAGGCCGCCGGGGACGCCGTGGAGCGGAAGCGGAGTACGAGGTCCTCGGCGGTGAGGTCGCCGATGTCCGAGGCATCGGCATCGAACGCCGGAGGCTGCGGGCCGGGTCCGAGCCACCCCACCGCCCCCGGCAGCTGCGCCCCGCCCGCGTCCGCCACCAGCGCAGCCCAGTGGGCGAGCCACGGTCCGGCGGGTTCCAGGACCGGGACCGGCATCGCCCCGGCGGGCGGCGCGTCCGAGGCGGCGTACGGCGTGAAGGTAAGGGCCGCGGACGGCGAAGCCGGGTGGGGAGCCGACAGCGAGCCGGGGGTCGTGGGCAGCGCCGTGGTGCGCCAGAGGCGTTCCGGCAGTGGCTGGATCACGGCCACCGGCATCCGCGCCGCCCAGCGCCGCAGCGTGCGGTACCAGCGGGTGCCCGCCGCGCCCTGCCGCCACTGCGGGCCCATGCAGTCGCTGATCACGAGGGTGACCGTGCGGCCCGACGCGGGGGCGTGGGCGGCCTGGGGCGGCACCGTGCCGTCCGGCTCCGCCCGGTGCAGCTCCACCGTGCGGAAGATGCCGGACTGGGCGAGCGCCGTGTGGAGTTCGTGGACCAGGGGGCGCCAGATCGGCATCGTGGGGCCCGCGTCGTACACCAGGCACAGACGCAGCCAGCGCTCTTCGGCGGGCCGCAGGACCGGAAGCCAGCCACGCGGGTGGCCGCCCAGGCGGGCGATGCGGTGGGCCGTGGCCTCCTCGTCGATGACCTGCCCCACGGGGGAGGGGACGCGGCGCTTCAGGGGACGCAGGGCGCGTTGCAGCGTGAGGGGGTGCGTCACCATCGGGGGGACGGGGACCCGGACCGGGGTGTGAGCGGTCGCGTCCGGTGCGTCGGGGGTGCCCGACGGGACCGCAGGCGTGGCGGACGCCCCCGCGGCGTCACGGCCCGCCGGAGCAGGCAGCCGCAGCGGCACCCGGTCGTCCGGTGCGGGGGCAGGCGTGGGCTCGGCGGGCTGTGGACGCGGCGGGTCCTCCGATGGCGGCGCGGGTGGCGGCCCGGACGGCACGACGTCGGAGGCATCCGGCGGCGTCACCTCGCCGCCCATCTGCCCCGCGAGCCACAGAAGTTCGGCCAGCTCGACCGACGTCGGACGTGCACCGCCCGCCGCCTCCGCAAGCAGATCGGCGAGCCGCGCGACGGGTCCCCGCCGCGGGGGCGGGTCAGCGCGCATAGGGGTCCGTTGCCTGTGTCAGGTAAGGCGCCAACTGCCATGCCGGCCAGCGGCGTTTCGCCGGCTCGGCTGATGTCAGGCATGCGTCGTCCGCCGCCTCCGTGGTGGGGAGACAGGCGAGCTGCGCGCCGGGGCCCCGCCGCGGAGGCGGGGCAGAGGGGTGGGAATCTGCGGCCCGTGTCAGATGTGGCATCAACTTCCGTGTCAGTAACGGGTGTCGGGTCGGCTCGGTCAATGTCGGACGTGCACCGCCCGCCGTCTCCGCGAGGAGATCGGTGAGTCGCGTCACGGGGCCCCGGTGCCGGGGCCGGTCAGAGTGCATTCGGGTCCAGGTCTGCGGCCTGGGTCAGATACGGCATCAGCTGGCGGGCGAGTTCGTCGCGGGAGGTCGCGTCGAGGCCTGCCGCGCCGGTCAGGTAGATCGCGTTCAGGAGCTGGTCCGTGGCGAGTTCGCCGCCGGTGCCGCGTTCCAGGAAGCGGGCGATGAGCGTGCGGGCGTAGGCGTCGGGCTCGCCGAGGTGGGCCCGGACGATCTCCTCCAGGTGCTCGTCGCGCGGCTGGCGCAGGCGCAGCGTGACGCAGCGGCGCAGGAACGCGGGCGGGAACTCGCGCTCGCCGTTGCTGGTCAGGACGACGAACGGGAAGGCCCGGCAGCGCACCCGGCCGCGCTCGACCGTCACCGGGTCGTCCGAGCCGTCGGCCAGGAGCTCGGCCTTCGGGGTGTGCTTGGCGATCCGTACCAGCTCGGGGATCTCGTACTGGCCCTCCTCCAGGATGTTCAGGAGGTCGTTGGGCAGGTCGAGGTCGCTCTTGTCGATCTCGTCGATGAGGAGCGCGCGGGGCCGGCGGTAGGGGAGGAGCGCGGTGCCGAGCGGGCCCAGGCGGAGGTGGTCCTCGACGCCCGCGCCGTCCCGCGCCGCCCGCGCTCTGGGCGCGCGCCCCGCCGCGTAGAGGCGCGACAGCGGGTCGTACTGGTAGAGGCCGTCGTGCAGGGCGCTGCGGCTCGTGATGTTCCAGCGCAGGACCGGGCCCAGGCCCAACTCCCGTGCCACCGCGTACGCGAGGCTCGACTTGCCGCTGCCGGGAGGGCCCGTCACCAGGAGCGGGCGCCGCAAGTACAGCGCGGCGTTGACCAATTGGACGCAGGTCTCCGTGGCCCGGTAGGTGTGCGCCCGGTGCACGCGGTCCGGGGAGGTCGCCGAGCCGTCGTCCGTGGGGGTGTCGAGGACCGGGCCGCCGTCGAAGGCGCGCCAGGGCGGCGGCTCGGGCAGCTCGTTGATCCCGTCGTGGGGCTCGTTCGTGCCGGTGTAGACGGGCCACAGGGACATGATCGGGGTTCTCCGTATTCGGGTGTCGGACTCAGGCGTACCGCGACGGGCTCAGGCGACGGGGGAGCGGTGGTGGGCGGCGGGTGCGTCGGGGAAGCAGCGCGGGTCGTCCCAGAGGAGCTGGACGTCCCGGGCCCAGTGCGTGTCCGGCTCGTCCGACGCCTCCGCGGTCTCGCGCAACGTCAGGATGGTGCGGGGGAGTTCGGCGGGCGGACGGCCTTCGACGTGGGCGGCGATGCGGTCGAGGAAGTCGGAGCCCGCGCAGCTCGTGTCGCTCCGGTGGCCGGGGTCCGCGCAGCCCGTGCGCGGCCACAGGAGGACCGGCACCGGCGCGGTCAGCGAGACGTCGAAGTGCGTCACGTCGGCGTCGGGCCCCGCGCGGTCGGCGCGCGGCGGCGCCGCGAACCCCGCCAGATCCGCGCCGTCGCGCCGCAGCCGGAACCGCAGCTTGTTCGGCTTCTCCTGGGTGCCGCACTCGACGCGGTGCAGGACGGTCGTGTGCCGCTCGTCCAGGTGCTCCCACTTGCGGGCGAGGCGGTGGCGCAGGCCGCCCTTGCGTCGGGACCGGTCGGTCACGACCAGGGGGTACGAGCAGCCGAGCGGGGTCGGGTCGTCGGCACCGCACTCCCACTGGGCCACCGGCCAGTTGAGCAGCGCCCGGGGCAGCACGAACGCCAGCAACTCGTCCGTGCCGGGAGCGAGATGGGAGAAGGCGTCGTCGACGAGCTCCTGGACGTACGCGCGGACGTGACCGGCGGGCAGGGTGTGCGAGCCGACGGGGTGGCGCAGGCCCTCGCGGTACGCGGACACCTCGACCAGGAGCTGGTCGTCGCCCGCACCGCTGTGGTCGATCTCGACGAGGATGGGGGACCAGGCCGGTAACGCGCCGGGTTTCGGTGGGGCGGGGGCCGACGGCGCTTCGAGCAGGCCCGCGAGTCGGTCGGCGAGGCGCGCCACCGCGTCCGGGTCGTCGACCTCCGAGAGCACGTACCAGGCCGCCGACCAGAGCGAGCCGAAGCCCTCCGGCGGCACGGGCGGGCCGAGCGGGCCCACCGCGTCGCGGTACAGCCGCTCCGGGTCGCGGGCCGCGCCGGTGTCCGCCGCCCGGTCCACCAGGGCGCGCAGCCGTTCCTTCGCGGCCCGCTGATGGCCGGGGGTGGGGACCAGGTCGCCGAGCGGCGGCCAGTAGCGGGCCATGACGGAGGTGGGCAGCATCCGGCCGTTGCGTACGCCGCTGGACGCGCGGGTGGCGGCCGACACCATGCCCACGACCCGGTTGCTGTCCGCGAGGGCCACCGCCGCGCCGCTGAACCCCGGTGCCAGGGGCTGCCCGTGAGCGCTCCATGCCTCCAGCTGGACCCACTCGTCGGCGATCCGCTGGGCGGCGGTCGCGCGGTACTCGGCGAGGGTGCCCTCGCGGTACCCCTTGGGGAATCCGTACGCGAGGAGCCGTGGACGGGGTTCCGTGTACGCGTCGTCGGGCGCCGCGAACTCGGCGGGCCGCACCGGCACCGCGTGCTCCAGCTCCAGGACGGCGAGGTCGCCCACGTCGTCGCCGTGCCCGTCCCAGCCGCCGTGCGCCCCGACGGCGGCGCCCACCGTGCCGAGGTCCTCGCGGTGCGGGAAGGAGACGGTGACAGGCGCGCCGCCGCTGCCGCGGACGACGTGCGCGCAGGTCAGCACGTGCCGCTCGGACACGAGAAACCCGGCGCCGACTTCGCTCCCGCACGCGATGCGGGCATGCCACGATGCGCTGCTCATGGGGCGGGGGTGGCCTCCGACGGGGCGGGGGCGGCCTCGGGTGCCGGCACGGTGGCGGGGCCGTCCGGCGTCCACGCGAGGCGCACCACCAGGTGGCCCTCCGCCGTGCCCTTCACGATCACCGCGCCCGCCTCCGCCGACATCCGAACGCCGAACTCGATCTCCACCGAGTCCGGGCGCAGGGTCCCGTCGCGGAACACCCGCAGCGCGGACTCCGCCGCCGCGCGCGCCCCGGCGAGCGACTCCTCGAAGGTGCGGACCGCCCGGACCGGTCCTTCGCCGCGTGAGACGAGGTGCGAGCCGTGCATGTCCTCCACGTCGGCCAGCACGACGTGCGTGCCGTCGTCGGTCGCGAACTCCACCAGATCGTCCATCAATGCCCCCGTCGAGCCCGTGCCGCGCCTGCCAACTGCATTGTTGCCGACGGCCCTTGTGGCTGTCATCCAACTCCCGGGCGACAGGCGCGCACCTCCCGGGCGACAGGCGCGCACCTCCCGGGCGACGGGCGCGTACGCGCGGGGCTGGCGGGAAGGTGCCCTGGCGGCTTCCCGCCAGCACCTGGCAACACCCCGGCAACACCAGCCCCCGGACACTCTTCGCAGCACCCGGGAACCACCCCCGCCCGGGTCCGACGAAGAGAGGGCACCCATGACCCGATCACCCGCGTGGCGAAGAGCCAGGCTGCTGCCGGCCGTCGGCCTCGCGTTCGCGCTGCTGCCGGCGGGGCAGGCCGCTACCGCGGCTCCTTCCGGCGTGCCGCAAGGGCGGGCCACCGCTGCCACCCCCGCCGCCCGCGCCGCGCACACCGTCACCCTGGTGACCGGCGACAAGGTCACCGTCACGGAACTCGGCGGCGGCAAGAGGACCGTCACCGTCGACCGGCCCGCCGGGGCCACCGGAGCCGTGCGGAGCGAGATCACGGGGGACCGCATCACCGTCGTACCGGACGAGGCGCGGCCCTATCTGAGCGCGGGCACCCTCGACAAGCGGCTGTTCGACGTGACGGAGCTGATACGGCAGGGGCTCGGGGACGAGAAGGGCGGTGCGCTGCCGCTCATCGTCACGTACGAGAAGGCCGCGCGGCGCACCGCCGGCCCGGCGGTCCCCCGTGGCGCGGACAAGGTGCGCTCGCTGCCCAGCGTGGGCGGCGTGGCGGTGAAGGCGGCCGAGCCCGGCACTTTCTGGCGGGATGTCGCGCCGGATGCGGGCAAGCCGGCGCGTACGAAGGCGGGTTCGGACGGCGGACTCGCCGACGGCATCGAGAGGATCTGGCTCGACGGGCGCGTCGACGCCGACATGGCGCAGAGCAACGAGCAGATCGGCACCCCCAAGGCCTGGGAGGCCGGACTCACCGGCAAGGGCGTGAAGGTGGCCGTCCTCGACACCGGCGTCGACGGCGGCCACCCCGGCCTCAAGGACCGGGTGGACGCCACCAAGAGCTTCATCCCGGGCGAGGAGGTCGCCGACCGCAACGGCCACGGCACCCATGTGACCTCGACCGTCGGCGGCAGCGGCGCCGGGTCCGAGGGCAACAAGGAGAAGGGCGTGGCGCCCGGCGCCACGCTCTCCGTAGGCAAGGTGCTCAGCGACGAGGGATCCGGCAGCGAATCGCAGATCATCGCCGGAATGGAGTGGGCGGCCAAGGACGTCGGCGCCAAGGTCGTCTCGATGAGCCTCGGTTCGCAGGAGGCGAGCGACGGCACCGACCCGATGGCCGCCGCCGTCAATACCCTCTCGAAGGACACCGGCGCCCTCTTCGTCATCGCCGCGGGCAACACCGGCGCCCCTTCGTCGATCGGCTCGCCCGGCGCCGCCGACTCCGCGCTGACCATCGGCGCGGTCGACTCCGCCGACCAGGCCGCGTACTTCACCAGCCAGGGCCCCCGGCACGGCGACAACGCCCTCAAGCCCGACCTGTCGGCACCCGGCGTCGACATCCTCGCCGCCCGCTCCCAACTGGTGAGCGGCGAGGGCTACTACACCGAGATGAGCGGTACGTCGATGGCGACCCCGCACGTCGCGGGCGTCGCCGCCCTGCTCGCCGAGAAGCACCCGGACTGGAGCGGTGCGCGCCTCAAGGACGCCCTGATGTCGACGTCCGTACAACTCGACGCGTCCGCGTATGAGTTGGGTTCGGGCCGAGTCAGCGTGCCCGACGCGATCGACGCGCGGGTCACCGCGAGCGGCAGCGCCGACCTCGGGTTCTACTCATGGCCGTACGGCGACAACAAGCCCGTCACGAGGACGGTGACGTACTCCAATTCATCGGCTGAGGCGGTGGAGTTGAGCCTCGCCGCCGAGGGCGCGGCGGAGGGGGTCGCGACCCTCGCCGACAAGACGCTCACCGTCCCGGCACACGGCACCGCGTCGACCACGGTGACCGGCGACGGAGCGAAGGCGCCCGTCGGCAGCGCCAGCGGCCGCATCGTCGCGAGCGCCGCCGGGAAGCCCGTCGCGCACACCGCGTTCGGCCTGGTCAAGGAGGAGGAGCGGTACACGCTCACCGTCCACGTCAAGGACCGTGACGGCGCCGCGACCGCGGCCGGTCTGGTCTACCAGCGGCTCGCGGAGCAGGTCGACCCCGTCCAGGCGGAGGTCGGTGACTCCGGAACCCTGGAGCTGCGCCTCAAGCCCGGCACGTACGCCCTCTCCTCCTTCCTCGACGTGCGCGGCGGCAAGGGCAAGGACTCCCTGGGCCTCGGCTTCCTCGCCGCACCGGAGATCGTCCTCGACAAGGACCGTGAAGTCACCCTAGACGGGCGGAAGTTGCGTGAGGTCGGCGTGGACGTCGGCAAGCGGACGGAGACCCGTCAGCTCCTGATGGAGTACGACCGCCGGGCGAACGGAGCCGCTCTGCAGGGCGCGGTCCAGGTGCCCGTCACGTACGACAGCGTCTTCGCCGCCCCCACCGACAAGGTGACCGACGGCAGCTTCGAGTACCGCACCGTCTGGCGCCTCGGCAAGCCGGCCCTGGACGTGAAGGGCCTCGGCCAGGTCGTCGCGCAGCCCGGCGGCACGGTGAGCGACGGCCGCGGCAAGCTGCCGATCGTGGACGTGGGCGGCGGCACGGCGGCCGAGTACGCGGGCAAGAACGTGCGGGGCAAGGCCGTCATCGTGCGGCGCGACCCCGGCTCGGACGCGACGCCCGCCCAGCTCGGGCAGGCCGCCCAGGACGCGGGCGTGAAGGCGCTGTTCGTGACGGACGACGCGCCGGGCAGGCTCAATGCCTGGTTCGGTACGCACGACAACGCGGACCGGCCGCTCCAGATCGGCACGGTCGACGCGGCGGACGGCGCGCGGCTGCGCGCGGCGGCGAAGTCGGGGCGGCCCGTGGAGACCACGGCGACCTCCCGCACGCCGTACGTCTACGACGTGTCGGAGGGCCACAAGGGCGCGGTGCCCCGCGACCTGACGTACGAGCCGTCGAAGCGTGAACTGGCGTCACTCGACACGAAGTTCCACGCGGTGAAGCCGGTGGCGGGCGGTGAGTTCCGCTACTCGCTGACGGACACCTTCTCCGTCGGGATCGGCTTCCAGGAGAAGATCGACTACCCGGTGGAGCGCACGGACTACGCGTCCACGGGTGCCGGGCAGCTGTGGCACGAGTCGGTGTCGTCCGGGCCGGGCGCCCTGGAGGAGCGGAGCGGCCTTGTCAGCTACCGGGGCGGCAAGCGGGGCGAGCTGAACTGGTTCAAGCCCGTGTGGCATCCGTGGCTGGGGACGGGCCTCGGCTGGGGGCAGCAGCGGTACGGGAACACGCTGGAATTCAATGTGCCCGGGTGGGGTGATTCCGGGCCCGACCACACGGGGTTCGGCGATGTGTGGAACGAGGACTCGATGACGCAGTTCAGCGAGGTCTACGCGGACGGGAAGCTGGTCGACCGCAAGCAGAGTTCGGGCGTGTACGTGTGGGACGCGGATCCGGCGCTGACGACGTACAAGGTCGTGACGGACACGACGCTGGATCCCGAGCGGTGGCGGCTCGCCACGAAGGGCCACTCGGAGTGGACCTTCAGGTCCAAGGAGACGCCGGGCGACCGGAGGGCCTTCCTGCCCCTGCTGAACCTCGGGTTCGACGTGGACACGGACCTCGCGGGCAACGTGCGGGGCGGGCGCTCCCTGGATGTCGGGATCTTCTCCGAGTACGTCAAGGGAGCGGCGGACACGGGATCCATCGGAGGCGGCAAGCTGGAGGTGTCGTACGACGACGGGAAGAGCTGGACCGGGGTGAAGCTGGACCGTGAAGGCGGCAAGGCGGCAGCCTGGGGCGGGAAGCTGAAGGTGCCTTCCTCCGCCGAGTTCGTCTCGCTGCGGGCCTCGGCTCGCGACGACCGGGGCGGGTCGGTCACGCAGGAGATCATCCGGGCGGTGGGGGTGCGGTAGCGGAGGCCCCCGCGAGGCTCATCGGACGGCCTCGACGCGGCGACGCCGCCTCCCGTGGGACGGGGAGGCGGCGTCGCTGTGAGTACTTCCGGGTGACGTCAGACCAGCCAGCCGAGGAAGTGGGCGAGACCGGCGACGACGTCAGTGATGAGGTTCATGGTGGTGCTTCTCCTTGTGGGACTTTCTCAGGATGTTCCAACTCCCGGACCCCGTATGGGACATGGACCGGGAACGCGGCAACTACGGTCTGCAGCCCGTCGCTTGCGCACCGTAATCATCGTCAATCACAGAGGTCACATGCAATCCCTGGCGTAACGATCACCTGTTCCAGGGAACAACTGCTCCCTTGTTCGCATTTTCGAGATGCGGGGGGCCTGGCGGGGCGCGACGATGGGCCCATGAAGGCTGCCGAGACGTTCCCCGTGCGCCGTGTGTACGACCCGCCCGGCGAGGAGGACGGCGTGCGCGTCCTGGTCGACCGGCTCTGGCCGCGCGGCGTCTCCAAGGAGCGGGCGGCCGTCGACGAATGGCCCAAGGAGGTCACGCCCTCCAGCGAGCTGCGCACCTGGTTCCATCAACACCGGGACCAGCACGAGGAGTTCGACCGCCGTTACCGCGCCGAGCTCGCGGGGCCGGAGCAGCAGGACGCCCTCCAGCACCTGCGCGACCTGGCGGCCGCCGGAGTGGTCACCCTGGTCACCGCCGTGAAGGACGTGGAGCACGGCCATCTGCCGACGCTGCGGGCGGAGTTGACGGAGGGCTGAACCGGTCAGGCCGGGGGCGCACGGCGCGCGAGCCGGCGGCAGGTGCAACCGCGCGCCGGACACTTGGTGTGCCTGATCGGCTACTTTGGGTGACTCCAGCGGACCGCGTCGTGAGCGGCCGCACGGCGGATGGAGTCTCAACATGATGCGACACACGATGCGAGGACGCGTGGCTGTGGCCCTGGGGGCGCTCGCGGCCACCGTGACGCTGACGGTCGCGGTGCCGGGATCGGCGTACGCGGCGCAAGGTGTCCTGATCGTCAATGGCAACGAACACGGGGACTCGAGCGGCTGCTACGCCATCGACCGGTTCCCGTCCTCGGTCACCAACCACACCGACGCCATCGCCGAGGTCCATTCGGGCCCCGACTGCTCCGGCCAGGTCGAATGGCTGGTCTACCCGGGCGAGACGTACCGCACGGAGACGGCCCAGAGCGTCTTCATCCTCTGAGTCCGGCCCCACCAGATCCTCCGAGCTCTAGAAGGCGACCACCCCGCCAAGGACGGCGGGGCGGCGGGCGCAGGTCTGCGGTCCTACGTGTTGCCCGGTGGAGCGGTGGCCGGGGCGGTGCGGGGGCTCGGGGCGGTGCTTCGTCTTGTCGACGGGCCTCACTGATCGCGGTGCCGTACCGCCGCCGGCCCGGCCGGGCGATATCAAGCCGGACGCGCGTGACCGGGTGCGGCTCGTGAGCATGACGTACGAGGCAGGCCTTGTCGGGGACACGTCGAGAGGTTGTTAGCCTGCGGGGCGGATCATCGAACCCTGGAGGCCTCCGTGTCACCCGACCGCCCCACGATCGCCCTGGTCACCAGCAGGCCTCAGCTGGAGACCGGTCTCGACCGTGACCTCCCCGAGCTGGCACGCTCGCTCGGCGCGGCGGACGCCGATGTCGCCACCGTCTCCTGGGACGACCCGGACGTCGACTGGGAGCGGTTCGATCTCGTCGTCATCCGGTCCGCCTGGGACTACAGCGAGCGCGTCGCCGAGTTCGTGGCCTGGGCGGGGCGCGTCGCGCGGCTCACCGTCCTGGCCAACCCGGCGTCCGTGGTGCGGTGGAACACCGACAAGCGGTACCTGGCGGAGCTCGCGGCGTCGGGGGTGCCCGTCGTGCCGACCCGCTATGTGGCGCCCGGCGACGTGCCGGAGATCCCGGACGACGGCACGTTCGTCGTCAAGCCCACGTCCGGGGCGGGGGCGCGTCTCGCGGCGCGGTACGAGAAGGGCGAGTACGAGGCCGCCGTACGGCACATCGAGCGGATGCACGACCAAGGTCTCACCGCGATGGTGCAGCCCTACATGCCGCGCATCGACGAGACCGGCGAACGCGCCCTCGTCTTCGTCGGCGGGCGCTTCCTGCACGCCATACAGAAGGGCGCGGTGCTCGCGCCGGGCACGGCGTACGACGACGAGAAGATGCCGCACCCCGATCTGCGCCCCTGGCAGCCGACCGTCGACGAACTCGCCCTCGCCGAGCGGGCGTTGGCCGCCGTCCCGGGCTCGCCCGAGCTGCTCTACGCGCGCGTGGACCTCGTCGACGACGCGGACAGCGGTGAGCCCCGCGTCATGGAGCTCGAACTCGTCGAGCCGAACCTCTTCCTCTTCCTGCACGCGGACTCGCTGCCCGCGGTGACCGAGGAGATCCTCACCGCCGCCGGGTAATGCCGGTAATGCAGGGCAACCGAGTGGACGTGGCCTCCGAGACGTGAATAGTCTGCGGCCATGTCCAGTCCCGAGTCCGACAGACTCTAGCCACCGGCCGGCATGTCCGGTGGCCCTCACTCACGTCACCGGATCCCTCGCCGAAGCGGTTCACCGCCGCCGTGCGGACTGACATCCCTCTTCTCTTTCCCTTCCTGGCGCGACCTGTTGGCGCGACCGCCGCGTGGCCCCCCTCTGCCGGGGCGGCATCCGTGGCCGGCCGCCGCCCTGTCGATCCATGACGTAGGTGCGGAGTTCCTTCATGCCCCTTGCCCTCTACATCCTCGGACTCGCCGTCTTCGCGCAAGGCACATCCGAGTTCATGCTCTCCGGTCTCGGCCCCGACATCGCCGCCGACCTCGATGTGTCCCTCTCCACCGCGGGCACCCTGACCTCGGCCTTCGCCGTCGGGATGATCGTCGGCGCGCCGATGATGGCCGTACTCAGCCGTCGCCGGCCACGCAGGACCGCGCTGCTCGCCTTCCTGACCACCTTCCTGCTCGTCCACGTGGCCGGCGCGCTGACCACCAGCTTCGCCGTGCTGCTCGCGACCCGCGTCGTCGGTGCGCTCGCCAACGCCGGATTCCTCGCGGTGGCCCTGGTCGCCGCCGTCGGCATGGTCGAGCCGGACGCCAAGGGGCGGGCCACGTCGGTGCTGCTCGGCGGCGTCACCCTCGCCTGTGTCGCGGGCGTCCCCGGCGGCGCGCTGCTCGGGCAGTACTGGGGGTGGCGGTCCGCCTTCTGGGCGGTGGCCCTCGTCTCGGTGCCCGCCGTCCTCGCGATCCTGCGGTCCGTGCCCGCCGGTGCGCCCGATGCCGCGCTGTCCGACGTGCGCGGGGAGCTGCGCTCGCTGCGCGCACCGCGCCTCGGGGTGACGCTGCTCCTCGGGGCCCTGGTGAACGGCGCGACCTTCTGTACGTTCACCTACCTCTCGCCGGTCATCACCGACGTCACCGGCTTCTCGCAGGGGTGGGTGCCCGCGCTGCTCGCGCTCTTCGGCGCCGGATCGTTCGCCGGGGTGACGGTCGCGGGGCGGTTCGCGGGCGCGCGGCCCGTTCCGTTCCTCCTCGCGGGCGCGGTGGCGCTGCTCGCCGGGTGGGTGCTCTTCGCGCTGACCGCGCAGCACCCCGTGGCGGCGGTCGTCCTCGTCCTCGTCCAGGGCGCGCTGTCCTTCGGCGTCGGCTCCGCGCTGATCACCCAGGCGCTGTACGCGGCCACCGGCGCCCCCACGCTCGCGGGCGGATTCGCCACGGCCGCCCTGAACGTGGGAGCCGCGATCGGTCCCGTGGGCGGCGGCATCGCACTCTCCGCGGGACTCGGCCACCGCTCGCCGCTGTGGGTCAGCGCACTGCTCGTGGCGCTGGCCCTGGTGACCGGAATCGCGACCGTGGGGAAGCGTCAGTCGCCGTCCGGGAACGAGAGCCGCTGGAGCAGCCCCCAGGTGAACTCCGCGACGCAGCGTCGCGGCTGACCCGCCCCGTCCGGCGCGGTGAAGGCGAGCCGCCAGCGCGTGGGCGCCGTGCCCTCCATCGGGCGGGCAGGGGCGAACGCGCGGGCGGCCTCGTCGACCGTGCACGACCAGGGCGTGAGGTCGTCAAGGGTGCGGAGCGCGGGGCCCGGGGCGCCGGGCGCGCGGATCAGCCACTCGTTCCACACCGCCCCGTTCGGCGCCCGCAGCACCTCGAAGCGCAGGTCCGGCCAGAGCGGCACCGGCCACAGCAGGGCCTCGCACTCCAGGTCGCCGATCTGCCGGGCCACGGTGGTCTCGGGCGTGCCGAGCACCGAGCGGTAGCGGGAGACCGCGCCCCGCGAGCGGGCGGAGCGGCTCATCGCCTGCCAGCGGCGGTTGGCCTCGCGCATGTCCGCGATGGAGACACCCAGCTCGTGCCGGGCCGCCTCCACCAGGTCCGGGTTGTGGTCGGCCATGCGGCGCAACAGGACCAGCTGGAAGTCGAGAGGAGTGAACGGGCCCGAGGAGCCGGGGCCGGAGGCGGAGCTAGCGGACATGGGCTCCATGGTCGCGCACCGCGGCGGCCCCCGGGCGACGGTCGCCGGGAAGGAACAGCACCGAGTTGACGTACCGGGGCCTGCGCGGGGTGAGCACCCTGCGCAGCAGCCCCTGCGACACGACGTACGACGTGTCGCTCTGGTGCGCCTCCAGGTCGAAGTCGGCCAGCGGCAGCCAGGTGTGTCCGGGCAGGACCCAGCCCTGGTAGCCGTGGTGCCGGGTGAGCAGCTCGACGATCGGCTCGATCGGCTGGATGCGGGACTCCAGCTCGATGAAGAGGGCGGGCCGGTCACGGGTGAGCAGGTCGTGGGCGCCGTGCAGCACCGGGAGTTCGTTGCCGTCCACGTCGATCTTGATGAAGTCGACGTCGCGCAGGCCGAGCCCGTCCAGCGTCAGGCAGGGCACCTCGACCGCCGTGGCGTGGATGTCCCTGCGGATGAGCGAGGAGACCCCGCGGTCCCCGCGGTCGCCCTGCGGCAGCCAGAGCCGGGCCGTGCCGGGGCGGTCGGTGGCGGCGGCCTGGATCACCCGGACGTTGCCGGGCGTGGAGGTCTCCAGGAGCCGGGCGAGATGCGGGACGGGCTCCACGGTCACCACGCGGCGCGCACGCGAGGCGAGGCGGCGCGACCAGGGGCCGTACCAGCCGCCGACGTCCACCGCCGTGCCGCAGCCGCTCGGGCAGAGGTCGGCGAGGCGGGCGAGCTCCGGTTCGAAGCGCGGGTAGACGAGACGGGCCAGGGAGGCGATCAGACGGGCGGGGAGGTGCGGGGCGAGCCGGGCGGCCACGGTCTTGTGGGGGCCCGTCACGGGGAGATCCGCTTCAGGAGCTGCTCGTGCTCGTCCTCCGATATCTGCTCTCCTGATGAGGGCAGCAGCTGCGGTATGCCGTCGACGATGGGGTAACGGCGGCGCAGCCGGGGGTTGTAGAGCACCTCCTCCGGTACGAGGGGTTCCGCGGGCTCCAGGAGATGCAGCGGTCCCTTGTCCAGTGGGCAGGCGAGGATCTTCAGGAGCGGGTCTTCGGGATTCATCAGCTCGTCAACTCCTTGGTCGGGGGCGTTGGTTGAGGCGGTGGCGCGTCATGCTTGGGCATGGCGAGGAGCACGGACACCGCGAGCGCCGTGCCCGCGATCCGCAGGGCGAGCCGCACCGGTTCCTGCGGCAGCGGCTCACCGAACGCCAGCGTGCCGAGTACCGCGGTGAACAGCGCGGTAACCGTCGTGCACACGGGGACGATGAGAGAGGCCCGGCAGCGCTGCAGCGCCGCCTGGGACATGACCAGGCCGAACGCGCCGGTGAACAGCAGGAGATACGGGTACGGGGAGCCCAGCAGATGGAGCAGCGCCGAGCCCAGATCCTGCGTGGTCAGATAGCTGGACACGCCCTTGATGGCGAGCGAGCTGACCCCGTAGAGAAGGCCGACGGCGACCCCGTACTCGACGCCCGTCGTCGGCAGGCGGTGCCGGTGCTTCGCGCGGCGCTCGGCCGATCCGTACAGCAGGACTCCCGCCGCGAGGGACGGCAGGCAGACCGTGAGGACGAGCGGGACGGGCGCGCTGCGGCTCACGGTGTCGGCCTCCTCGCTGAGCGAGAGGACGACCATGAGCAGCGCGGCGAGAATGGCCCCGACGGCGTACCGCTCGCGCCCCGACGTCTGCTCCCCGAGCAGCACCGAGGAGAGCAGCAGCAGAAGCACGAGCCCGGACACGAAGATGCCCTGCGCGGCGGCGATCGGCAGCGTCCGGTAGACGGCGAGCTGCGCGCCGAAACCGGCGGCGAGCGCGAGCGATCCGCCGATCCACAGCGGACTGGAGATGACCTGCCGCAGCAGCCGTGCCGGATTGCGCACGCTGACGGAGGGCATCGCGGTCAGGGCCCGTTTCTCCAGGACGAACCCGGTGCTGTAGAGGAGGTTCGCCAGCAGGGCCGCGGCCACACCCCACCACACGGTTACGTCCTTCGGGCGTGCAGCAGCAGGATCGACGAGGCGCTCGGCACGGCGCAGGCGAGCCGGTCGAGGCCGCGCAGCGGACGGGGCACGCCGTGGAAGGGCGCGCCGGCGACCCGCACCACGTCGAAGCCGGACGCGGCGACGAACTCCCTCAGCGCACGGGCGGTGTAGAGCCGCAGATGCCCGACGACCTCACTCCCCGGACGGCCGTGGATGCCGCGCAGGCTGACCTCGGAGAAGACGGGCTGCACCCCCGCGAGCAGGAGCCCGCGGTTGTACCAGGCGGCGAGGTTGGGCGTGGACAGCATCAGATGCCCTCCTGGCCTGAGCACTCTCCTCAGCTCGTCGAGCGCGCTGTCGGGGTCGACGAGATGCTCGATGACCTCGCTGAAGAGGACGGCGTCGGCGGCGCCGTCGGCGAACGGGAGCCCGCCGTCGGTGAGTTCACCGCGCACGACGTACGGCAGATGCGCGTGGGCCCGCTTGAGGGCGTCCTGGGACCAGTCGACGCCGACGACGCGATGCCCCGCGAGGAGCGGGGCGGCGGCCGACGCGGCGGTACCGTCGCCGCAGCCGATGTCGAGGACGACAGCCGTGTGGGCGGTGGCCGGGCCGAGGGCGTCGGCGAGCATCCGGGCCTGACGGAGGCTGCGGGCGTCGCCGGACGCGACGGGGACGGAGGGGTCCTCGTAGAAGTCCCGCAGGTCGCGCGGTGCGGTGCTGGTGCTCGCGGTGCTGGTGCTGCTCACGGTGTCGTCCCCTCCTCCGTGTGCTCCGTGGCGTGGAGGTAGTGCTCGAAGAGGTCGCGCAGGTGGGCGCCGTCGCCGCTGCTGAGCAGGGACTTCGACCAGCGGAAGGCGACGTGCAGGCGGCCCGCGGTGGATGCCGTGGTCACGGTCAGCCCGCGGGGCAGCCGGGCGGGCGCGGAGAACCAGACGGCGTGCGCGCGTCCGGCGTCACCGAAGTCCAGGGAGTACGGAACGCGCCCGATGTTGCTGAGCAGCGTGGTGGACGTCCAGGGCGCCGCCGCTCTGCGCAGGCCGCGCGTGACGGCGGCCCTGAGGACGACGGGCAGGACGGGCGAGGTCAGGAGGGCCGCCCCGCGGCCGAGTTGGGGCCGGGAGAGCGCCTTGAGGGCGCGGGTGCGCTCCGCTGTGCGGCGCAGGAGTGCCCCGATGTCCTCCGGGCTCCACTCCTCGGAGGTCAACTCGGCGGCGCTGAACGGCACTTCGACGAGGCGGGTGCCGTTCCCGATGGGCATCTCCATGCTGCGGGGCCGGTCGTCGACGGGCATGGTGATCCGGAACGGCTTCGGCCGCGCGCCGTGCTCCCGGTTCCAGTGCGCGATCATCAGCGCGGTCGCCACCATGAGCTGGTCGTTCACGGTGAACGGCGCGCCCTTGGGCCGCCGCGGCACCGGCAGCTCGGAGACGAGCATGCCGTTGCCGGGAGAGGGCTCCGGGGTGCCGCGCGAGACGCGGGCGGGCGGAGCCCAGCCGGAGGGCGCGTCGCCGATGTCCACCGCACTCTCCGGCGCGTCGGACGAGGCCGTACGCAGCGGAGGCGCGGCGGGGGAGTTGTCCTGCCCGCCGTACAGCTCGGCGGCGGTGGCCAGGACACGGAGGCAGGCGGGGCCGTCGAGGGCGGTGTGATTGATGGTGAGGAAGAGGACGCTGCCGCTGTCGGGGGCGTCGGAAGTACTGGCCTCGCTGCCCGAGCCGTTGTCCCCGCCGGGGGCGACCGCCTTGGCGGCGTGCTCCGAAGCGATCACCTCCAGGCGGATCGGCGGCGATGCCGACAGCGGCGGGGCTTCGGAGAGGGAGCGGGTGCGGGCCTTCTTCAGGGCGTCCCGCTCCGGGGCCGGGAACGTCACCACCTCCACGTCCGGCTCCGCCGTCAGCTCCCACTCGTAGCGGCGGCGGTACCAAGGCCCCCGCGCCTCCCGCATCAGGATGCGCGGGTGGCGGCGCAGGGCCTCGGTGAACGCGGCCTTCAGGCGGGCCGGGTCCGGTGTGCCGGGCAGATGGACCTCGATGTGTACCGTCTCCGGCTCCTCCTCCTGGAGGCAGTGCCGGGAGACCTCGTCGACGACGGGGAACGGCACGCGCTCCGGAGGCCGTTCGGGTCCGTCGGCGTGACGTGCCGGGTGATCGAGTGCGGTCATCGTTCTGTGTCCTCCCCGGGGGCGGACGGAGCCGCGGCTCCCGCGAGCCCGTCCGTCGCCCTTGGCCTGCGCCGCCTGAAGCGCGTGGTCCGTGCCGTCCGCGTGCCCGGCGGTGCCGGTTCCGGCTGGGCCGACGCCGGGCCTCTCGCCGAGATGGTCGAGCTGGTGGCCTGCGGTGCGCCACCGGCGTCCAGGCCGCCGCCCGCCCCGGAGCCCGCCCCGGACCCCGTATCCGACCCCTGCCCGCTCTCCCCGCGCTTGCGGCGCGGCAGCGGAGTCGTGCCCAGGTCCCGGTCAGGGCCCGGCGGTGGCGTGGGGCCGCTCGCCGGGGGTGGCATCACCGGGGGTGCCGCGGGCGGAGGCTGGTGCGGAGGCGGCTCCCACGGAGCGAACTCTCCGCCGTTGCCACCGCCACCGGGTCCTTCGGCCACCGTGCGCGTACCCCCGGCGTCACCCCGCACACTCACCAGCGCCGCGAACAGGGCGATGAGAGCCATGAGTTGGGCGGCATGGCCGAACGCGCCCTCGTCCGCCGTGGTCGGCTCGCCGGCACCCATCGCCGCCGCGATCCCCGCCCCGGCCATCGCCACGAAGGCGAGCGGGACGAGCAGTGCGTGACGGCGGAAGGCCAGCAGGGCTAGCACGGGCACGAGCAGGGCGAACCAGCCCGCGATCACCGCGGCCACCAGCGTCAGCGCGACCGTGCCCAGGACGAGACCCGGCGCGGGCGGCGCCAGGTCCGGGCCGTCCGGGTTCGGCTCGCGGCGCCGGATCAGGGCGAGCGCGATCAGGGCGAGGACGGCGACACCGCCGCCGATCAGGCCTATCTCGTAGATCCGCGAGGGCTCGTAGGAGAGCTTGACCGTGCCGCCCTCGCCCTTCGGCACCAGGAAGCCCTGCTGCCAGCCGTCGAGGCGTACGGACGACAGTTCCTTGCCGTTGAGCGTCGCCTTCCAGCCGTCGTTGATGTTCTCGTAGGTCGTGAGGTACGAGGCCGCGCCCGCGCCCACCGACACCTCGCGCCGGTCGCCCAGCCAGTCCTTGATGTTCATGGAACGGGACTGGCGGTCGATCGCGCCCGGCGTCCCCTGCGTCATCGAGACGTCCATCAGGGCGAGCGGACCCGCGTCCCCGGCCTCGACGGTGTGCTTGCCCGCGCCCAGCGACAGGGTCGTGTTCTCCGAGCCGCGCGAGCAGAGCGTCACCTCGATGGGCCGCCGCTCGATCAGGTCCCGTACCGAACCCTTCGCGCTCGTCGCGTGCAGCTTGCCGTCGACGGCGAGCATCGGGCCTTCCCCGCAGGCGAGTTCGAAGGTCTTGGACGCCGAAGGCTGCTTCGTCCGGTACTTGTCCAGGGCCGGGATGTAGGCCTCGGTGAGGCCCACCGGCAGCTGCATGTCGTCGTCCGCCACCGGGTTGTGGACCGTCAGCGGCGCGGTCTCGGTGACCGTGATGGTCAGCTCGTCCGTGGTGATCGGCGGGAACCGCGTGTTGCCGTTCTCGTCGACGCCGGCGATCGCCGCGCCGTCCGGCGAGCTGATCTCCACCTTCTCGGGGCGGGTCGAGAGCCCGCCCGCCGCGGGCAGGACGATCTCGCCGATCGGCTGCTTGCCCTTCCACTTCAGATGGATCACCGGGCTGTCACCGGCGATCCAGGCCGTCGTCAGATCGCCGTCCGTGAGGTTGCGCGGCGACAGGCCGCCGCCGAGCTTCGACGTGGAGTCGGCGCTCGCGACGATCTGCTCCTGCTGCTCCGGCGCCACCTTGTAGAGCAGCTCGTCCAGCTCGGACCCCGCCACGGGGAGCGCGCCGGCCTTGACCTCGTACTCGCCCTCGGCCGGGGTCGTGAAGCGCCGGTGCAGCCCCGACTCGGTGTTCACCGGCGACAGGGCGCTCGGGTCCGACGCACGGTGCATCGAGTACGTCGTCGCCTCGGCGCCCGCGGGCGCCTCCCGGTCCGAGCTGGTGGACCCGGTGTCCGTGGGGAGCTGCAGAAGTTTCGTCACGCGCACACCCGGCACGGTGATCTCCGAGAATCCGGCGCCCGTCAGGCCTTCGTGGCCGATCTCCGCGTCCAGGATGGTGATCTTCAGCCAGCTGGAATCACCCGCCGGAGCCTTGATGCTCTGCCGCATGCCGTTGGGCTGCAGCGCACTGGTGCGGCTGCCCCGCTCCGTCTCCACCCGCACCCGGGTGGGCGCGGCTCGCACGCCCTCCTGCGGCAGCGGCGTGACCCGGATCGAGGACGGGATCGCCTCCTTGGCCCTGAACTCCGCCTTGAGCCATTCGCCCTTCGGCTTCCCGGGGCTGCCCTCGGCCCATGCCGTGGCCGGATTGCCGTCGAAGGCGTTCACGGGGTCGTACTGCGGCAGATGGAAGAGCCAGTTGCCGTAGCTCGACGCGGTCACGGACTTCGCGCCGCGCAGCTGGGCCGTCGTCTGGTGCTCGATCCCCGTGGTGGGCAGGATCTGGTGCGGCTTCTCGCCCGGTTCCTGGAGGGCGCCGCTCGCGTTGTACTCGCCCGGTGTGTAGGTGTACGAGGTGTTGGAGCTGACCAGGCCGAAGCGCGTGTCCGCGCGGCGCAGACCGTCACCGACCGCCTGCAGACCGGGAGTTCCCACGCCGGGATGGTTGTCGCCCGTCAGGACGGAGGGGCGGTCCCGCATCGAGGGGTCGGCGGAGAGCGGGAGCAGCGACTCGGGGCCGCCGCTCACCACGGCCGTGTTCGAGACCGGCTTGATCCCGGCCTGGCCGGGCCGCTTGGCGCCCGCGCCCGGTGCGTAGATCTCCACCGCACGCTCGCGCGGGTAGAGGCCCTCGACCTGGAGGGGCGTGTCGTTGGGGATGATCCCGCCGGTCTCCGTCGGACCGAAGCCGGTGACCCGCTCGAAGCCGGACTCCTCCAGGGTCCGCTTCACCGTCGAGGTCGGCACGTTCCCGACCTGGTCGGGGTCGAGGTCATTGCGCACGACGACGTAGTAGAGGCCCGCGCGCGTCAAGTAGTCCCGCAGACCGGGGACTTTGCCGCCGGTCGTGAGCGCCTGCTCCACCGCGTCCATCGCGCGCCGGTTGCCGGGAGTGCCGAACGGGACGTAGTCCCGCTGCGCCCAGCGCGAATCGGCGAGCACGTCGAGGGGCTGGTCGATGGGCGAGCCCCAGGTGTAGATGCCGTGCGCGGTGGCGGGCACCACGAGCGCACGGGAGTCGGGGGAGTATTTCTTCAGCCAGTCGCCCGTCGCCTCCCAGTAGTTGGGAAGCTTCTGGAAGGAGCCCGGCTGGAGGATCGAGCCGTTCAGGTAGGGGAGGGCGAGCCCCGGCAGTACGAGAACGGCGGCGATCAGCGGGGCGAACTTGCGCCCGCGCACCGGTCGCGCCCCGCGCGCCTGCGCGGCCACGCCCACGAGGTGCATCAGCCCGAGGACCAGCGCGAGCGCGAGGCCCGTCTGGAACTTGTAGATGTTCCGGAAGGGGACGAGCCCGCCGTTCAGCCAGGACTGCACCGTCTCGTGGAAGGGCGCGCCGAACGCGCCGCCGTACCCGGCGAGCGTGACCAGCACGACCGACAGCACGGTCAGGACGAGCCAGCGCCGCTCGGGCAGATCGCGCCGCGCGAGCCCGGCCAGGCCGAGGGCGGCGGCGAGTGCCGAGCAGACCACGACGAGCACGGATGTCGCGACCGTCCACCCCGCGGGCAGCCACGCCTCGCCGAAGTTCAGGTACGCGACCCAGTTGCCCGCGCCGCGCAGCGTCTCCGTGGCCGACATCGTGCCGGTCGTGGTGGCCGAACTCTCCACGTACGGAAGGAAGTTCTCGCCGTAGATGCCGAGCATCAGCAGAGGGACGACCCACCAGGCGGTGGCGAGGATGACTCCGGGCACCCACCAGGTGATCAGCTTGCGCTTGCGGGGCCCGTTCGGTCGCGACAGGAGGTACAGGCCCACCGGCAGCAGGGACGCCAGCGTCGCCGCCGCGTTCACGCCGCCCATGAAGGGGATGAAGAGCGCGGACCGCAGGGCCGCCGAGCGCGCGCTGATGCGGTCGTTCGTCAGCGGGAGCAGCACCCACGGCAGCAGGGCGCCGGGCAGCGCCGCCGCCGACGTCGACCCGACGACGATGGTGAACGTCGGCCACAGGGCGTAGGCCGCCGCACCGAGCAGCCGGCTCGCTCCGCTGCCCACCCGCAGCCTCTCGGCGAGCCGCAGCACACCCCAGAACGCGGTGGCCACGATCAGCGACATCCAGAGGCGCTCCGCGAACCACACCGGGAGCTGGACGAGCTTCGCCAGACCGTAGAACGGCAGCATCGGCCACGTGTAACCGACGTACTGGTCCTGGATCCCGCCGAAACCGCCCCGGTCGTGCCAGAGCTGGCCCAGGTCGGAGAGGAACTGCCAGGGGTCGACGGCGACCCCCAGCTTGGTGTCGAACGTCATCCGCCCCGGCTTCACGGCCAGGAAGAGGACGAACACCACGGCCCAGAACCCGAACAGCCAGCGCCGCGAGCGCGGGCCTCTGCCGGGTTCGGGGGCGTCAGCCGTGGGCCGGACTGCCGCCGGGGGTGGGGCCTGGACCGTGGTCATGGACACCGCCTGAGGATGAGAAGGAGATTCCAGGTGGCGAACTCGCGTACACCCGGCACTTTGGTGATGCCACCGGCCAGGAACGGCCAGTAGCGGGACCGTGCGGACACGACGGACACGTCGTTCCTCGCCCGCACCTGGCGCAGGGTCGGACCGACGTGGTGAGCGAAGAGGTTCTCGCCGAGCGTGTGTTTGGCTGCTTTTCCGGTACGCCGTTCATAGCGGGCGCGCCCACGGGCGCCGCCCAGGTAGTGCCAGGGCGCCCACTCGTGGCCGCCCCACGGCGAGTACCAGTTGGTGAAGGAGACGTAGATCAGGCCGCCGGGCCTGGTCACCCGCACCATCTCGCTGAGGAACGTCTGCGGATCGTCCACGTGCTCGAGGACGTTGGAGGAGAAGGTGACGTCGGCGACGCCGTCCGCGAGCGGGAGGAGGTATCCGTCGGCGACGACGGAGCCCTCCGGCGGTTTGGCGCCCAGTTCGGCCGGATCCGGCTCGAAGAGGAAACTCTGCGCGCCGCGCCGCCGGAACTCCTCGGTGAAGTACCCGCCGCCGCCGCCGACATCGACGACGACACGGCCCTTGACCGGTCCATAGGCCTCGACCTGGTCGGCGGCGTCACGGGCGAGCAGGGTGTAACACCGCTCGGGCTCTTTCTGCTCGCGCAGAAAAGCCCGGAAGAGGGTGATGGATCGGTGCAGGGACGGGTCCTTCACGCGGACCCCTGTGCTGCCTGGTGCGTGACGATCGCCTCGGAGGCCACCGCCTGGAACTCGCGCACGGAATTGGCCCACCGGTAGCTGGTGGCCCGTTCGCCCGCCGCCTTGCCGAAGGTCTCCCGGCGTTCGGTGCTCAGCGCCAGGGTGCACCAGGCGGCGGCGAAGGAACTCTCGCCCCGGGCCAGCAGCCCCGTCACGCCGTCCTCGATGGAGTCACGCACACCCGGTACGTCGAAGCCGATCGCCGGCGTCGAGCGGGTCGCCGCCTCGGTGATGACCAGGCCCCAGCCCTCGACGGCGGAGGGATGGAGGAGCATCCACGCCTCGCAGAGCAGCCGGTGCTTCTCGGCCTCGGTGACATGGCCCCTGAACTCAACGCCGGGCCCGGCGAGTTGTTCGAGTCGGGCCCGCTCGGGTCCGTCGCCCACGATCACCAGACGTCCGCCGGTGACGGGCCTGACGCGCTCCCAGAGGCGAAGGAGCAGATCGATGCGCTTGTACTCGACGAGCCGTCCCATCGCCAGGAACATCGGCTCGTCCGAACGGGGGTGGAGCGGGCCCGGCTCCTCGACCCCGTTGTGGACTATGCGTATGCGCTCACGCTCGACGCCTATCGCGCGCAGCGCGGTGGCCGTCGACGGCGAGACGGCCACCAGGAGATTGCCGCGCTGGGCACCGGAGAGCGACCAGTGTTCGAGTCTTCGGCCGAGCCGGGCCGCGGGGGCGAGCGCACCCTGGAAGCGCATCCCCCACAGATCGGTGTGGACGTGGTTGACCAGGCACAGCGTGGGCCCGCGGTGCCACAGCGGCGCCAGGTACGGCATGCCGTTGCAGACCTCGACCAGGAGGTCGCAGTCGCCGACCTGCCGGGTGAAGGCGGAACGCGAGCGCAGATAGTGCCCGAGGTCACCGCCCGCCGACACGACGCGGTAGTCGCGGAAAGCGGCGGGACCTCCGCACAGGAGGGTGACCTGATGGCCGAGTCTGCTCAGTCCGTCGGCCAGCCGGTCGACGAGCAGCTCGGATCCGCCCGCGGCCGGATTCGCCAGGTCGCGCCGGGCGAGAAAAACGATCCGGCGCGGCTGCGGGGGAGGTGCCGGTAGCCGTTGCGCGACCCGGGGGGTGGCGGCGCGCAGCGGAGAAGGCACGTGCTGGGGCATGCGTGCTCCAACTCGTCAGGGTGCGGAACCGTGAGGTCGCTATGGGGGGTTGCACCGTTCGGGGGTCGCTTGCAAAGGCGCTGTGCTCTGACTGTGCGAGGGTGGTGCGGGGGCGGTGCGGGGACTGTGTTCGGGTGGGGATCGTTAGTTTTCGCCGCTGTGTTCGGCGCGGCTACTCACCGAAGTGACAACTTTCGGGCTTTCAACAGCTGACGTCTCATCACATCGTGCTGGGTTGCAGGGCGGTTGGGGACGTATCGCCATTCGGACCGCCCGGCTCCGCCGCTGAACCCGGCCCGTTCGTCCCTTGTGCACCACTGTCGGAACGTCGTCCGCGCAGGACCAGGACGCCTCCGGCGATCGCGAGCAGCGCACCCAGCACACCCGCCCCCAGCGGCAGTGTCTCGCCGACCAGCTTGAGCCGGCTGCTGTCGTCGTCGGCGAGCTTGACCTGGGCCTTCTGCGTCTTCGGCGTGAACGCGATGCGCTCGCTGTCGAGGAGCACCGTCGCGTCCTTGTCGGAGCCGGGCGCGCGCAGTGTCTTGCGGGGGCCGATCGCCGCGTAGATGATCCGGCCCGTGCGCTTGTCGGCGACGAGTTCGACGCCGTGGTTGGCGTACCACTCCTCGGCGAGGACGTTGCTGCGCTTGGGCTGTCCCACCAGGCGGCCCGGCACCAGCCGGGTCCCGGTCTTGGCGGGCTTCACCTTGGCGGTGAAGCGGTAGCCCTCGTACCCCTGGATCTTCTTCGTGCCCCGGAAGGTCAGCGGGACGGTCGCGCCGAGGGTGTTGTCCCACCAGGTGTAGGAGCGTTTCTGCACGTCGAAGGGGAACTTGAGGTAGGCCTCGCCCTCGAAGTACGGCTTCTCGTCGCAGCAGTGCACCGGCTTGTTCGTCTCGCGGTCGGTGACCCAGCGCTCGGTCGTGAACTGGAGCGAATCGTGCGGGTCGGAGGCCGGCAGGGACTTGTCCGGATCGACCGACGTGACCACGTCCCAGACCGCGTGGTCGCTGTTGCTGTCCTCCACGTCACCACGGACCTGGCGGGTGATCGTGAGGTTCTTGCCGTTCACCGTCTTGATCTTCTCGGTGTCGAAATAGCTGCCTTTGCCCTTGAAAACAGTGGTGGTGTCGATGTCGACGGGTGTGCGTTTCGCGCGTGGCTCGACGTACCAGGCGAGCATCGGGGCCAGGACGAGCAGAAAGACGCCGAGTCCGAGGAGGATCAGCGAGAGGGGCGAGGCTGTGCGGCGCATCCGGCACTCCTGGGGGCGGGTGAGAAGTGTTACCGAGCCGTATGGGGCCGTGACGCTAGGCGGACCCTTGACGAAGTGTCAATGCGTTGATGAGACTGTGCACTTGCCGGGCGGGGCCGGTGAAGGACTGTGCGTACGACATCAGCGTGACCCGGGTGGGATCGACCTCCAGCAGAGAGGCTGACCCTGACATGCACCGATTGCTCGCAGCCGGGCTGACCACCGTGGCCGCAGCGGCACTCGCCGTGGCCGCCGCGTTCGGCGTCGTCGCGCTCCTGAACGCGACGCCCGACCAGCCCAACACGCCCCTCGTGCACTACGAGACTGCCCCTCGGGGACAGTGAGTGGCCGTACCCGTGACCGAGAGCCAGGGTTCGCTGTCCGTCCGCTCGGCCTGGCGCGACGTACCGCCCGTGCAGGTGCGGCAGTTCGCCGCGCTCGCGCTGGACGAAGTGCCCGCCCTCGCCCAGGACATCCTGCGGGAGATCCGCGCCGAGTACCCCGGCCTGCCGGTCGTCCTCGACGACTCGGGCGAACCCATGGCGCTCATCGGCATACGGCGCGCCCTGGAGGGATTCGTCCAGCAGATCGCTGCCGCCGAGGGCGGCCGGCCCTGCTATCCCCTGGAAGTCTTCCAGGAGTTCGGCAGGGGCGAGGGCCTGCACGGCCGCAGCCTCGACTCGCTCCAGGCGATCTACCGCCTCGGTGTTCGGCTCGCCTGGCGCCGCCTGGCCGAGATCGGCCAGCAGATCGAGATCCCGCCACCGGCCATGTACGAACTCGCCGAGTCGGGCTTCGAGTACCTGGACGGCCTGGTCGACCAGTCCGTCCGCGGCTACGCCGAGGCCGCGGCCCGGCAGGCCGGTGAACGCCTGCGCCTGCAACGGAAGTTGATGGAACTGCTGCTCTCGGAGCGGCGCGGGGAAGCGGGAGCCGGGACACCGGCGGATTCCGGCCACGGCTCCGGTCCGCATCCCGCTTCCAGGCAGCCGGGTGCTCGCGGTGCCCGCAGCGCCCTCGACGAACGGGCCGCCCGCGTCGGCTGGCAACTGCCCGAGCGGGTCGCCGTCGGCGTCCTGCTCCGCCCGGCGAGGGAAGCCGTGGCGCCCGCTGTCGGCCAGGGCGTCCTGCTCGACATGGAGACCGAACAGCCCCGCATGGTCGTCCCCGACCCCGACGCCGCGGGCCGCCCCGAGCTCCTCCGGCGTGCCATGGCCGGCTGGTCCGGTGCGATCGGCCCGCCCGTACCGCTCGCCGACGCGGCGAAGTCGCTGCGCTGGGCGGAGGCCGCGGTCCGCCTGATGGAACGCGGACTGCTGCCCTCCGGCGAGGTCCTGCACTGCACGGAGCACACCGAGGCCCTGGTGCTGCTCCAGCCCGAGGAACTCATCGAGGACCTGGCCCGCCGCTGCCTGGCGCCGCTCGCGCACTGCGGGCCCGCGCACGGCCGCCGTCTGGCCGAGACGCTGCTGGCCTGGCTGGAGACGCGGGGCGGCGCGCCGGAGGTCGCGGCCCGGCTCGGGGTGCATCCGCAGACGGTGCGCTACCGCCTGCGGCAGATCAGGGAACTGTGGGGCGACGAGGTCGACGACCCGGACCGCCGCTTCGAGCTGGAACTGGTGCTCAGGGCGCGGCGGTTGCGCGGGGAGCTGGGAAGGGTGGGCTGAGCGGGGGCGTGCGGGTAGCCTGCCGCAATGGACATAGCGGTACGCGCGCAGGCAGCACTCGGCGAGGGCCCCACCTGGGATCATGCCGCCCAGCGGCTGATCTGGGTCGACATCCTGAGCTCACGCGTCCACACGTACGACCCGTCGAACGGGCACCGCTCGGTCCTGGCCACCGAGCAGCACGTCGGCGCCGCGAAACCGCGCGCGGGCGGCGGCCTGGTGGTCAACCTCCGGGACGGCATCGGCCTGTACGACGCCATGGCCGACGGAGGCGCCTTCCGCTGGCTGCACCGCGAGGTCGTGCCCGGCCGCCGGGGCAACGACGCGGCGGTCGCCCCCGACGGAGCGCTCTGGGCGGGCACGATGCGCTACGACGAGGGGGCGGGCGGCGGCAACCTGATCCGCGTGACCGGCGACGGCACCGTGACCGAGGTCTTCGACGACGTGTCCGTCAGCAACGGCACGGGGTGGAGCCCGGACGGCCGCTCCCTGTACTACGTGGACACCGCGACCCGGCGCATCGACGTACTGGACCTGGGCGAAGGTGAACTCCGTTCGGCCAGGCGGCCGTTCGCCGCCATCGAACCGGAGGCCGGATTCCCCGACGGCCTCACCGTCGACGCGGACGGATGCGTCTGGGTCGCCCTGTGGGACGGTGCCGCCCTCCGCCGCTACACCCCGTCCGGCGCCCTGGACCGGGTGATCGAGCTGCCGGTGCGCCGCCCGACCGCATGCGCGTTCGGCGGCGCGGGACTGCGTGACCTGTACATCACGTCCGCCCGTACGGGACTTGAGGCGCCGCACCCCCTGTCCGGCTCCGTGCTCGTGCTGCCGGACGCCGGGCAAGGCGTCGAACAGGCGGCGTTCGCGGGATAGGCGGTGCGTGTGCCGGAGCGGAACAGGTGGTTTGCCCCATAGGGGAAGCCGACACGGCTGGAAGATTCGATTCCGCACACAACCTTCACGGCAGCGGCTTCCTCTGTTACCCGCGGCTCACTTAGCCTCCATGCCTCATGGACTACTGCCACCCGTGCCACCGGCACCTCAACGGCGCCCTGGCCTGCCCGGGGTGCGGAACCCCGGCCGAAGCCTGCCGTGAGTACGCGGAGGCGGTCGCCACGCAGGACGAGCCGGTGGACCCCGGGCACGCGCACGACGACGAGGCGCCGCGGGGCAGAGGCCGCCGCCGGGAGCGCGGGCGCCGGGCGCACCGCCGCAGGCGCCGCAAGGTCCTGCTGATCACCGCAGGCCTTGCGCTCGCGGCCGGTGGCCTGAGCCTGGCCGAGCTCGGCATCGAGGGCCCCTTCGACGAACCGACGGCGGCGTCGTCGCCGGACGGCGGAGCGGGCGGTGCCGCGTCCCGCACGCCGAAGGACCCGGAGGGCGGTGCGACGACGGGTGCGATGGCCGGCGCGGCCTCGTCGGCGGATCCCTCCGCATCGGAGTCGGCGTCGGCGTCCGCGGAGGACAAGGCGTCCAAGGAGGCGAAGAAGGCCAAGGACGCCGAGGACGCCGAGGACGCCAAGAACGCCAAGAACGCAGACAAGGCGGACGAGGCCGACGGCGATCCCGATTCGACCGCCCCGGTCACGACCTCCGCGCCCGGCAGCCCGGACGCGCCGGGCACCCCCGGGACCGCGCGTCCCACACCCCCGCCGACCACGCGGCAGCCGGATCCGACGCCCGAGCCGGAGCCGTCCCAGACGTGCGACCGCTTCCTGTGGTGGTGCAGGTAGCGAACGCGGCGGCCGCCCTCAGCCGGCGTCCTCGCCGACCATCCTCCGGAGCAGCCCGCGCAGCGAGAGCCGCTCCTCGCGGGAGAGCTCGGCCAGCGGCTCCCGCGCGAAGTCGAGGGACTCGCGCAGGCTGCGGGCGACGGTGAGGCCCTCCTCCGTCGGCGCCGCCAGCTTCACGCGGCGGTCGGCCGGGTCGGGCCGCCGCTCGACGAGGCCGCGCGCCTCCAGGCGGTCGACGATCCCCGTGATGTTCGACGGCTCACACTTCAGCTTCTGTGCTATCCGGCGCATGGGCAGCGGATCGAGGGACAACAGACCCAGTACACGTGCCTGCGCCCCGGTGAGGGCGTGCTTGCCCGCCGCCGCGTCGTACTCCTCGTGGTAGCGCGCGACGACCGTGCCGATGAGCTCGACGACTTCGAGCGTCAGGGGATCCGTGCGCGGGGTGCGGGAGCTGGTGGTGGCCATGTGCTCCAGGCTACCCCGTTACTTGACATCATGAAATATGTAGGAGCATGGTTGTTTCACAACCTGAAGCATTTCCGAGACGTCAGTCTGCCGGGAACGGCAGTCTGAGCAGGAGGAGGACGCCCGCATGTCCGTCACCCCCGAGGCCCCCGGGTCCGCGCAGCTCCCCGCCGTCAGCCGCGAGTGGCACCTGGTGCGCCGTCCGCACGGCTGGCCGGTCCCGGAGGACTTCGCCCTGCGCGAGGCCCCGGTTTCCGCCCCGGCCGACGGCCAGGTCCTGGTCCGCAACCTGCACTTCTCCGTGGACCCGTACATGCGGGGCCGGATGAACGACGTGAAGTCGTACACCCCGCCGTTCCAGCTCGACCAGCCCATGCAGGGCGGTGCGGTCGGCGAGGTCATCGCGTCGAACGCCGAGGGCCTGGCCGTGGGCGACCATGTCCTGCACTTCGCGGGCTGGCGCGATTACGCGACCGTCCCGGCCAAGCACGCCGTCAAGGTGGACGCCCAGGCCGCGCCGCTGTCGGCGTACCTCGGTGTGCTCGGCATGCCGGGCCTGACGGCCTACGCCGGACTCTTCGAGGTCGCCTCCTTCAAGGAGGGCGACGCGGTGTTCGTCTCCGGCGCCGCGGGTGCCGTCGGCTCCCAGGTCGGCCAGATGGCCAAGCTCAAGGGTGCCTCGCGCGTCATCGGCTCGGCGGGCTCGGACGAGAAGGTGAAGCACCTCGTCGAGGAGCTCGGCTTCGACGCCGCGTTCAACTACAAGGACCCGCGCCCGGTCGTGGAGCAGCTGAAGGAGGCGGCCCCCGACGGCATCGACGTCTACTTCGACAACGTCGGCGGCGAGCACCTCGAAGCGGCCATCAGCCGCATGAACGTGCACGGCCGCGCCACCATCTGCGGCATGATCGCGGGTTACAACGACACCGAGCCGACGCCGGGCCCGCGCAACATGGCCATGATCATCGGTAAGCGCCTGCGCCTGCAGGGCATCCTCGTCGGGGACCACGAGGCGCTGCAGCCGCAGTTCGTCTCCGAGGTCGGCGCGTGGATCCGCTCCGGTGAGCTCAAGTACAACGAGACGTTCGTCGAGGGCGTGGAGAACGGCGTCGAGGCCTTCCTCGGCATGCTGCGCGGCGAGAACACCGGAAAGATGGTCGTTTCCCTCGTCTGAGAGTGGTGAGCGGTGACATGAGGACGGCGGGCGGCGGCCGGAGCGCAGGTGGCCGCCGACCGCCATTTTCCGTCATCCGATAAAGTGATTCCACATTCTCGCGACTGTGGGCGCGCATCGCGGAACATCTCAGGAGGAACCGGCACTTATGTCCATCCAGAAGATCGACGTCAAGTACACCGCCGTCGCCACCGCCGAGAACGGCCGTGACGGCCGCGTCGCCACCGATGACGGCAAGCTCGACGTCGTCGTCAACCCGCCGAAGGAGATGGGCGGCAGCGGCGCCGGCACCAACCCCGAGCAGCTCTTCGCGGCCGGCTACAGCGCCTGCTTCCAGGGCGCCCTCGGCGTGGTCGCCCGCAAGGAGAACGCCGACATCTCCGGCTCGACCGTGACCGCCAAGGTCGGCATAGGCCAGACCGAGGCCGGCGGCTTCGGCCTGGAGGTCGCCATCAGCGCCTCCATCCCGAACGTGGACGCGGCCACCGCGCAGTCCCTCATCGAGAAGGCGCACCAGGTGTGCCCGTACTCGAGCGCCACGCGCGACAACATCAAGGTGGAGCTCTCGGTCGCCTGATCCGGGCGACGCGTACGTGACGGAGGGCCGCACCCCCGAGCGGGGGTGCGGCCCTCCGTCATGTCGCCCGGGGGTCTCCCGCTCAGCCGGTGACCGCGGCCGTGTGGATCGCCCGCACGAGCCGGTCGTCCTCCGGGACCGACCCTGGGGGGAAGGCGAACCGGCGCCGCGTGTAGCCGTAGGCGAGCCCGCTGCGCGGATCGGCGAAGGACTGCGAGCCGCCCGCGCCCTTGTGCCCGATGGACCCCGCGCCGAGGTACGGGTACCAGGCGTCGGCGACGCTCTGGAAGCCCACCCCGAACGCCTTGTGGGCCCGCGACACCAGGTCGTACCCGTGGGAATGGATCTGCCCGAACTCGGCCACGGTGTCCGCCTTGAGTAGCGGCTCACGCCCGTCGAGCCCGGTGACCGCCGCCGCGTACATCCGGGCGAGGCCGCGCGCGGACGCGACACCGCCGACGGAGGCGGGGCCCTTGGCACGCACCAGGCGTGAATTGGGCAGCGTCTCCAGGTCGGTGGGCCGCACGCCGTTGCGGTTGAAGGCGATGGAGTTCAGGCTGCCCGGCTGCGGCGGCTCCGCGTCGAGGATCGCGCGCTCCGCGGGGGAGGGCATCATCGGCAGGACGGAGCGGAACCGGGGCTCGAGGGCCTCGGGCAGCCCCAGGTAGAAGTCAAGGCCGTACGGGGCGCGGACGAGCTCCTCGTACGTCTCGTGCAGCGTCCGCCCGGTGGCCCGCAGGACGACCTCGCCGGCCATCGCGCCGATGGTCAGGGCGTGGTAGCCGAAGGCGGTGCCGGGGCGCCAGTACGGGCGCTGGGCCGCGGCCCGGGCGGCGACGGCACGGTCGTCGGCGACCTCCTCGGGAGTGAGGCCGCCGTCGGCCCCCACGACGCCCGCGCGATGCGAGAGGAGCTCGCGCAGGGTGACGCCCGCCTTGCCCTCGGCGGCGAACTCCGGCCAGTAGTGGGCCACTTCGCGGTCGAGATCCAGGGTGCCGTCCTGGACGAGCAGGGCCACGGTGAGATACGCCGCGCCCTTCGTGGACGAGTAGACGCCGAAGAGGGTGTCGCCGTCGGTGTCGGGCCCCACCCACAGGTCGACGACCTGCTTCCCCCGCACGTGGGCGGAGAGCTGCGAGGCGTGATCGGGCTTCTCCCCGGCGAGCAGGGCGGCGAACTCCTCCCGCACGGCTTCGTATCCGGCTGCGACGGTGCCTTGCACCTTGATCTCACGAGTCATGCGGTTCGGTGCCTCCTGGGTCTTGATTGCCGCCGGAGGAGCTGAGCTTTCAGCCCCTCCGGCGTTTGAGGAGCGGGGTCTGGGGCGGAGCCCCAGGATCGGGAAGGGGCGGGATCGGGGAAAGCCTCGCAGGGGCCGCTCTAGCCTCGGTCCACGCTCAGCAAAGCCCGCCCCACCTGCGGGAACACCCCCTTGGGGTGATCGCGGAACAGCGGCTCGGTGCCGAAGAGCACCACGTGGGACCCCGCAGCGGCCCCACTCACCACAGACGCCTTGCCCGCAGCATCGGAGGGCCCACCGCCCCCGCCTTCCACGGCTCGCCAGTGCCCGGACAGCAGCGGGTTCCCGGCCCCGTAGGACTGATCCACCCGCACCCCGCTCCCAAGCCCCGTGAACCACATGGGCGCGTACACGAAGGAGTGCTCGATCGCGCCGCCGGTGACGGGCCCGCCCGCATTGACGACCCGCACCACACCATTGGCATCCCCGTTCCCGGAGACCGCCTTCACGGACAGCAGCTTCGCGGCGGAGTTCAACGCGGCCCCCTCCGCACCACGCCCGACGAGCCCGCCCCCACCGGCGAGGAACGCGTCGAGCCCGGCCTTGGCCCCGGCGTTCAGCTCGCCGTAGGCGAGCCCGGCCGACACGAACAGCGCGTCCGCACCCGACTTCTTCCAGTCGAACCCGGCGTTGAGGACCTCCGTCGAGACCGGCACCACGTCGAAGTTCATCTCCCGTAGCGCGAACAGCTCGCCGGGAGTGACGGCCGCGGCCACCCGCGTGCGGTGGACGACGGCTCCGCCCTTCACCCTGGTCGCGTCGAAGGCGACGTCGTACTTCTTCGCCGCGGCGGCAGCCGCACCCCGCGACGCCGACGGCACGATCACGCTGCCGTCATCGGCCCGGCGCACGGAAACACCCTTGTCCGTGAGCCAGTTGAGGGCAGCCACCTCACGCGCGTCGTCCAGCCGCAGACGGAGATTCCCGCGCGGCGCGACATACCCGACCCGGGAGGCCTCGTCCACGACCCGTGTCCGCACACCGGTCAGCGAGCCGCCCTTCACCGAGTCCACCGTCGCGCCCCACAACCGCCCGAGGCTCCACCCCGAGATGTCGTACATCGTCGACACCTTGTCGCTGATGTCGCGCCCATCGGCGAGCATCACATTGGCGATCCCGCGCTTGGGCTGACGCATGTCGATGACATACGAACCCGCGCCGTACGACGTCCCGCCGAGCCTGAAGTCCCTTGTAGCCCTGCGGACGTGGACGTCATTGGCGAGCAGATGCTCCACGAGCCGCGAGGCGGCAGCGGCCGAGCGCTGCCCGCGCTCACCCTTCCCCTTGCCTCGCGGAATCACGTACGCACGCGGGAAGTCGGTCGTGTAGACGTCCTCCGGACCGATGCCGGGCACCCCGGGCACGGTCTCCGGCGACACCGGCACCTGCTTCGCGCCCGTCGCGCCCCGCCGGAACGTCTCGATCTGATCCGCGATGACCGAAGTCCGGTTTTCCTGGGTGTACTTGAGCGTCGCCGACATCGCGGCGCCCGCGATGTCCACGTTGATCGCGGACCGCCGCCGCAGCTCCGGCACCGGCAGCTCGTCGTACTCCTCGTTGTTGACGGTCATGGGGAACTCGATGGTGTGCGCGGCGACCGCGCCGTGGAACGGCATGTACTGCGGGGTGAAGATCGGCGGCCAGTCGTCCCAGCCCTCCTCCTGGTCGCGGAAGGGGATGATCGCCGGTTCGACGCCGTCCTTCTCGGGCGTGTAGCCGAGGCCGTTGACCGCGGCCTCCATGCCCAGCGCGTTGGCGTAGGAGTTCTTGAGGAAGAGGTCGTACTCGTAGTTCTCGCCGTGCGGGGGAGTCGTCGGCTCGATCAGCGTGCCGTTGACGTACCCGTGCAGGTCGATCATGACCGCGGGCTGCTTGTCGATCGCGATCTGCCGCATCGCGCGGACCTCGGGCTGCGAGGCGGTGATGAAGTCGCGGTTGAGGTCGAAGCCGTTGGCGTTCTCGCGGGTGCCCGCGATGCGGCCGTCGGGGTTGGCCGTGACGTTGAAGTACAGCCGGTTGTGCGCGAGCAGGTCCTTGGTCTTGTCGTCCTTGGCCTTCGCGAGCTTCTCGATGAGCCTGAGGGCGGCGTCCGTGCCCTCCCACTCGTTGCCGTGGATGTTGTTGTTGATGAAGACCGGCGTCTTGTACGAGGACTTGACCGCCGGATCCTTCGCTGCGGCGCCCGGCGCGTTCTCGATGAGCTCGCGCATCCGCTCTTGGCGGGCGGTCTCCTTCGCGGACTCGGGGGCGGTGACCGTCACCATGTACAGCTGGTGACCGCCCGCCGAACGGCCCGCGATCTCCACGCTGACGCGGTCGCCGATGCCCTGGATGTCATTCAGCTTCGGGGCCAGGGAGTGATACGGCGCCAGACCCAGCTTTATCGACTTGTCGTCCGGATTGGCGGGAGGCGCGGTGAGCTTCTGCTCGCGCGGATAGCCGCGGTTCTTGCCGGCGCCGGGGCCGGTATCGAGCCCGGGGGAGGCCGCGGGCCCCAAGGCTCGGTCGGCGGCGCTCTCCGGGCTCCTCGCGGCCCGCTCGGTGGAGCTGAGGGGCGCGCCCTCGCGGTGGATGTCGCGGCCGTGCGGGCCGGGATCCGCGGTCGCGCTGCCCGGGGCGAGCGTGGTGAGAACAAGGGCGCCCGCCGAGGCGAGGGTGGTGAGCAGAACGGGTCTCGATGGCCGGGATATCGCCATACGTACCTCCTGGAAGAAGCCTGTGGCTGCCTGTAGCCGCCTGTAGAAGCCTGGAGAGAAAGTCAGTACGCGTGGTCTACCGTGCCAACCCCCGCGCAACAAGAGGGCCTTCGGCCCCACGCGTCCCGTGGGCCGCAGCGCCCCCACCGGCGGATAGGGTGTTCCGCATGCGTGATCTGGGACGGGGCTTCGGCTACTTGATGAAGGGCCAGCGCTGGGTCGCCCAGCACGGCAAGCAGTACGGAGTCGGCCTGCTGCCCGGCCTGATCACCCTGCTTCTCTACGCGGCGGCGCTCGTCGCGCTCGCCCTCTGGGGCGCGGACTTCGTCGGCTGGGCGACGCCGTTCGCGGACAACTGGTCCGCGCCGTGGCTCGGCCTGTTCCGCGGCTTCCTCACGGCCCTGCTCTTCGCCCTCGCGCTCCTCCTCTCCGTGATCACCTTCACGGCGGTGACGCTCCTGGTGGGCCAGCCCTTCTACGAGTCGCTGTCGGAGAAGGTCGACATCTCCGTCTCCGGGTACGCCCCCGAGTCGGGCCTGCCGCTCTGGCGTGAACTGTGGATCTCCGCACGCGACAGCCTCCGTATCGTCGTACGGGCCGTGATCTGGGGCATCCTGCTCTTCGCCCTCGGCTTCATCCCGGTCGTCGGCCAGACCGTCGTCCCGGTGGTCGGCTTCTGCGTGACGGGCTTCTTCCTGGTCGAGGAGCTGACGGCGGTGGCGCTTCAGCGCCGGGGCGTCGAACTCCGCGACCGGCTGGCGCTCCTGCGCGGCCGCAAGCAGCTGGCCTGGGGCTTCGGCACTCCGCTCGCCGTGGCCTTCCTGGTCCCGTTCGTCGCGGTGTTCCTGATGCCGGGGGCGGTCGCGGGCGCGACGCTCATGGCGCGGGAGCTGGTCGGCGAGGACAGCGGGCGGGCCGCGGACGACGACGATCCGCGGGGCGCGGCCGGTCCGGCCGGCCCCGGCGGACAGCCGTCCGCTACCGGCGGGCGTTCATAGCCGTCGTCAGGATCTGCCGTACCTGCGCGATGATGTCGAGGCGGTTGCGCACGAACTCGGCATCGGTGATCTTCCCCGTGGCCGGGTCCGTGTTGCCCGTACCGAACTGCAGGATCGGCGTGTGCACATGGCCCCCGGGCAGGCGGTCGTGCAGCCCGAGGCGGTCGCGCAGCAGCGTCGCCCGGTAGGCGATCTCGTTCGACAGGTAGTTGCCGCCGCCGCCCTCACGGGCCGTCGATCCGTCGGTGGGCCCGTCGGGACGGACCACGGGATCGGTCCGGCCCGCCGGGATCTCGGTCACCGAGGTGTTGTCGTACACCGGGAAGCGGCCCGTCCCCGCGCTCACGATCTCCTTGTACGGGAGGGTCGTGGACGTCCACTGCGGCTGCGTGGCCGGATCGGTGACCGGGACGGTCTCCGTGCGCGAGAGGTTCTCGTTGTCGGGGAAGCCGCCCCGCCAGGCCCCGTTGGTCCGCTCGATGTCGAAGCGTCCCGCGCGGCCCTGGCTGATGGTGGTGAAGAGGTCCACGCGGGGGAGATGGGCGCGCAGGGTGCGCTCGACCGTTCCCTCGGCGAAGTCGTCCCAGCGGACGGGGAAGACGACGGTCTCCACGCGGGCCGGTCCGTCGGCGGTCTCGATGACGGCGCCGTCGAGCGCCAGGGCGGTGGCGCCGGACGGGTTGCTGATGCGGACGTCCCGGTCGAGCGTGAACGGGTCGAAGCCGGTGACGAGGATGCGCTTGAGACGGTGGCCCGCGCGGTCCTTCTTCGGGTAACCGACGGAGTCGTGCCCGCGCGAGGCATCCTCAAGGGCCCGCATCAGCCGTCCCTGCCGGGCCTCGCCCAGTCCGAATCCGGCCGGTTTCCACTGCCGGAGCTCCCGCGTCATGCCGAGCCTGGCCCAGTACAACGGCCGGTCGTCGTCCCGGCTCAGCGCCTCGGCCCCGCCCCCCGCGGGTCCCCGCCCCTGTGCCCGGTCGACGGCACGCCGCCACAGCGCCTCGCCCTGCCGTTCGACTATGCGCCTGGCCTCGCCGTACGAATGGGCGCGGTCCAGGGCGCGCGCGAACTCCGGTGCCACGGCGTCGAATCCGCTGCGGCGCAGGATCTCCTGCGGGGCCGCCCGGTCCAGGCGCTGCTCCTCGGTGGTGGCGGCCGGTGCGGGGGCCGCCGACGCGGGCGTCGCGGCGAGGGAGAGCAGGAGGGCGGCACCGAGCGCGGCGAGCCGCGGGGAGACGGGGGGCGTGAGTGACACGGGAGTCCTTCCGTGGCCGGTGGGGTGGTCGCAGTATCCCGGCAGGAAGGCGGCGCGGAAAGGGTCTAGTGATCCACGGTGGCGTGATCCGCGAGCACTTCACCGATCACATGGCTCGCGGTCCTGGTGATGGTGGCGTTCCTGGTCCGGTAGTACGGCAGCTCGATGAGAGCGATCGACAGGGCCCAGCCACGCCCTCGCGCCCACGTCGCGTCGTCGACGCCCAGGGCGGCGCGGAACTCCTGCCGCGCCTCCGCGGTCAGCAGGCTCCACGCGGTGATCAGGTCGACGGCGGGTTCGCCGTGCCCCATGCACCCGAAGTCGATGACGGCGCTGAGCCGTCCGCCTGAGGTGAGCAGATTCCCTGGTTGCAGGTCGGCGTGGACCCAGACCGGCGGCCCGCCCCACCGGGGGGCGCTCAGGGCGGTGTCCCAGGCGGCGGTGGCGGCATCGGTGTCGATGACGCCCCGCAGCTGCGAGATGGCCTCGCGGGTGTCGGCGTCACGGGAGGCGAGAGGCCCGCTGCGGTACGCGGGAGGCGCGTCGGCGGGATCGACGCGCTGCAGGGCGAGGACGAACTCCGCCAGGTCGGCGGCGAAGAGCCCCGGTTCGGCCAGAGCGCCGATCACCGGATTCTCGCCCTCGACCCAGCGGTACACGTACCAGGGCCAGGGGAAGCCCTCCCCGGGCTCGCCCTCGCCCAGCGGCGCGGGAATCGCGAGGGGCAGTGAGGAGGCCAGTCCAGGCAGGTACCGCATCTCGCGCCGTACGTCCTCGACGCCGCCCTCGATGCGCGGAAGCCGGACGGCCATGTCGTCGCCGAGGCGGTAGATGGCGTTGACGGTGCCGTTGGACTCGACCGGCTCGACACTCAGGTCCGCCCAGCCGGGAAACTGCGCGGCGAGCAGCCGCCGTACGAGATGCGTGTCGATGTCGGCTTCGTGGGCGTGCATCTTGGCGGGGGACATGCGGGCCTTCCGGGGCGGCGGGCGAGCGAGAACCGACGGCGATCGAAGCTGGCCGGGGCGTGCCGGGTCAACTGAATTGGCGCCCGGTCAGCCGCTTGTCGCGGCACGCGCCCGGCTCTAGCGTCGAGGCCATGGAGAAGATCGCGTTTCTTGGACTGGGGCACATGGGCGAGCCGATGGAACGTCAACTCCTCGCGGCCGGTCATCCGTTGACGGTGTGGAACCGGACCGCCGAGAAGGCGGAGCCGCTCGTGAAGGAGGGGGCCCGGCTCGCCGCCGACCCGGCGGAAGCCGTGCGGGACGCCGATGTCGTCATCACCATGCTGGCGGGCCCCGACGCGGTGCGTGCCGTCGCCGACGCCATCGTGCCGGAGCTGAGGGCGGGGACCCACTGGGCGGAGATGTCCACCGTCGGGCCCGATGTCGTACGGGAGTTGGGGGCGAGGGTGCCGGACGGCGTGACTCTCGTCGACGCGCCCGTCATGGGGAGCACGGACAAGGCGGCGTCGGGACAGCTCGGCATTCTCGCGGGGGGCGACGCGGACGGGATCGAGCGGATCCTGGCCCGCTTCGGCCCGGTGACCCGTACGGGCCCGCTCGGTTCGGGGGCCGCGCTGAAGATCGTCGTCAACACCGCCGTCATCGGGGGCGTGGTCCTCGTGGCCGAGGCGATGAAACTGGCGGACGCGCTGGGCCTCGACGAGGAGACGGCCAAGGGAGCGCTCGCCGGGGGCCCGCTCGGGGGCGCGGTGGGCCGGGCCTTCGCCACCGATGTGCACTTCGGCAGCGACCTCGCCGTGAAGGACGTCGCGCTCGCGACAGAGGTCACCCGGCTCCCGGCGATGGAAGCGGTCCTCGACCACTACAAGGCCGCCGCCGCCGACCCGGACGTCGTCCACGAGGACATCGCGCGGGCGGTCGGCCACATCCGGTCGGCCTGATCACCCACCGCAGCCGTTCACCCACCGCGGCCGTTCACTCGCCGCCGCCGTCAAGCAGGGCCAGGAAATCCCTGAACGCCCCCGCCATGTCCACCGATTCGGGGTCCAGGAGCCACTGGTACTGGAGACCGTCCATCACGGCGACGAGGAGCGGGGCCGCCGCCTCCGGGGTGAGACCTCCGGGGAGCCGCTCCCCGTACTCCACGCGCAGGACCGCCGCGAACTTCTCCCGCACCGACCCGTACCGCTCGGTGAAGTACTCCCGTGCCGGATGCCCGTCCGTGACGCTCTCGCCGAGCAGTGCGGAGAAGGTCTGGATGATGCCGGGGCGCATCGCGTTGTACTCGACGAGCGAGCCGAGCAGGTCGAGGCGGATCTCGTTCCCCGGCACCGCGTCCCACTGGTCGCGGGCCTCCAGGACGGCGACCAGCAGGGCGTCCTTCGTGGGGAAGTAGTGCAGCAGGCCCTGCTGGGTGAGCCCGACGCGCTCGGCCACCGCGGCCAGGCTCGCGCCGCGGTAGCCGCGCTCGGCGATCACCTCCAGGGCGGCCCGGAGGATCTCGGCCCGCCGCTCCTCGCTCCTGGCCCTGGTCGTGGCCTTGGGTGCCATCGTGTCCGCCCCTCGCGTTCTCGGCCGTGCTCCGGCTCACGGAACGACCGTACGTCATGGTCGCCTCTAATGTAACTTCCGCATAACGAAACCTACTGGTCTACAGGTAGCCGAGGCAGGATGGAGGGGACGTACGAAACGGACTTCACCCGGACTTCAACGAGGAGGTACCGCCATGGCGGGAACCCAGGGCACGGGAGCCACGCAGGCCGACCGGGCGCGCGAGGCGGTCGTGGAGGCCGCGCTCGCCGCGCTGGACCTGGACGCGAAGGCCCGGCTGCTCGGCGGGCGTGACATGTGGTCGCTGCACCCGCTGCCCGAGATCGGCCTGACGTCCCTCGTGATGTCGGACGGCCCGATCGGCGTGCGCGGCACCCGCTGGACCGCCGACGACCCGTCCATCGCCCTGCCGTCCCCGACCGCGCTCGCCGCCACCTGGGACCAGGACCTCGCCCGCCGGGCGGGCACCCTCCTCGCCCAGGAGGCCCGCCGCAAGGGCGTGCACGTCCTCCTCGCGCCCACCGTCAACCTGCACCGCTCACCGCTGGGCGGCCGGCACTTCGAGGCGTACAGCGAGGACCCGTATCTGACCGGCGTCATCGGCACCGGCTACGTCCAGGGCGTGCAGTCCGGCGGCGTCGGCACGACCGTCAAGCACTTCGTCGCGAACGACGCCGAGACCGACCGCTTCACCGTCGACAACCTGGTCGGCGCCCGCGCCCTGCGCGAGCTGTACCTCGCGCCCTTCGAGGCGATCGTCACCAACGCCCACCCCTGGGGCATCATGACGGCGTACAACCAGGTCAACGGTACGACGATGACCGAGCACCGCTACCTGGTCAACGAGGTCCTGCGCGGCGAATGGGGCTTCGACGGCTACAACGTCTCCGACTGGATGGCCGCCCGCTCGACCACCGGCGCCATCGAGGGCGGCCTCGACGCCGCCATGCCAGGACCGCGGACCGTCTACGGCGATGCGCTCGCCGAGGCCGTGCGCGGCGGCCGGGTCAAGGAGTCGGCGGTCGACGACGCCGTGCGCAACGTCCTGCGGCTCGCCGCCCGCGTCGGCATCCTCGAAGGTGCCGAACCCGTGGTCACCGGCCTGCCCGCCGAGATCGACGGCGAGGCGCTCGCCCGCGAGATCGCCCGCCGCGCCTTCGTCCTCGTGCGCAACGAGAACGAAGCGCTGCCGCTGCGGCCCGCCGCGTCGGTCGCCCTCATCGGCGCCGCCGCACGCGACGCCCGTGTCCTGGGCGGCGGCTCCGCCACCGTCTTCCCGGCGCACGTGGTCTCCCCGCTCGACGGTCTGACGGCGGCGCTCGGCGAGGACGCCCTGACGTACGCCGTCGGTGCCGACCCGAGCGACGAACTCGCCCCCGCCGGCAAGGGGTTCGAGCTGCGGGCCGTCTGCCGCGACGCGGACGGCGCCGTCATCGGAGAGGGCAGCCTCCCCTCCGGCCAGGTCCAGTGGATCGGCGACGACCTGCCCGACGGCGTCACCCATGAGGCGCTGGCCTCCGTCGAGGTCGTCGGATCGTTCACCCCGCGCGAGAGTGGCGAGCACTCCTTCGGCACGCGCGGCGTGGGCGCCTTCACGCTCTCCGTCGACGGTGAGATCGTCTTCGACGGGTCCGAGGTGATGGCCGCCGGGTCCGACCCCTTCGAGGCGCTCTTCGGCTCACCGGTCGAGCGGGCCAGGGTGAGCCTGACGGCGGGCGCGGCGGTCGAGGTCTCCCTGTTCCACCCGCTCGACAAGGAGCTGAAGGCTCCGCTCCCCGGCGTGGTGTTCTCCTTCGTGCACCTGGGACCGCGGCGCGACCCCGACGCGCTGATCGCCGAGGCTGTCGAGGCGGCGCGCGCGGCGGACACCGCGGTCGTGGTCGTCGCCACCACCGAGCGCGTCGAGTCCGAGGGCTTCGACCGGCGGGACCTGCGGCTCCCGGGCCGCCAGGACGATCTGGTGCGTGCGGTGGCCGCGGCCAACCCCCGCACGGTCGTCGTCGTCAACTCCGGCTCCCCGGTGGAGCTTCCGTGGCGCGAGGACGTCGCGGCGGTGCTGCTCGGCTGGTTCCCGGGCCAGGAGGGCGGCGCCGCGCTCGCCGACGTACTGCTCGGCGCGCAGGAGCCGGGAGGGCGGCTGCCCACGACATGGGGCGGCCTCACGGACGCGCCGGTCACTCAGGTCACCCCGGCCGACGGTGAACTCGCCTACAGCGAGGGGGTGTTCATCGGCTACCGCGCCTGGGAGAAGGCGGGCGCCACCCCCGCGTACGCCTTCGGTCACGGCCTCGGCTACACCGACTGGACGTACGAGTCCCTGGCCGTGGAGGGCACGACGGCCACGGTCCGCGTCCGCAACTCCGGCCCGCGCACCGGCCGCGAGGTCGTCCAGGTCTATCTCGCCCCGGCCGCCGACGACGGCACCCGCCCGGCCCGCTGGCTCGCCGGCTTCGCGGGCGCCGAGGCCGCGCCCGGCGAGAGCGTGGAGGTGCGGATCGAACTCCCGCGCCGCGCCTTCGAGATCTGGGACGAGTCCGCCAACGCCTGGGCACACCAAGGTGGTTCGTACGAGATCGAGGTGGGCCGCTCCATCGCCGACCGGCGGCTGAGCGAGACGATCGTCGTCTGACGGTTCGGTGCGCGGCGGGACGGCACGGCCTCCGTCCCGCCGCGCTAACGCACCGAGAAGCCGTACACGGTCTCCGACGCGTACACCTCACCCGGCCGCAGCACCGTGCCCGGGAACTCCGGCCTGTTGGGGGAGTCGGGGAAGTGCTGTGTCTCCAGGGCGACCCCGTCCCCGGGGCCGAACGGCAGCGTCTCCTCGAAGTGGTCCCCGGTGTACAGCTGGAGGCCCGGCTCCGTCGTCGCCACGGTCAGCACCCTCCCCGACGCCGGATCGCTCAGCTCCGCCACCTCGACGGGCCGCGTGGTGACCCCCTTGTCGAGCACGTAGTTGTGGTCGATCCCGGCCCCGACCTTCCGCGCCTCCCGGAAGTCGAAGCGCGTCCCGTCGACGTCCTCGTACGCCCCCGTCGGAATCTGCACGCCGTCCGTCGGGGTGAGCCGCGCCGCCGCGATCCGCAGCTCGTGCCCGCCCGCGCTGCCGCTCCCGGCCCCCGCGAGATTCCAGTACGTGTGGTTGGTGAGGTTCACGACCGTCGGGGCGTCCGTCGTCGCCTCGTACGCGATCCGCAGCGCGCCCGTCTCGTCCAGCGAGTACGTCACCGCCACCGCGAGCCGCCCGGGATAACCCTCCTCGCCGTCCGGGCTCACCCGGGTCAGGCGCACCCCGTGCCCGGCCTCCGCCGCCTCCCACACCCGCTTGTCGAAGCCCGCCGTGCCGCCGTGCAGCGCATTGGGATCGTTGTTCCGCGCCAGGCGGTACGTCCGGCCGTCGAGCTCGAACTCGCCGCCCGCGATGCGGTTCGCGTACCGGCCCACCAGCGCCCCGAAGTACGGCCCGGGATGATCGAGGTAGCCCTGGAGGTCCTCGAAGCCGAGGGCCACCGGCTCACGCCGCCCCGACCGGTCAGGAACTTCCGCCGACTGGATGATCCCGCCGTACGTCAGGACGCGTACCCGCACCCCGCCCCTTTCCAGGGTCCAGCGATGGACGGGCGTGCCGTCGGGGAGTGCCCCGAAGAGTTCACTGCGCATGATCGCGACCCTACGCCGGGCCGCCGCACCGCCGGGCTCAGGTCCCGGGATCCCCGGGATTCTTGGCCTTCACCTGGCGGTAGGCCAGCTCGGCGAGCCGCGACTGGCCGTCCTTGCTGGGGTGGAACCAGTCCCAGTGGCTCAACTGGTCGCCGTCGAAGCGGTAGTCGAAGACCGCACCGCCGTCGTACCGGCAGCGCAGATCCTTGGCGCACACATCCTTGAGCACGTCGTTGTACGCGACCACCCGGTTCTGCACGCCGGCCCGCCGCTCCGTCGCCGCCGCGTCCCGCGCATCCGGGTCCGCCAGCATCGACGAGCAGATGCCCAGCTTCCAGATCTGCTTGCCCAGCGCGTTGGTGCGCCCCTGGGACCAGAGCCGCTTCAGGTCCGGTACGGAGGTGACGTACACCTGGGTCTTGGGGAGCTCGCGCCGCAGCGTGCGCATCGCCTTCTCGAAGTCCGCGCGGAACTCGCCGACCGGCGTCATGGAAGCGACCGAGGGACGGCACGCGTCGTTCGCCCCCGCCATCACCGTGATCAGCTCGGGCCGCTCGGCAGCGGCCTGCTCGACCTGCCCCGGGAGATCCGCCATGCGGGCGCCGGTCTTCGCGTAGTTCCAGCTGTGCTCGGCGGCCCGCTCCTTCCCCAGGAGCCGGGTGGCGAGGCTGCGCACCTCGGAGTCCGTGCCGGTCGCCCAGGACGCCTCGGGGCAGTCGGCGAGCACCGAGCAGGCGTCGAAGCCACGGGTGATGGAGTCGCCGACGGCCGCCAGGGAGTCCGGGGACGTGTCCCAGACCGGGGTGGGCTTGGGGGACGGCTTGTCCGCCGACGGCCCCTGGGGTGCGGGGGAGTCACCGCCGGAGGCGTCGCATGCCGTGAGTGCGGTGGCGCCGAGAAGAACCGCCGTCGCGGCGGCGACGGCGGCACGCGAGCGGTGCCTTCGGTTCCGCATCCCCAGTCCCCTCTGTTGCCGTGGGCCGATCCATCGCCGTCTAGGCCGACCGCGCCGTTTCGGCGCCCCTGCGGGTGAATGGTGGGCGATTCCTGGCCCTGGGACCGACGGTACGTCACACTCCTTGTTCCGCCGCACGGTAGCCTCGCCACCCAGTGGCACCCTGCTCTTCCGGTTCCGCTAAATTACATCACGTCACATCTGTCCCGTTTTTGGGAGTTTCCGAATTCGGGGCGACAACGCTCGGCACGGGCGCGAGGCCGCTGGGGAAGGCGAACCTCGACCCACACTGGAGGTCCCGGTGACGACACGTGGAGTTCTTTACGTGCACTCCGCACCGCGCGCGCTGTGTCCGCACGTCGAATGGGCAGTCGCGGGCGTACTCGGCGCGCGCGTCAACCTCGACTGGATCAGGCAGCCCGCGGCGCCCGGCAGCTGGAGATCGGAGTTCTCCTGGCGCGGGTCGGTGGGTACCGCGTCCAAACTCGCGTCCGCCCTGCGCGGCTGGCAGCTGCTGCGCTTCGAGGTCACGTCCGAGCCGTGCCCCACGGCCGAGGGCGAGCGGTACAGCGCCACACCCGAACTCGGGATCTTCCACGCCGTCACCGGCATCCACGGCGACATCCTGATCCCCGAGGACCGCCTGCGCGCCGCTCTGGCCCGCTCCCAGCGCGGCGAGAGCGACCTGGAGGCCGAGCTCGCCAAACTGCTCGGCAAGCCCTGGGACGACGAACTGGAGCCTTTCCGGTACGCGGGCGAGGGCGCACCCGTGCGGTGGCTGCACCAGGTCGTCTGACGTAGCTCCTACTCGTATGACGAAGGGCCCCCACCGAGCGGTGGGGGCCCTTCGTCACTTACGCGTGACTGCTCAGACGGTCCGGAACGCGAGCACCACGTTGTGGCCGCCGAAGCCGAACGAGTCGTTCAGCGCCGCGATCCTGCCCTCGGGCAGCGCGCGGGCCTCGTCGCGGATGACATCCGCGTCGACCTCGGGGTCGAGGTTCTCGATGTTGATGGTCGGCGGGGCGATGCGGTTCTTCAGCGCGAGGACCGTGGCCACGGTCTCCACGCCGCCCGCGCCACCGAGCAGGTGACCCGTCATCGACTTCGTGCTGGAGATCGCCATGTGGTCGACGTCGTCGCCGAACGCCTTGCGCAGCGCCTTGATCTCGGCGACGTCACCCTGCGGCGTCGAGGTCGCGTGCGCGTTCACGTACACGATCTCGGCGGGCTTCAGGTCCGTGCCGTCGATGAGGTTCTGCAGCGCCGCCGCGATGCCGTTGCCGGACGGCTCGGGCTGCGTGATGTGGTGGGCGTCGGCCGAGATGCCCTGGCCGACGGCCTCCGCGTAGACCTTCGCGCCGCGGGCCTTGGCGTGCTCCTCGGACTCGAGGACGATCACGCCGGCGCCCTCGCCGAGCACGAAGCCGTTGCGGTCGACGTCGTAGGGACGCGAGGCGCCCGCCGGGTCGTCGTTGTTCTTGGACATCGCCATCATGTTGCCGAACGCGACGATCGGCAGCGGGTGGATCGCCGCCTCCGTGCCACCCGCGACGACGACGTCGGCGCGGCCGGTGCGGATCATCTCGATCGCGTAGCCGATGGCCTCGGCGCCCGAGGCGCACGCCGAGACGGGAGTGTGCACACCCGCGTGGGCGCCCAGCTCGATGCCGACATTGGCCGACGGGGAGTTGGGCATCAGCATCGGCACGGTGTGCGGGGAGACGCGGCGTACGCCCTTCTCCTTGAGCACGTCGTACTGGTCGAGCAGGGTGGTCACGCCGCCGATGCCGGAGGCGATGACCGCGCCGAGGCGGTGCGGGTCCACGGACGTGTCCTCGCCGGCCTTCGCGGTGTACCCCGCGTCGGCCCAGGCCTCCTTGGCCGCGATCAGCGCGAACTGCGCCGAACGGTCCAGCTTGCGGGCCTGCGGACGCGGGATGACCTCGCCCGGCTCGACCGCGATCTGGCCCGCGATGCGGACCGGAAGCTCGGCCGCCCAGTCCTGCTCGAGAAGACGGACACCGGAACGGCCCGCGAGCAGACCTTCCCAGGTAGAGGCTGCGTCGCCACCCAGCGGTGTGGTTGCGCCGATACCGGTGACGACCACGGTGCGATTGGTCGAGTTCACAGGAAATTTCTCCACGGTGTTGAGGGGATCAGCGGCGCCACCGCCGGGTGGCGACAGCAGAGCAGCCTGGTCAGGCGGCCTGGTGCTTGAGGATGTAGCTGGTCGCGTCGCCGACCGTCTTGAGGTTCTTGACGTCGTCGTCCGGGATCTTGACGTCGAAGCGCTCTTCAGCGGCGACGACGACCTCGACCATGGACAGCGAGTCGACGTCCAGGTCGTCGGTGAAGGACTTGTCCAGCTGGACGTCCTCGACCGGGATGCCGGCGATCTCGTTCACGATCTCGGCGAGACCGGCGACGATCTCTTCCTGAGTGGCGGCCATGTTGGCGCTCCTTCTATGTATCCAGAGGGTGTGGCGCCCGCCGCGGCAGCGGCAGGTTGGTTGCAGACGTCCGGATCGGCTGATCCGGACTTCATGCCTAGGGGAGGGTAACGACCGTGGCGGCGTACACGAGACCCGCCCCGAAGCCGATGACGAGCGCGGTGTCGCCGCTCTTCGCCTCGCCGGTCGCCAGAAGCCGCTCCATCGCGAGCGGAATCGAGGCTGCCGACGTGTTCCCGGTGGTGCGCACATCACGGGCGACCGTGACGTGTTCCGGCAGTTTCAGAGTCTTCACCATCGAGTCGATGATCCGCTCGTTGGCCTGATGCGGGATGAAGACATCCAGGTCGTCCGCGGTGATTCCGGCCGCGTCCAGCGCCTGCTGGGCGACCTTCGCCATCTCGAACACGGCCCAGCGGAAGACCGCCTGGCCCTCCTGCGTGATCGCAGGGAACTTGATGTTGCCCTCGCTGTCGAGAGGCAGCTTCGAGACATCGCCGACGTGGAGGTCGTTCCACGCCACGGTCTGCTTGATGGTCTCGGACTTGTCGCCCTCGCTGCCCCAGATGGTGGGGCCGATCTGCGGCTCCTGGGACGGGCCGACGATCACGGCACCCGCGCCGTCACCGAACAGGAAGGCCGTCGCGCGGTCCTCCAGGTCGGTCAGGTCGCTCAGCCGCTCGACGCCGATGACCAGGACGTACTCCGCGGAACCCTCGACGATCATGCCCTTGGCGAGCGTCAGGCCGTAGCCGAAGCCGGCGCAGCCCGCGGAGATGTCGAAGGCGGCGGGCTTGCCCGCGCCGATCTTGTCCGCGATCTCGGTCGCGATGGCCGGCGTCTGCTTGAAGTGCGAGACGGTCGAGACGACGACCGCGCCGATCTGCTCCGGGGTGATGCCCGCGTCGGCGATCGCCTTGCCGGAGGCCTCGATGGACATCGCGGCCACGGTCTCCTCGTCGGAGGCCCAGTGGCGGGTCGCGATGCCGGAGCGGGAGCGGATCCACTCGTCGGACGAGTCGATCGTCTCGAGGATCACCTCGTTGGGCACGACACGGGTCGGCCGGTAGCCACCGACACCCATGATGCGCGCGTACGGGGCGCCCTTACTGGGCTTGATCTTCGACATGCTCTCCTGGCTCCTTCTCAGGCACCCGCCGCGTCGGCGGCGGATGCGGTGTCGGCGATGAGCTCACGAGCGGCGTCGAGGTCGTCGGGCGTCTTGAGGGCCACTGTCCGCACCCCGGGCAGGGCGCGCTTGGCGAGACCGGTCAGCGTGCCACCGGGGCACAGCTCGATCATCGCCGTGGCGCCCAGGTCCTTGAACGTCTCCATGCACAGGTCCCAGCGCACGGGGTTGGCCACCTGGCCGACCAGGCGGGACAGCACGTCCGAGCCGGTCGCCACGGCCTGGCCGTCACGGTTCGAGATGTACGTCAGCGTCGGGTCGGCCGGGTCGAGGACCTTGGCGGCCTCCTCGAGCGCGGCGACCGCGGGAGCCATGTGGTGCGTGTGGAACGCGCCCGCCACCTTCAACGGTACGACGCGTCGGACGCCCTCGGGCTTGTCCTCGGCGAGCGCCGCGAGCTGCTCCGCGGTGCCCGCGGCGACGACCTGGCCCGCGCCGTTCACGTTCGCCGGCGTCAGGCCGAGCTTCTCCAGGTGCGGGACGGTGACCTCGGGGTCGCCGCCGAGCAGCGCCGCCATGCCGGTCTCCGTGACGGCCGCGGCCTCGGCCATGGCCAGACCCCGCTTGCGGACGAGACCGAGCGCGGCGTCGTCCCCGAGCACACCCGCGAGGGCGGCCGCGGTGATCTCGCCGACGCTGTGTCCCGCGACCGCGCCGGGCTTGTTCACGGCGAGGACGTCACTGAGTGCCTCGGCGGACAGCAGACCGGCGGCCACAAGCAGCGGCTGGGCCACCGCGGTGTCACGGATCGCGTCGGCGTCGGCCTGGGTGCCGTAGTGGGCAAGGTCCAGCCCGATGGCGTCCGACCACGCGCCGATGCGGTCGGCCGCACCGAGGAGATCGAGCCAGGGAGTCAGGAAGCCGGGCGTCTGAGCGCCTTGGCCGGGAGCGACGAGTACGAGCACTCTCACACTCTCTCTTGTGGACGGTGGTAGCCGCCCGTGGGGACAGGGACGAAGAACCGCTGGGGGAATTGTAGGGGCCCGACAAAACCCTGGGGTCAGAGATCTCCGTCGGCCAGTCGTCCCAGGATCAGCGCGATCCGCAGCGTGAATGCCGAGCGTACGTCCGATGGCGACCAGCCGGTGACGTCTGTCACACGTCGCAGCCGGTAGCGCACGGTGTTGGGGTGCACGAAGAGCATCCGGGCGGCCCCTTCGAGACTGCTGGCCTGTTCCAGATAGACGCTGAGCGTCTCCAGGAGCGCGGAGCCGGCTTCCTCCAGCGGTCTGTAGATCTCCTCCACCAACTGGTCGCGCGCGGCGGGATCGCTCGCGATCGCGCGCTCCGGCAGGAGATCGTCCGCCAGGACCGGGCGCGGGGCGTCCTGCCAGGCGGCGCAGGCCTTGAGCCCGGCGGCCGCGGCCTGCGCGGACCGGGTGGCGGCGAGCAGGTCGGGGACGATGGGTCCGGCGACGACGGGCCCGGCCGCGTACGGGCCGATCAGACCCTTGGCGACCTGCAGCGGATTGTCGTTGCCGCCCGCGATGACGACGAGACGGTCGCCGAGCACCCCGGTGAGGACCTGCAGCTTGGCGTGGCGCGCGGCGCGGCGGATGGCTTCGACGGTGAGCTCGCTGTCGCCGTCGGGCGCGGTGCCGAGGACGACACAGACGTGGTCGGGGGAGTTCCAGCCGAGCGCGGCGGCGCGGGAGACGGCCCCCTCGTCGGCTTCTCCGGAGAGCACGGCGTTCACGACGAGGGATTCGAGCCGGGCGTCCCAGGCACCGCGTGCCTCGGCGGCCTGCGCGTAGACCTGCGCGGTGGCGAAGGCGATCTCGCGGGCGTACACGAGGAGCGCCTCGCGGAGGATGGATTCATCCCCCGGGGCCGCGATCTCGTCGACCGCGGACTCCATCACCTCGATCGTCGTACGCACCATCTCCACGGTCTGGCGCAGGGTGATCGCCCTGGTCAGCTCGCGCGGGGCGGTGCCGAAGACGTCGGTGGAGATGGCCTGGGGCGCGTCGGGGTGGCGGAACCACTCGGTGAAGGCGGCGATGCCGGCCTGTGCCACCAGGCCGATCCAGGAGCGGTTCTCCGGCGGCATCGCCCGGTACCAGGACAGCGTCTCGTCCATGCGCGCGATGGCCTGCGCCGCGAGGCTGCCGGATGACTGTTCCAGGCGCTTCAGCGTGGCTGAGTGGGCGTGGGCCTTCCGGTGCGCGTCCTGCCGGGCGGCTTCCTCGTGGCGCGCGGCTTCCTCGTGGGCTGCCTGATGGGCGTCCTGGCGGGCTTCGTTCGCAGAGGGTTCGGGCACGGGGACAAGACTGCCTTATCGGGGCGGGGGCGTGCGGTGCCGGGTCTAACGTGGGGTGTGTGATTGATGTACGGCGCTCCATCGATCGGTACCGCGGCGGGGAGCCCGGCACCGGTGTCGAAACCTTCCACGCCTTCTCCTTCGGGCCGCACTACGACCCGGACAACCTCCGCTTCGGCGCGGTCCTGGCCTGCAACGAAGAGCGTCTCGCGCCCGGCGCGGGCTTCGACGAACACCCGCACAGCCACACCGAGATCGTGACCTGGGTGGTGGAGGGCGAGCTGACCCACCGCGACACGGCCGGCCACGAGTCGGTCGTACGCCCCGGGGACGTCCAGCACCTGAGCGCGGCCGGGGGCGTCCGCCACGTGGAACGCAATGACGCCGGGACCCCGCTGGTCTTCATCCAGATGTGGCTGTCACCCCTGGCCCCTGGCGGCGACCCGTCCTACGAGGTCGTCCACGGCATCGCGGACTCCACTCCGTACGCCGTCCCCGCGGCGGGAGCGCTCCTCCACGTCCGCAGGCTCGCCCCAGGCGAGCGCACCGCGATCCCGGACGCCCCTTTCGCGTACCTCCACGTGGTGCGCGGCGAGGTCCACGTGGCCGGCGAAACCCTGACCCCGGGCGACGCGGCCCGCATCACGAGCGCGGAGGGCCTGGAAGCGGTGGCGGGGGGCGAGGGGGCGGCGGAGCTGCTGGTGTGGGAGATGGCGGGCTGAAACGAGGGCATCCCGCGCCTGCCGGGCTGCGGAAACGCTCGTGGAGGTGACCTCAGAGCTCGGCGAGCACCGCGTCGGTGAACGGAGGCCACGCCTCGACGGCCCACGGTCCGAACGCCCGGTCCGCCAGAGCGACACACGCCGCCCCCGCGTCGGGATCGACCCAGAGGAACGTCCCGGCCTGCCCGAAGTGCCCGAACGTCCGGGGCGAGGACGAACTCCCCGTCCAGTGCGGCGACTTGGAGTCCCGGATCTCGAACCCGAGCCCCCAGTCATTGGGACTCTGATGCCCGTACCCGGGAAGCACACCCTTCAGCCCCGGATACGTCACCGACATCGCCGCGGCCACCGTCCGCGGATCGAGCAGCCGCGGCGCCTGCACCTCGGCGGCGAACTTCACCAGGTCATCGACGGTGGACACGCCGTCCTTGGCGGGCGAGGCGTCCCCCTCCAGCGTGGTGGACCCCATCCCCAGCGGTTCGAGCACCGCCTGCCGCAGATACTCCGCGAAGGGAATGTCCGTCGCCTTGGCGATGTGATCCCCGAGCACCTCGAACCCGGCGTTCGAGTACAGCCGCCGCGTCCCGGCAGGCGCCGTCACCCGGTGCTCGTCGAACGCAAGGCCGCTGGTGTGCGCCAGCAGATGCCGCACGGTCGATCCCTCGGGCCCGGCGGGCTCATCGAGCTCGACGGCCCCCTCTTCGTACGCCACCAGCGCCGCGTACGCCGCCAGCGGCTTGGTGACCGAAGCGAGCGCGAAACGGTGCCCGGTGGGTCCGTGCGCCCCGACGACCGTGCCGTCCGCACGAACGACGGCGGCGGCAGCGGTGGGGACCGGCCAGTTCTCGATCAACGCCAGGCTCTGCATGGACACGAGCCTAAGCGCCCTACAGGCTCAGCCGCATCGAGGGGTCGGGCTTGCGCACGAAGCCGAGCGAGGCGTACAACGGCTCCGCCTCCGCCGACGCATTGAGATCGACGCTCCCCGCACCACGCTCCCGGAACCAGTCGAGCAGTACCTCCATGCAGGCCCGCGCATACCCACGCCGCCGCTGATCCGGATCAGTGGCCACGCTGAACACCTGACCCACGACGCCCCGCGGATTCCCCGCCCGCCCGATGCGGTAGTCCAGCGTCCCCACCACCAGCGCCGCAAGCTTCCGGGGCTGGTTCGGCTGCTCCTGCCGCTCCGGCTGGCCTGGTCGGTCGATGACGAAGGCGGCGAAGTTGCCGTCCGGTTCGGCGAGTTTGGTCCGGACGACAGCAAGCGACTCGGCATGCCAGCTGGTGTCCGACTCGACGGTGGCAGCCGAACCGTTCGCGAACATCGAGTCGATCATCACCTGCCGCAGCCTGAGCAGTTCCTCGGCATCCTCTGGCGTGGCGCGACGTACAACACTCATGATCGGCACCGTAGTCACCGCACGAAGCGACGTCCCCCGCTTTTCCGAGGGTTTGTTTCCGTCACATATTTCCTCCCGGTTCTGCTTGCTTGGAGCGCACTCCAAGGTTCTAGCGTGGAGGTCATGACGGTGATGGAGACCGAGACGACCCGCACGAAGGGCCCCGCGCAGGGCGCGACCGCCCCGACACCCGGCAGCGCCGACGCCACCCTGAGCGCCGGCAGCACCGACAGCTCCGCCGGTGCCGGAACCGGGGCCGACGCCTGCGCCTCGGCACCCACCGCGCATCCCCGCCCGAACGGGCAGGACCACTACACGATCAGCGAGGTCGTCGCCTTCATCGGCCTGACCGCGCACACCCTGCGCTGGTACGAGCGAATCGGCCTGATGCCCCACATCGACCGCTCCCACACGGGCCAGCGCCGCTACCGCAACCGCGACCTGGACTGGCTCACCTTCGTCGGCAAGCTCCGCCTGACAGGCATGCCGGTGGCGGACATGGTCCGCTACGCCGAGCTGGTGCGCGAGGGCGAGCACACCTTCACCGAGCGCCAGGAGCTCCTAGAACGGACCCGCCGCGACGTCCGCACCCGCATAGCGGAGCTCCAGGACACGCTCGCCGTACTCGACTACAAGATCAACTTCTACGCTGACGCCCGCCCGGCGCCAGAGAGGCTCTGACACTGATGACCGCAGAAACCCCCAACACTCCCGCGACTCCCCAGTCCCCCGACCGGATCGCGAAGGTGCGGCTCGGGACGGACGGCCCCGAAGTCGGGGTCCAGGGACTCGGCTGCATGGGCATGAGCTTCGCCTACGGCCCCACCGACGCCGACGAGGCCCGGGCGACCCTGGAGCGCGCCCTCGAACTGGGCGTCACCCTCTACGACACCGCCGACGCCTACGCCGCCGGTGAGAACGAGAAGTTCCTTTCCCCCTTCCTCAAGGCACACCGCGACGAGGTCGTCCTCGCCACCAAGTTCGCCCTGGCCGTAGACCCGGACGACTCGACCAAGCGGATCATCAACAATGACCCCGCCTACATCCGCGCCTGCGTCGACGCCAGCCTCCAGCGCCTCGGCGTGGACGTCATCGACCTCTACTACATGCACCGCCGCAACCCCCAGGTGCCGATCGAGGAGACCGTCGGCGTGATGGCCGAACTGGTCGCCGCGGGCAAGGTCAAGCACCTCGGCCTCAGTGAGGTCACCGGCACGGAACTCCGCGCCGCCCACGCCGTCCATCCCATCGCCGCCCTCCAGTCGGAGTGGTCGCTCTTCAGCCGTGACATCGAGCAGGGCGTGGTCCCCGCCGCCGCCGAACTCGGCGTCGCCCTCGTCCCCTACTCCCCGCTCGGCCGCGGCTTCCTCACCGGCTCGTTCGTCAGCGCCGACAAGGAACTCGGCGAGGACGACTTCCGCCGCCAGCAGCCCCGCTTCACGGGCGACAACGCCGCTGCCAACGCGGCCCTCCTGGAACCCATCCGCACCGTCGCCGAAGCCCACGGCGCGAGCCTCGGCCAGGTCGCCCTCGCCTGGGTCCAACAGCAGGCCCAGGCCCACGGACTGGCCGTCGTCCCCATCCCCGGCACCCGCAAGCGCTCTCGCGTCGAGGAGAACACCGCGGCCACCCGCCTCGATCTCACCCCCTCCGAACTCGCCCGGCTCAACCCCATCGCCACCCAGGTCGCAGGCGACCGCTACGCCGACATGACCTTCACCTCGGCAGGCCGCGAGTAACAACGAACCGACCACTCCCCACGGCGATGTCACCGCGGCAACATCCCATTCGGCAGGGCTTCTTGCTGCGCAGCAAGAGCCCGGCGGGAGGGGTCCTTGGGCTGCAACGGCCCACCGGGGAGGGTTTCGTGCGCCGAAGCGGCCTACCGGGGGGAGGGTTTCGTGCGCCGCGACGGCCCACCCGGGAGGGCTTCGTGCGCCGCGACGGCCCATCGGCGGCTTGCTGCGATGGACGGAGACCCGTGCCGTGCGGGCCTCCTCCGGGCATGGCGCCGCAGTGCGGCTCCCCTCCGCGTAGCCTCCCGTCTCTTGGCGGGCCGGCCGCTACGCCAGTCCCAGCGCGAAGACCGCGAACCCGGCCGCCAGGACTCCGGCGAGTGCCCTTCGAGCGTGTGTGGCCCGCTTCCATGGGGCCTCGAAGCCGCGGGTGAAGCGGCCTATCAGCAGGAGGAGCATCCCGAAGACCGGAAGCCAGGCGACCCGGGCGGCTATCCAGCCCCAGGTGTCCGGACCCGCCGTCAGCCCTGGCACCGTGCCGCCGAGGAACGAACCAGGCACGGCGGCGGCGAGCAGCGCCGTCTGGTGCCAGCACAGGATCGTCATGGCCGACAGGTTGATCACGACCACCGGTGCCCACAGAGCGGGCCTGCGCAACAACTTGCCGATGCGTTCCCGCAGCAGGATCGCCGCACCGCTCTGCGCGGCAGCCAGCGCCAGGACCAACAGCGACGGGGGATGGGAGTTCGTCCGGGCCTCGCCCGGGACGCCGACCATCGACGACGGATAGTGGAAGACCAACAGCAGGGCCGCGAAGAGGGCAGTCCCACCGGCGAGCAGCAGCCACGCACCGCGCCTGCCCAGCTTCTTCTCGCCCCAGCTGACGCCCAGTTGATAGGCGAACAGCCAGCCGGGCAGCAGATTCAACAGGCTCAGCCAGGACGGCATGGCCTCCCCGAACGGGCCGTAGCGCAAGAAGTCGACAACGGCGACCGATCCGAGGAGGGGTGCCGCGGCCCAAGCACCGAGCCGCTCGGCCGCCTTGATGCACCAGGGGGTGAGCGCGGTGATCACCGCATAGATCCCGACGAACCACAGTGGCTGTATCACCAGCGTGGACCCCGTGCGCAGAGTCGTGGCCGGCACCCCCATCGCGTACAAGACCGGGACCAGCGCGGCCCAGACTGCCGTCACGCCGAGGACCGGACGGCCGAGACGCGCCACCCGCCCGCGAAGCCAGCGCTTCGTCGACTCGCCACGCGCCGCCGCCCGGCGATACGACAGGACGGAGGCATAGCCGCCCACCAGGAAGAAGACGCCGAGCATCTGCAGCACCCAGCTGAGCGGCGCGAAGAACCCGAACGACGCCAGAGGGCTGGCATTGTGCAGCGCGCCGCCCGCGTCGAGCGTGAATCCGCCGAGCAGCCAGTGCCCGGTCGGTACGGCGAGGAGGGCGAGCGCGCGCAGGCCGTCTATGGCCCGGTCGCGATGTGCGGGTGTCTTGGCGTCGATCGCCGACGCGGTCTTGCGCAAGGTGTTCAGTGGGGTGAGGCTCATGGCCGCTCTCCGATGGGACGGGCGTCGGCGGCAGCCGCACTTCCGGCGGTGCCGTCGTCCGGGGTGCCGGCGGCAGGGGTCTGCGCGATGGCGGCGAAGGCCTGGAGGGAGTCCGTCCCCGGGGCGAAGTAGCCGGTGTGGCCCTCGGCTCGTTCCGCGGGAACGCGGCGGGCGCCGAATCCCGGATCGGCCGGGTCCTCGCCATGGCCGAGGCCGAACAGCTCGACGTTCGGCACGTCACCGATCCAGTCGCTGTCGTCCTTGGCCGCCCACACACGGGCGGAGGTGTGCAGATCGGCCACGGTGTCCGCACGCATGCCGGGGGAGCCGAGCACCACCAGGTCGGATGCCGGAAGGTGTGGGGCCGCCAGACCGCACACCACCGAGCCGTAGCTGTGGCAGAACACGGCGGGGCGTGGGGCACCAGACGCCGTCATGCCCTGCACGAACCGGGCGAGCCGTGGCGCCCCGGCCTCCGCGAGCCGTCCCGTCGCGGCATCGGGGCCGAGACCGACCGGAGTCGTGTAGCCGACCCAGGCCACCACGGCCGTGTCGTCGCCCGCCCTGGCGCGAAGGGAGCGTGCCATTCCGGCCGGTGTGCCGTACTCGTCCGTCGACCGGTCGAAGGTACTCAGGTCTATGTCGGAGCCAGGAACGACAACGGATACATGGTGCGCACTCGCCAAGTGCCCGTACACCTCGGCCACTTGGCCTCTGCCGCGCGGATCGAACGCGAGTATCTGCCGACCGGGGCCCAGGAGTTCTTCGTAACGCGCGACGAGGGATCGGGCTCGCTCGTGGTCCTGCAGTGTGAGATCCGGATCGCTCTCCCGGGCCTGCTCGCGGGCACGCTCGGCTTTGAGGGCAAGGGAGTTGGCCTCGAAACGCAGGGCGGCCGGGGCGCCGTCCAGGTTGCCGACGACCGAGGGGTGCCGCGCGGCCAGCTTGTGCTGCCGCGCCTCGCTCAACGAGTCGAAGAACGCGGCGACTCGGGCGGGGGCCGTGGTTGCCGGATCCGGCAACCGAACCCCCCACGTATGGTCCGCGCGCCACGCCTGTGTACCCGGTGGTGGCCCTGTGATCGGCTGCTGCTCATTGCCGACCGCCCAGCCGGTCGTGCCGGCCACGATCGTCGTCGTGAGCGCCGCGGCGATCAGCGTCCGCTTGCTGCGTGCCCTCCAGCTCCCGCGCGTTCCGCGGGCCTTCCAAGAACGAAGGCGCATGGCCCGTCTCCCTCCCCATCTCGTGGCACGCTCTGGCGTGACGAGGGAAAAGTAGGGAGACGGTGCCCCGCGACACCTCACACTGGGGAGCCAACTCGCAGGTCATACCGGAGTATGGAGATCTCATACCGCGGTATGAGGGAGAGGGCTCTACTGCTCTCCGGGCGTGATCAGTCCTGACTCATAGGCGAAGATCACGGCCTGTGCGCGGTCCCGCAGGTCCAACTTGGACAGCACCTTGCCGATATGGGTCTTCACGGTCTGCTCGGCGAGGACAAGGCGCTCGGCGATCTCCTGATTGGACAGGCCGCGCGCGATCAGAGCCAGTACCTCGGTCTCACGTGGCGTCAGACCGTTCAGCCGCAGCGCCTGGTCATTGCGCGGGCGTTGCTTGGCGAAGTCCGTGATCAGACGACGTGTGACCGACGGAGCGAGCAGCGCGTCGCCGGCCGCCACCACGCGTACCGCCGAGATGAGATCGGCGGTCGGGGCGTCCTTGAGGAGGAAGCCCGAGGCTCCGGCGCGCAGCGCCTCGTACACATAGTCGTCCGCGTCGAAGGTGGTGAGCATCAGAACCTTCGGCACGTGAACCACCCCGGGCGGCGGGTCCAACAGTGCGCGGGTCGCGATGAGTCCGTCCATCTCGGGCATGCGGACATCCATCAGGACGACATCGGGATGGGTGCTGCGGCTGACTTCGATGGCCACCTTGCCGTTCGGTGCCTCGCCCACGACGTCGATGTCGCTCTGGGCCGCGAGGAGTGCGGCGAAGCCGGACCGCACCATGTTCTGGTCATCGACGATGATCACGCGGATGGTCATGCGGTGCCGGAGTCCTTTTTGAGAAGAGGGAGTTGGGCGGCCACACGGAAACCGCCGTCGGGCAGCGGCCCGGCGTCGACCGTACCGCCGACCAACCGTACGCGTTCGCGCATGCCGACAAGGCCGTGCCCTGTGCCGCTGTGCTCCAAAGAGTCGGGTGTTTCGGTGGGCGGTCCGTTGACCACGAGGAGCAGCAGATGCTCCTCGTCCAGGGTCACGGTGATGCTGGTGCGCGCTCCCGGCGCGTGCCGCATCACGTTCGACAAGGCTTCCTGGACGATGCGATAGGCGGACAGGTCGACGGCCGGTGTGACGTCGGCCAACTGCGTGAGCACGGTCAGTTCGGGACGTGACAGATCGATCGGTATGCCGGCGCGCATCGTCGCCTCCACCAGATGCGGCAGTCTGCTGAGCCCCGGCTGCGGCGTCCGTTCGCCCGGTGTGCCCTCGCTGCGCAGCACGGCGAGCAAACGCCGCATCTCGGTGAGGGATTCACGAGCGCTGGCCGCGATGCTTCCGAACTCCTCACGCGCCGCGTCCGGAAGGCCGTCGAGGCGGTAGGGCGCGGAGTCGGCCTGCACGGTGATCACCGACATGTGGTGAGCGACGACATCGTGCAACTCCCGGGCAATGCGCGCCCGTTCCTCGAGGAGAGTGCGCTGTGAGCGCTCGGCCTCGCTGATGGTCTCCTGCTCGACGAGCCTGCGCTGAGCGTCGCCACGCTCGCGCAGCAGTGCGCCGAGCAGCAGCGTGACGCCGCTCAGCACGATCAGCAGCACGCTGCTGTCCTGGCTGCCGTCGTCGCGGAACGCACTGAGGACGAGGCTCGCGACGACGGTGACCAGCCAGATCCTGAGAAGGGTGCGACGGCTCTCGCGCAGGGACAGGAAGAGGCACACGACCACGTAACCCACGATGATCATGGCTGTCCAGGGAGCGGGGCGGTTGTCGCCCATGGACAGCGTCACGATCGCCCCGATGACATCCGCGACGATGATGATGCACCAGGCGGCCAACGGGCGGGTGATCGCCAGCAGCAGCGGTGCGGCCTGCGCGACGCCCAAGGCGCCCGCCAGCCCGCCGCTCACCCCATAGTCGTTGGCCAGCACCTGGGTCGTGACTGGAATGAGTACCACCACGAAGCCCAGCGCGGTGATCAGGGGAAGCATGCGCACCCAGCGCTTGGTCGCCCGGGCCAGGGGTGGCTCTGCCCGCCCGGCGGGTGTCGAGAGGAAAGCCCCGGCCTTGCCGAGTCCTTCGCGGACGCCCGCGGTCACACGCTGAAGGGTGACCCGGCGTCCGTCCGGCCCGGAGGCCGGTGGGCGGGGATCCTGGTCCGGTGGTGTCGATGCGCTGCTCATGGCCTGATCAGCGTAGGCGTGAAGCATGCCCGGCGGCGTCGTACCGCGGAGCTGACCTGCACCTCATACCAGGGTACGAACCGGGCTCTACCCAATACCCAGGTATGACCCGTGAGCCCATGGCTCCGCCGGGTCACACCTGTCACAGCTCCGCGAGCAGCTCGGCCTTCTTCGTGGTGAATTCCTCGTCGGTGAGCAGACCGGACTGGTGCAGCTCACCGAGGTGCCGGATGCGCTCCGCGATGTCCGCCGGGTCACGGCGGGCCACCGGAGCGTCGCTGGGGACCGTCCCGGGCGTCAGGGCCGGTCCCGATGACCGGACCGCGGCGAGCACCGACGCGGCGAACGGCAGCGACTCGTGCACCGGCCCGTACCCGAGACCGAAGACGACGGCCGCGGGATCCTGGTCCGCCTGCGCGGGCTGGGCGAGCGGGGTCTCACGCCGCAGCAGCCGCAGGTGGCCCTCGAAGACCTCGGGGGAGCGCCACTCGACGCCGCTCAGGTCCGTGACCAGGAAGCTCTGGTCGCCGGCCTTCCACTTCGCGGACGAAGCGCCGGTCCAGAACCACCGGAAGGCCACCGACTTACCGTCGAAGGACGCCTTCCCGTCGTACGCCTTGAACTGCAGCGGAGTCTCCGGCGCGGCCACCAGGTAGCGGTCCGGGGGACCGCAGTCGCCGTCTGTGAGCTGAGCCCGCAGCTCGTCCGCGTAGTACTCGGCGAGCGTCTCCCGCTCGGCAGGCAGCACGAGTCGATACGGGTCGCAGCCATCCTTGAGCTGACCCGCGGCCGCCTCCATCAGCGGATCGGCGCCCGGTCTCGGCACGGCGTGCAGCACGACCGTCCCTCGCTTGCCGGGAGTAAGTGTCACTGCCGCGATCGCCTCGTGAGGGATGCGGCGTTCGCCGAGCGCCTGAAGCAGCTTCGGCGTACGGATCCCCCGTTCGAAGCGGATGAGCACGGAGTCGGACTCGAACTCCCAGGCGGCATGAAATCCGGCCAGTACGTCACCCATGCGGCTCATCGTAGGCGGCACGCGCGCCTCCGTCCCTCCTGCGGCGTGCCGCTGTTTTGTCGATTTCTACGCGCGTCAGGCCACTGCGGTGCCGGAAAATTCCTTCCGGCACCCGTCATCCCCGCTCGCACACCGCACCGAGCGGTACGAACCGGTGCCGATGTCGGCGAAGTTCCTGAGGCTCTCCGTACCCGGCTCGAAATAGCCGGTGTGGCCGATCGCGCCCCGTGCGGACAGCACGCGGGCGCCGAAGTCCCGAGAGACGGGATCGGCACCGTGACCGAGCCCGCCGACCTCCATGTTTGGCACATCCTGGATCCAGTCGTCGCCGTCCCTTGTGGCCCAGATCCGGGCACCGGTGCCCAGCTGTGCCGCCGTGTCCGCGCGCATGCCGGGGCTGCCCGCGACCGCGATGTCGGAGACACGGGAGGGCAGCTGTCGCGCGGCGACCCCGCACACCACCGAGCCGTAACTGTGGCAGTACAGCGCGACAGGCGCGTGACCCGGCAGGCCGCGGACCAGAGAGTTGAGCCGGATCGCCCCCTCGTCCGCGCGCATCGACGTGGCCGCGTCCACACCGAGGCCGGCAGGCGCGGTGTAGTCGGCCCAGGCGATCACGGCGGTACGCGCGCGTGGGCTCGCCGTGTGCTCCGCGCCGTACAGGGCCTTGGCCATGCCGACAGGCGCCGAGTACTTGCGGTTCGTCCGCTCGAACGTCAGTACGTTTGTGTCCACTCCGGGCACCACGACCGACACCCGGGAAGCCCGATCCAGGTCTCCGAAGACCTCGGCTATGCGACCCGTCCCCATGGGATCGAACGACAGGACCTGCCGACCCGGGTGCATCATCACGCCGAAGCGCTTCATTCTGCGCTCCGCCTCCTGCTGCCCGAGAGGGGAGAGTCGGTTGTCGTGCATGCGCCGTCGCTCGGTATTGCGGGCTTGCTCCAGGGCGATGTGGTTCGCGCGATATCGCAGCTCTACGGGGGCACCGTTCATGTTGCCGACCGCAAGGGGATAGCGGGTGGCGAGCCGGGTGCGCTGTTGCGCGTTGAGCGACGCGAAGAAGTGGGCGAGCCTGCCGGCCGGGGCACCGGAGTCGGGCAGGGCCCGTCCGTTGATGTGCCCGTGCTCCCAGGCGGAGAGCGAGGCCGCGAGCGGCGATGAGGCGTCCTTGTGGTGGCGCACCGCGGTCCAGCCCGTGGTCGCCAGCATGACGAACACGACGGCGAGCGCGAGCAGTGCGCGCCAGGCGCTGAGTTGAGGGGAGGAGTCGAAGGAAGTCACTACGGAACACCCTAGGAGAATCGTGATGCCTACCGTGCACTGGGTGAGGCAGATCACGTTTCCTGTGGGGTAATTGAGGCATAGCGGGCGCACTCTGAGCGATTTCGTCACACTCTGTATGCGTTACGTGCGCGTAGCGCGCCCGAGTGCGCCGCTACTGACGGTGCATCAATGATTCACTCAACGTGTTGATTTGTTCGATGGGTCGATCTTCAGCGCGACCGACGCGGGGTGCGCGCACCGTCACTCCGTGCGCCAGTCCTCCGCCAACGCGGGCCCCAGGTGGTCGAGATATGTCTCGGTGATCGCGCGGATCGACTCCACGCTCGAGTCCTGACCCGCACCCCACAGTCGCCCGGTCACGCGCATCACTCCGCTGAAGGCGGCCACCACCACGCGCGGTCGGGGGTCCGTCTCCAGGTCGAGCCCCTCGCGCTCGGCGATCACCTTCGCGATCTCTTCCTCCATCTCGATGGAGCGGCGCAGGTGGGCGGCGAGCAAAGAAGGGGTGGACTCGATCATCTGGTAGGTCCGCATGTGGAGTTCGACCGGGACGACCTCCTCGATGGACCGGCCCATGGCGTCCCAGGCTCCGATGACGGCGCCGCGCAGGGCCACGAACGGTGCTTCGTGGGCAGGGCGTTCGCGCAGCGTCTCCACGAATCGCTGCTCCACCATCTCCTGTACGGCGAAGGCGGTCTCCTGCTTGTTGGCGAAGTACCGGAAGAACGTGCGCTGGGAGACGTCGACGGCTTCGGCGATCTCGTCGACCGTCGTCTCCTCGAACCCCTTGGTCGTGAAGAGCTCGAGCGCCGCCCGCAGGAGCGCGTCACGGGTGCGCTGCTTCTTGCGCTCGCGCAGTCCGGGCCTCGAGGGCTCGACGGAGGTCTCTCCCGAAGTCTCGGCCTGCGGTTTCGCGGGGTCCGCCGCTCGCTGCTCGGTCCTCACGCCATGGCCCTCTTTCCACCGTTCTGACCAGCTCACCTTACCTGTGAGCTACGTGACAGTTACCGACTTGTGAAATGGTTTGTCAACTGTCAGTGACTGACACTAGCCTCGAACGCATGACTAGTCAGATCACCGTCGACAAGGCGGACAAGGCGCCGGAGCCTTCGTCCGCTCCGGCCCAGGCCAAGGGGCTCCGCGGCCACCCTTGGCTGACGCTCTTCTCCGTCGCGATCGGCGTGATGATGGTCGCCCTGGACGGCACCATCGTGGCGATCGCCAACCCGGCCATCGCCAAGGACCTCGGCACCACGATGTCCGGCGTCCAGTGGATCACCAACGGCTACCTCCTGGCGCTCGCCGTCGCGCTGATCACCGCCGGAAAGCTGGGTGACCGCTTCGGCCACCGGCAGACGTTCCTGATAGGCGTGGCGGGCTTCGCCGTGGCCTCGGGCGCCATCGGGTTCTCCAGCAGCGTCGGCCTGGTCGTCGCCTTCCGCGTGCTCCAGGGCCTCTTCGGCGCCCTCCTGATGCCGGCCGCGCTCGGCCTGCTGCGCGCCACCTTCCCCGCCGAGAAGCTGAACATGGCGATCGGCATCTGGGGCATGGTCATCGGTGCCTCGACCGCAGGCGGTCCCATCGTCGGCGGGCTGCTCGTCGAGCACGTCAGCTGGCAGTCGGTGTTCTTCATCAACGTGCCGGTCGGTGTCATCGCCCTCGTCCTCGGCCTGGTGATCCTCAAGGACCACCGCGCGGAGAACGCGCCGAAGTCCTTCGACGTCCCTGGCATCGTCCTGCTGTCGGGCGGCATGTTCGCGCTGATCCTGGCCCTCATCAAGGGCTCGGAGTGGGGCTGGGGCGGACCCAGGACGCTGCTCTTCCTCGTGGGCGCGGTGGTTCTCTTCGCGCTCTTCGCCTTCTGGGAGACGAAGGTCAAGGAACCGCTCATCCCGCTGGGCATGTTCCGGTCCGTGCCGCTGTCCGCCGGCGTGGTCCTGATGGTGCTGATGGCCTTCGCCTTCATGGGCGGCCTGTTCTTCGTCACGTTCTACCTGCAGAACGTGCACGGGATGAGCCCGGTCGACAGCGGTCTGCACCTCCTGCCGCTGACCGCCATGATGATCGTGTCCTCGCCGATCGCCGGTGCGCTCATCACGAAGTTCGGCCCGCGCGTCCCGCTCGTCGGCGGCATGGTGGCCACCGCTGTCGCGATGTTCGGCATGTCCACGATGACGACGGATACGGCGACCCTGCCGATGTCGCTCTGGCTCGGCCTCCTCGGCCTCGGCCTCGCGCCCGTGATGGTGGGAGCCACCGAGGTCATCGTCGGCAACGCCCCGCTGGAGCTGTCCGGCGTGGCGGGCGGCCTCCAGCAGGCCGGCATGCAGGTCGGCGGCGCGCTCGGCACGGCGGTGCTCGGCGCGGTGATGGCCTCCCGGGTCGACAAGGACCTTCCCGCGAACTGGGCGGACGCCAAGCTTCCGCCCATGACGTCGGCCCAGCTCGACCAGGCGTCCGGCGCCATCGAGATGGGCGGAGCCCCGGTACCGCCGAAGGCGCCGGAGCCGATCGCCGAGGCGATCACCTCGGTCGCGCACGAGACGTTCGTGTCCGGCATGGGCCTGGCCTTCACCGTCGCCGGTGCCGTCGCGGTCGTCGCGGCCCTGGTCGCCACGTTGACCAAGCGAGGCGCCAACGCCGAAGCGGGAGCCGGAGTCGGACACATCTAGCCGGAGGCGTTCCGGTCCCGTCCGGAGACATTTCAGGGCATAAGAACGGCGTACGCCGAGCAAGTATCTGCCTGGCGCTCACGCATCAGGGAAAGCCCCTCAGGGTTCAACTGGGGGGCTTTCGCCTATCTGGGTGACGCACATCCGTACCCCTTCCGACGGAGCTAGCGAGTGGGTCACAGTTCTGGCAAGTGATCCAAACGACACGGGAGTTGAAGCAGATGCGTACGACCATGCCCACGACCTTCGCCGTCGCCGCACTCGCCACGGTGATCCTTGCCCCCGCACAGGCGGGTGCCGCGGCACCCGCCACTCAGGCCGATCTCGCGACACCCGCGAAATACGCCGGGGCCGCCGCACCACCCACGCTCGCCGCCTGCGGGCCGGGGGAGCTCTGCCTATGGGGAAAGGCGAAGTTCAAAGGTGCCCGACAGACGTATGAGCTGTCCGAGATCGACATCGAGAGCTGTGTAGCGCTGCCGGAGGGGGGCAGCGCTCAAGCCCTCGCCAACCGCACGGGCCGGCCGGTCACCACGTATCAATCCGTGGAGTGCGCCGAGACCGGCGAGTTCGACACCTATCCAGGGGGTGGCACCTGGGTACCCGAATCGCCCTATCGTGTAAGGGCGTTCAAGGTCTGGGAGAGCTGACCGGAGGCACCTGAGGAGCATCCGCGGCCGGCGCCGGCCGCGGAACCTCCACCGACGTCGGCTGAAGCGCCCCGGCCGACAGTGCCGTCACCTGTGCCCGCAGCTCTCGCACCTCCGTCGTCAGCGCCTCGATCGCTGCTGTCTGGCGCCGCTCCTCGACGTCGTCCCGGTCGAAGCGCGCGATGAACCAGGCCGCGATATTGGCGGTGACGACACCCAGGAGTGCGATGCCCGACAGCATCAGGCCGACCGCGAGTATGCGGCCGAGCCCGGTCGTCGGCGCGTGATCGCCGTAGCCAACGGTGGTCATCGTGGTGAAGGACCACCACACCGCGTCGCCAAGAGTCTTGATGTTGCCGTTCGGTGACTCCCGCTCCACCGAAAGGACGGCCAGCGAACCGAACATGAGGAGGCCCACGACAGCCCCGGCGACATACGTCGTCAGCTGAATCTGAGACGCCATCCGGGCCCTGCGCCCGACCAGCATCAGAGTCGAGACCAGCCGCAACAGCCGCAGCGGCTGCAGCATCGGGAGGAGGACAGCACAGAGGTCCAGCCAGTGCGAGCGGACGAACTGCTTGCGGTGGTCGGTGAGGTAGAGGCGTACGAGATAGTCGGCGGCGAACGAAGCCCAGACGATCCACTCCACTACCGTGCAGGTGGTTCCGACGCCCTCGCTCGCGTCGGGCGCCACGATGGGCACGGCATAGGCGACGGCGAAGGCCACCGCGAGCACGAGGAGCGGACCTTGGGTGCGTCGCTCCCAGCGGAGCTGTGCCGACTGGTGCTTTATGGGCGCTTCCATGCGCGCATCGTAGGAAACGCCGGAGGGCGGCGGGAGCCACCGCCCCACCGCCCTCCGGACGACCTACGTGCTACTGGCGCCGCGCGTACCGCACGGCGGTTACCACTGGTCCTCGGCAGCAAGGCCTAGGCGTCGCCCCCAGCGGCGCCCGGGTCGGCCGCCGTGACGTCCAGGAGCTGGTAGCGGTCGATGGCCTGCTTCAGTACGGAGCGGTCGAGCTTGCCCTCGCGGGCCAGCTCGGTGAGCACGCCGACCACGATCGACTGCGCGTCGATGTGGAAGAAGCGGCGAGCCGCACCGCGGGTGTCCGCGAAGCCGAAGCCATCGGCGCCCAGGGACTGGTACGTGCCGGGGACCCAGCGGGAGATCTGGTCGGGGACGCTCCGCATCCAGTCGGAGACGGCCACGAACGGGCCCTCGGCGCCGGACAGCTTCTGCGTCACGTACGGGGTGCGCTGCTCTTCCTCGGGGTGCAGGAAGTTGTGGCGCTCCACGTCGACCGCCTCGCGGCGCAGTTCGTTCCAGGAGGTCGCCGACCAGACGTCCGCCTTGACGTTCCACTCCGAAGCGAGAATCTGCTGGGCCTCGACCGCCCACGGCACCGCGACACCGGAGGCGAGGATCTGCGCCGGGATGGCGCCCTGCTCGCCCGCCTTGTAGCGGTAGATGCCCTTGAGGATGCCGTCGACGTCCACATCGGCGGGCTCGGCCGGGTGCTGGACCGGCTCGTTGTAGACGGTGAGGTAGTAGAAGACGTCCTCGCTGTCGGGGCCGTACATCCGGCGCAGGCCGTCCTTGACGATGTGCGCGATCTCGTAACCGAAGGCGGGGTCGTAGGCGACGCAGCCAGGGTTGGTCGAGGCGAGCAGCTGCGAGTGGCCGTCCGCGTGCTGGAGGCCCTCGCCGGTCAGTGTCGTGCGGCCGGCGGTGGCACCCAGGACGAAGCCGCGGGCCAGTTGGTCGGCCATCTGCCAGAACTGGTCGCCGGTGCGCTGGAAACCGAACATCGAGTAGAAGACGTACACGGGGATCAGCGGTTCGCCGTGGGTGGCGTAGGCCGAGCCAGCGGCGATCAGCGAGGCCGTGCAGCCGGCCTCCGAGATGCCGTCGTGCAGCATCTGGCCGGTCGGGGACTCCTTGTAGGCGAGGAGCAGTTCGCGGTCGACGGCCTCGTACTGCTGGCCGAGCGGGTTGTAGATCTTCGCGCTCGGGAAGAAGGCGTCCATGCCGAAGGTGCGGTACTCGTCGGGGGCGATCAGCACGAAGCGCTTGCCGATCTCCTTGTCCCGCATGAGGTCCTTCAGGATGCGGACGAACGCCATGGTGGTGGCGATCGACTGCTGACCCGAGCCCTTCTTCGCGGTCGCGTACGTTTTGTCCTCGGGGAGCTGGAGGGGCTTCGAGCGGACGACGCGGGTCGGGACGTAACCGCCGAGGCCCTGGCGGCGGTCGTGCATGTACTGGATCTCTTCCGAGTCACGGCCCGGGTGGTAGTACGGCGGGGCGCCGCCCTCCAGCTCCTTGTCCGTGATCGGGATGTGCAGACGGTCGCGGAAGCCCTTGAGGTCGTCGGCCGTCAGCTTCTTCATCTGGTGCGTGGCGTTGCGGCCCTCGAAGTTCGGGCCGAGCGTCCAGCCCTTGACCGTCTGCGCCAGGATGACGGTCGGCTGGCCCTTGTGGGCCTTGGCCGCCGCGTAGGCCGCGTAGACCTTCTTGTGGTCGTGACCGCCGCGGCCCAGGTGCAGGATCTGCTCGTCGGTCATGTTCTCGACCATGGCGCGCAAGCGGTGGTCGTCGCCGAAGAAGTGTTCGCGGATGTACGAGCCGGTCTCGGTCGCGTACGTCTGGAACTGGCCGTCGGGGGTGGTGTTGAGCCGGTTGACCAGGACGCCGTCGCGGTCCTGGGCGAGCAGCGGGTCCCAACTGCGGTCCCAGACCAGCTTGATGACGTTCCAGCCGGCGCCGCGGAACTGCGACTCGAGCTCCTGGATGATCTTGCCGTTGCCGCGCACCGGGCCGTCGAGGCGCTGGAGGTTGCAGTTGACGACGAAGGTCAGGTTGTCCAGGCCCTCGCGGGCGGCGATGGAGAGCTGGCCGAGCGACTCGGGCTCGTCCATCTCGCCGTCGCCGAGGTAGGCCCAGACGTGCGACTTGGAGGTGTCGGCGATGCCGCGCGCCTCCATGTAGCGGTTCATCCGCGCCTGGAAGATCGCGCCGAGCGGGCCGAGGCCCATCGAGACGGTCGGGAACTCCCAGAAGTCCGGCATCAGCCGCGGGTGCGGGTAGGACGAAAGCCCGTTCGGGGCCTTCGACTTCTCCTGGCGGAACGCGTCGAGCTGCTGCTCGGAGAGCCGGTCGAGGAGGAACGCGCGGGCGTAGATGCCGGGGGACGCGTGTCCCTGGAAGAAGATCTGGTCGCCGCCGTCGCCCTCGTCCTTGCCGCGGAAGAAGTGGTTGAAGCCCACGTCGTAGAGCGAGGCCGACGAGGCGAAGGTGGCGATGTGGCCGCCGACCCCGATGCCGGGGCGCTGGGCGCGCGACACCATCACCGCGGCGTTCCAGCGGGTCGCGTTCAGGACCTTGCGTTCGATCTCCTCGTTGCCGGGGAAGAACGGCTCGTCCTTGGTGGCGATCGTGTTGACGTAGTCCGTGCTGCGCATCTCGGGCACGGCGACGCGCTTTTCGCGCGCGCGTTCGATGAGCCGGAGCATCAGGTAGCGGGCCCGCTCGCGGCCGCGTTCGTCGACCGCGGCATCGAGGGAGTCGAGCCACTCCTGGGTCTCTTCGGGATCGAAGTCCGGGACCTGACTCGGCAGGCCGCCAATGATGATCGGGTTGCGATCGGATCCGGAAGCCACGCTGTTCCTTCGCTGTTGGGGCTTTCGCCTGGGTTCTGCCTGGCTGTGAGACGTTCCCCATCGTGTACCGCGTAGGCGGAATCGTCATCTCTACTGAGAGGTAACCGAGGGGTCCGCCCGGCGGCCCTGGGGTAGGCTCGACCAAATCGCAACGATACGCCCATCCTGCCTAGCCGGTTCGTAAGGCCGTTCGGACCTCAGTTCCGATCGGTGTCGTGCGAGCGAAGTGCGAGCGGAGAAGGATCTGGCAGGTGGGCCTTGAGTTGCGTCGACACGGCCGGGAACGTCACCGTTTCAGCGGTCTTGACGGCCGGGTACTTGCGCGATCCGGTCCGCCCGTGTGGACTACCGCCAATGTCCCGCGCACGCGCGTGGATGAAGGCATTCCCGAAAACATGATCAGGAGGCAAGCCGTGAGCGCGACCGCGGACCACGCGGAGGAGCGGACCAACCCTGCCGCGAGGCTGGGATTCCAGCCCGAGCAGGTGGTCCAGGAGATCGGCTACGACGACGATGTCGATCAGGAGCTCCGCGAGGCCATTGAAGGGGTGATCGGCAGCGAGCTCGTCGACGAGGACTACGACGACACTGCTGACGCCGTAGTGCTGTGGTTCCGCGAGGACGACGGCGACCTGACGGATGCGCTGGTGGACGCCACCCAGCTGATCGAAGAGGGTGGCGACCTCTGGCTGATGACGCCCAAGACAGGCCGTGACGGCTATGTCGAGCCGAGCGACATCAACGAAGCGGCCACGACCGCCGGCCTCGCTCAGACCAAGAGCATCAACGCGGGCAAGGACTGGACGGGCAGCCGTCTGGTCACGCCGAAGGCGGCAGCCAAGAAGCGGTGAAGCTGCCGCTCAGGCAGCAGGAAGTCGACTGAGCCAATCGCTGTGAGCCCCCACCGACGCATGCCGGTGGGGGCTCACGCGTGCGCGTGGGCCGCAACGAGCGGCGAGGGAGCGGCGAGGGGAGTGTCCGCCCTGCGGGGTGATCGGACGAAACGCCCGTTGCGTAGGGTGGTCATCACCCGAACAGCCCCATCGAAGGGATGCGAACTCATGGCGCTCGCTGGACTCGCGACCGGCACCAAGGCCCCGGACTTCGAGCTGAAGGACAACCACGGCCGGACCGTGAAGCTGTCGGACTTCCGCGGCGAGAAGAACGTGGTGCTGCTCTTCTATCCGTTCGCGTTCACCGGTGTGTGCACGGGCGAGCTCTGTGCGCTGCGCGACGAACTTCCGAAGTTCGTGAACGACGACACCCAGCTGCTCGCGGTCTCGAACGACTCCATGCACACCCTGCGCGTCTTCGCCGAACAGGAGGGCCTGGAGTACCCGCTGCTCTCCGATTTCTGGCCGCATGGCGAGGCGTCGCGCGCGTATGAGGTCTTCGATGAGGACAAGGGCTGCGCGGTGCGCGGCACCTTCATCATCGACAAGGAGGGCGTGGTGCGCTGGACTGTCGTCAACGGCCTGCCGGACGCCCGCGACCTCAACGAGTACGTCAAGGCGCTCGGCACCCTGTGATTCCTCAGGGGTGACACCCTGTGATTCTTCAGGTGCAGAGCCTGTGGCGGCCGGGAACCGGTCACTAGGATCCACTCGTTGATCCGATGGCAAAGCACGACTGGGGCTCCCCGCCCCTGGACATCAATTGGGAGGACCTGTGGGAGTCAGCCTCAGCAAGGGCGGCAACGTATCGCTGAGCAAGGAGGCGCCCGGCCTGACCGCGGTTCTGGTCGGCCTGGGCTGGGATGTCCGTACCACCACCGGTACGGACTTCGACCTCGACGCGAGCGCCATTCTGACCAACGCCGAGGGCAAGGTCAGCAGCGACGGCAACTTCGTGTTCTTCAACAACCTGAAGAGCCCGGACGGATCCGTCGAGCACACCGGTGACAACACCACCGGTGAGGGCGAGGGCGACGACGAGGCGATCAAGGTCGACCTGGCAGCCGTTCCGGCCGACGTGGACAAGATCGTTTTCCCGGTCTCGATCTACGACGCCGAGACCCGCCAGCAGTCGTTCGGCCAGGTCCGCAACGCGTTCATCCGCGTCGTGAACCAGGCGGGCGGCGCGGAGATCGCACGGTACGACCTCTCCGAGGACGCCTCGACGGAGACGGCGATGGTCTTCGGTGAGCTGTACCGCAACGGGGCGGAGTGGAAGTTCCGCGCCGTCGGCCAGGGCTATGCCTCGGGCCTGCGCGGCATCGCGCAGGACTTCGGCGTCAACGTCTGAGCCGAGTAACGCCCTCCGCCTTGTCGTCCGGCGCCGCACACCACGAGTGCGGCGCCGGACGTGCTTAAAACTCTTGCTCCCGGGCAGTGCTCCCGAACCAATGGGGGACCGGGGAATTCTTGCTCACGAACCACGGGGAGGACCACATCATGGGCGTCACGCTCGCCAAGGGAGGCAATGTCTCCCTCTCCAAGGCCGCACCGAACCTCACACAGGTCCTGATCGGCCTCGGCTGGGACGCGCGCTCCACCACCGGAGCACCCTTCGACCTCGATGCCAGTGCGCTGATGTGCAACTCGGGCCGGGTCATCGGTGATGAGTGGTTCGTCTTCTACAACAACCTCAAGAGCCCGGACGGCTCTGTCGAACACACCGGCGACAACCTGACGGGTGAGGGTGACGGGGACGACGAGTCGCTCCTGATCGACCTCGCCAAGGTTCCCGCCAACTGCGACAAGATCGTCTTCCCTGTCTCGATCCATGAGGCGGACAACCGCGGCCAGACGTTCGGCCAGGTCAGCAACGCTTTCATCCGGGTGGTCAACCAAGCGGACCAGCAGGAGCTCGCTCGGTACGACCTCTCCGAGGACGCCTCCACGGAGACCGCAATGATCTTTGGCGAGGTGTACCGCTATGGAGGAGAGTGGAAGTTCCGTGCCGTTGGGCAGGGGTACGCGTCAGGTCTGCGGGGCATCGCTCTAGACTTCGGGGTCAATGTTTCGTAAAGCCGGGGACCGGCGCGGGGGAGACCGCTAAACGGGAGCCCGTACACACACGATTGGGTAGCCAGTGCTTCTGAAAACCTTCGGCTGGTCGTTCGCGGTTACCGCGCTCGGCCTGGCCGCGGCGGTGTTCTACGGGGGGTGGACAGGGTTCGGGATCGTGGCGATCCTGTCGATCCTCGAGATCTCGCTGTCCTTCGACAACGCGGTGGTCAACGCCGGGATCTTGAAGAAGATGAGTGCCTTCTGGCAGAAGATCTTCCTCACCGTCGGTGTGCTGATCGCCGTCTTCGGCATGCGGCTCGTGTTCCCCGTCGCGATCGTGGCCATCAGCGCCAAGATCGGCCCGATCGAGGCTGTGCGTCTCGCGCTCGACGACAAGGACAAGTACCAGCAGCTGGTGACCGACGCTCACCCGTCGATCGCCGCGTTCGGTGGCATGTTCCTGTTGATGATCTTCCTCGACTTCATTTTCGAGGACCGTGACATCAAGTGGCTCGGCTGGCTGGAGCGCCCGCTGGCCAAGCTCGGCAAGGTCGACATGCTGTCGGTCTGCATCGCGCTCGTCGTGCTCATGATCACTGCGATGACCTTCGCCACCCACGCCCACCAGCACGGTGGCGCGCATGTGGACAAGGCGCAGACCGTGCTCATCTCCGGGATCGCCGGACTCATCACGTATCTCGTGGTGGGCGGTCTCTCGGGCTTCTTCGAGAACAAGCTGGAGGAAGAGGAGGAGCGCGAGCACGAGCAGGAGGAAGAGGCCAAGAAGAGCGGCAAGAAGGTTCCTGCCGTCGTCCTGGCCGGCAAGGCCGCCTTCTTCATGTTCCTGTACCTCGAGGTCCTGGACGCGTCGTTCTCCTTCGACGGCGTCATCGGTGCCTTCGCCGTCACGAACGACATCGTCCTGATGGCGCTCGGTCTGGGCATCGGCGCGATGTACGTCCGTTCGCTCACGGTCTACCTGGTCCGCCAGGGCACCCTCGACGACTACGTCTACCTCGAGCACGGCGCGCACTACGCGATCGGCGCCCTCGCCGTGATCCTGCTCGTCACGATCCAGTACGAGATCCACGAGGTGATCACCGGCTCCGCCGGCGTCATCCTGATCGCCTGGTCCTTCTTCTCCTCGGTCCGCCGCAACAAGAAACTGGCGGCAGCGGAGGGCAAGGGCTCGAACGAGAAGACTGAGGTCTCTTCCGGCGTCTGACGTGATGTCCGGCCCAGGGTCGGACACGTCCCCGGAGTGTGACGCGGGGAAGAGTGAGGAACGCTTCTGAACGGGGCGGCCATCGAGGACGAGTCCTCCTGGCCGCCCCGTGGCATTCGTAAGGGGCCCAAGGGGCTCCGGTACTTTTTTGGGGGCGGCGATGTCCTTCTGGGACGGTTTGTGGCGTGGGCGCTCGATGGACTACGAGTCGGGCAGTGCGGCGACCAACTCCATCGAACTCACGAAGCGGCACCCGACGGTCTCGCTCAACAAACAGGGCGCGTCCACCGGCAACCTCCGGGTCAACCTCTCCTGGCAGATGCGCACGTCCGACATCATCGGCAAGCCCAAGGGCGGCGGCCTGCTGCGGCATCCCTTCAGGATGTTCCAGCCCGACGTCGTGCAGGCGCACACCCAGGGCGTGGTCAACGTGGACCTCGACCTCGGTTGTATGTACGAGACGGTGGAAGGCGCCAAGGGCGTCGTACAGCCGCTGGGCAGCTTCTTCGGCAGCCTGAACGCCCCGCCGTACGTGAAGCTGAGCGGCGACGACCGGTTCGGTTCGCCGTCGGGCGAGACGATCTACGTGAACCTCGACCACCGGGAGTCGATCAAGCGGCTGCTGTTCTTCGCCTACATCTACGACCAGACGCCGGCCTTCGACCGCACGCACGCCAAGGTCACGCTCTACCCCAGCAACGGCCCGCGGATCGAGATCGACCTGGACGAGCGCCAGCCGCAGGCCCGCTCCTGCGCGATATTCACGCTGGAGAACGTCAAGGGCGAGCTGGTCGTGCGCCGAGAGGTGAAGTTCGTGTACGGCTTCCAGGCCGAGCTCGACCGGCTGTACGGCTGGGGGCTGCAGTGGGGCCGTGGCTACAAGTCGAAGGTGGGCGGCACCTGAAGCGCCCGGACGGCTCCGGGCGCCCTCTTCCTGGCCCCGACAGCTGCCGCACGCACCTCAGGAGCCCCGCAAGTCTCGCGCGCCTCACACGTCCCGCGCGGCCCGCGAGCCCCGCACTCTCAGCGTGCGAGGAACTGCGGCCCCTGGGGCGGCAGCCGGAAGTTCGGGTCGGGCATCGGGGCCACGGGCTGCGGATAGCCGTACGAGGGCTGCGGCACCGGCGGCGCCTGGGCGGGCGCGTGCTGCGGGTAGCCGTAGGACGGCTGCGGGGCGGGCTGGTGGCGCGGCGGCGCGGGAGGGTAGCCGTACGAGGGCTGCGGGGCCGGGGCGGGGAAGGGCTGCGGAGCCGGAATCTGCGGGGCCGGAGCCTGAGCCTGCGTGGCCGGTGTGGGCATCGGCTGAGGCTGCGCCTGCCGCTGGGGGTACGGCTGCGGGAGCGATGCCTCGGTCGTCGGCTCGGGCACCGCCTCCGACTCGTCCACGGAGATCCCGAAGTCGCCGGCGAGACCCTCCAGGCCGTTCAGATATCCCTCGCCCAGGGCGCGGAACTTCCAGACGTCACCGCGGCGGTAGAGCTCGCCGCAGATCAGGGCCGTCTCGGCGCCCGTCTGCGGGGTGATGTCGAAGTAGGCGAGCGGTTCGGCCTCGCCCGCGCCGGCGTCGTACAGCAGGATGCGCAGAGCGCGTACGTGTTCGAAGGCGACGTTCTCGGCGGAGGCGACGAGCAGAACTCGGCTCACCGCGGGATCCAGGCCCGCCATGTCCGTCTGAATCGTGTCGGTCAGGCCCTCGGAGAGGCCCTGGGCGACGCGCTTCTTGCCGAGCCGCCAGACCTTGCCGGACGGATGGCGCGGCTGGTTGTAGAAGACGAAGTCCTCGTCGGAGCGCACGCGGCCGTCGGCGCCGAGCAGCAGGGCCGACGCGTCGACGTCCGGGACGCCCTGCCCGGGGGTCCAGCGCAGCACGGCGCGGACGGCCGTGGCTTCGAGCGGGACGTTCGACCCCTTCAACATCGCGTGCGTCATGCGGTCATCCTGCCTTCCCGGGTTTGGACGGGACAACGCGGGGGTGACGGTGTGTGGCCTGTGTGTCCGTCATGGCCGAGTTACTTGAATTTCATGCCCATGGGGAACCCTTGACACCCGTCCCTACGTACTATTACCGGCCACATCACGTCGGGTCGCGCCGACGAGTACAGGGGAAATAATGCGTCATTTCGGGCATATCGCCCCAGAGGTGCGACAGCGCCTCTTTCATCGGGAGCCGTGCGCCTTCACCGCGGACTCCTCCCCGCGTCTGCTCGCCGCCGCCCTGGGAGCCACGCTCTACAGCCCTGCCACGCGCCCCCGCCTCGCCGACGACATCCTGAAGCAGGCCGGGCGTGGCGTGATCTCGATGGTGCTCTGCCTGGAGGACTCGATCGACGACGCGGAGGTCGTCGAAGCCGAGGAGAACCTGGTCAGGCAGTTCGCCGACCTGGCGGAGCGGGACAGGACGGAGCGGGACAGGACGGGGCAGGACGGAGCGGCCCGGGACGGAGCGGAACCGCCGCTGCTGTTCATACGGGTCCGGACCCCCGAGCAGATACCCGACCTGGTGGACCGCCTCGGCTCCGCCATCCGGCTGCTGTCCGGATTCGTGCTGCCGAAGTTCACCGAGGAGCGCGGCGTCGCCTTCCTGGAGTCGCTCGCCGCGGCGGAAGCCGCCAGCGGCCGTCGGCTCTTCGCGATGCCGGTCCTCGAATCGCCCGAGCTGCTGCACCTGGAGAGCCGCTCGGAGACCCTCGCCGGCATCGCCCGCACCGTCGACAAGTACCGCGAGCGGGTGCTGGCGCTGCGGCTCGGCGTCACCGACTTCTGCTCGGCGTACGGACTGCGCAGACCTCCGCACATGACGGCGTACGACGTCCACATCGTGGCGTCGGTCATCGCCGACGTGGTCAATCACCTCGGCAGGGCCGACGGCACGGGCTTCACCGTGACCGGACCCGTGTGGGAGTACTTCCGCGTCCAGGAGAGGATGTTCAAGCCGCAGCTGCGCCGGAGCCCCTTCCTGGAGGGCCGGGCCGAGGAACTGCGGCAGGCGCTCATCGAGCACGACATCGACGGGCTGCTGCGCGAGATCGAACTCGACCGGGCCAACGGCCTGCTCGGCAAGACCTGCATCCACCCCTCGCACGTGCTGCCCGTGCACGCGCTCTCGGTCGTCAGCCACGAGGAGTTCAGCGACGCCGAGGACATCCTGCGCCCGGAGCGGGACGGCGGAGGGGTCATGCGCTCGACGTACACGAACAAGATGAACGAAGTGAAGCCGCATCGCGCCTGGGCCGAGCGGACCCTCCAGCGCGCCGAGGTCTTCGGCGTCGCGCGCGAGGACATCGGCTTCGTGGAGCTGCTCACCGCCGGGCTCTCCGGCTGACCACCGCCGCTGGGCCGGACTCCGGCCGCCCAAGGCAACGCCTGGGCCGGACCCGGGCCGCCCAAAGCACGCAAGCAACGCAAGCAACGCAAGCAACGCAAGGACTGTGCGAGGACTGTGAACGACGACGTGGTGTGGTCAGGGACGTGGGTCGCCGAGCGGCTCGGTGTGGAGCTGGCCGGGGACGCGGGGCTGAGCGGCATGCTCGGCCTCGCCCTGCGCCGCAACCCGAAGCGGGCGCACCTCCTGGTGTCGAACGTCCTCGGCAAGCATGTGCCACAGCTCCCTTCCGTCGTGTACGCGGCCGGGCACGACCTCGGTGAACGGGTGCGCACGCTCCTGGGCGACGCGGAGGCCCGGCGCGCGGTCGTGCTCGGGTACGCGGAGACGGCGACCGGCCTCGGCCACTGCGTCGCGGACGGCATCGGCCTCGCGCCCTACCTCCACTCCACGCGTCGCCCGGTCGACGGAGTGCGCAGTGCGGGCGGCTTCGAGGAGTCCCACTCGCACGCCACCTCGCACCTGCTGCTCCCCGAGGACCCCCGACTGCTCACCGGGGACGGTCCGCTGGTCCTCGTGGACGACGAGTTCTCCACCGGCAACACGGTCCTCAACACCATCCGCGCCCTGCACGAACTGCACCCGCGCGAGCGGTACGTCATCGTGGCCCTCGTCGACATGCGCTCCCCGCGGGACCAGGGCCGCCTGGCCGACTTCGCCCGCGAGATCGGCGCGCGGGTCGACCTGATCACGACGGCGTCCGGCACGGTGAGCCTGCCGGACGGCGTCCTGGAGAAGGGGCAGGCGCTGGTCGAGGAGTACGAGGCTTCGGAGCTCCCCGCCCCGCGCCGGGAGGGCGGCGCGGTCACCCGGGTCGACCTCGGCTGGCCCGCCGGAGTGCCGGACGGCGGGCGCCACGGCTTCGCCCCCGAGCACCGGGCGGCACTTGAGGCGGTGCTGCCGGGGATGGCGGAGAGGGTCGCGGAGGCGCTGGCTGCGGAGCCCGCGGCCGGGGCCACGCCCCCGCGCCGCGTCCTGGTCCTCGGCTTCGAGGAGCTGATGTACGCGCCGCTGGCCCTCGGGGTGGCGCTGGAGGAGCGGCTGCGCACCGACGGCACCGACGCGGAGGTGCGGTACTCCACCACCACCCGCTCGCCCGTACTCGCCGTCGCCGACCCCGGCTACGCCATCCGCAGCCGCCTCGTCTTCCCCGCGCACGACGCGCCCGCCGACGGACCCGGCGAGAGGTACGCGTACAACGTCGCGGGCGGCGGCTTCGACGCGATCGTCCTCGTCGTCGACTCCGTGGCGGACCGCCCCGAACTCCACGCCCCCGACGGCCTGTTGGCCCAGCTCGCCGCGCATGCGCCGCGGGTGCTGCTCGCCGTCGTGCCCTCGTACGTCCCCGGGCCGGCGTCCGGGCGAATATCCCGGCAGGCATCCGAGCAGGCATTCGAGCAAGCCCCCCGGCGCATCCCTGAGCGCATCCCTGAGCGCACCCCTGAGCACGTCCCCGAAAGGCCCTCCATGCTGCCCGAGCCCCTTCGCGGCCCCGACTTCTCCTCGTACGCGGCCGAAGACGTCGGCTGGCTGCTCCAGGACCTCTCGGACGTGAGCCTGGAGGCGCCCACCGAGGAGCGCGAGGAGGCGATACAGAGCGGTGGCGCGCACTACGCCGAATCGCTGCCGGTCGAGTACCAGCCGAGCCAGCAGTACCAAGAGCTGTTCCGCGCCGCGCTCGGCACCTCCGCCGCCCGCATCGCGCAGGCCGTCGGCACCGTCACCGAGACCGTGCTCGCCGAGCTCCCCCACAGCCGAAAGCGCGGGGGGACCCCTACCCCCCGCCCCGTCCTCGTCTCGCTGGCCCGCGCGGGCACGCCCGTCGGCGTACTGATGCGGCGCTGGGCGCAGCACCGGCACGGCCTCGACCTGCCGCACTACGCCGTGTCGATCGTGCGTGGCCGCGGCATCGACGCCAACGCGCTGCGGTGGCTCGCCGCCCACCACGACACGGCCGACGTCGTCTTCGTCGACGGCTGGACGGGCAAGGGGGCGATCACGCGCGAACTCGCCGACGCGGTAAGGGAGTTCGAGGAGTCCGGTGGCCCGGTCGGCTTCAACCCGGAGATCGCCGTCCTCGCCGACCCCGGCTCCTGCGTCCGCACCTACGGCACCCGCGAGGACTTCCTCATCCCCTCGGCCTGCCTCAACTCGACGGTGTCCGGCCTGATATCGCGCACCGTCCTCCGCGCGGACCTCGTCGGGCCCGACGACTTCCACGGCGCGAAGTTCTACCGCGAGCTCGCCGACGGCGATGTCTCCCTCGACTTCCTGGACGCCGTCGCGGCCCGCTTCGACGAGGTGACCGACGCCGTCGACGCCCAGGTCAAGGAGCTGCTCTCCGCCGACAGGGCGCCGACCTGGGAGGGCTGGGCCGCCGTGGAGCGGATCAGCGAGGAGTACGGGATCCACGACGTGAACCTGGTCAAGCCGGGCGTCGGCGAGACCACGCGTGTCCTGCTGCGTCGCGTGCCCTGGAAGATCCTTGCGCGCGCGGGGGCGGGGGCCGACCTCGACCACGTACGGCTCCTCGCGGAGCAGCGAGGCGTGCCGGTGGAGGAAGTGGCCGAACTCCCTTACACCTGCGTCGGATTGATCCACCCTCAGTTCACGCGCGGCGCCACCGGCACGGACGGCAAGGCGGTGGCCGCCAAGTGAGCACGCCCCGCCGGGTCCTCGTGGCCAGCGACCTCGACCGCACCCTCATCTACTCCGCCGCCGCCCTCGGCCTGACCATGCCCGACGCCGAAGCGCCGCGCCTGCTCTGCGTCGAGGTGTACGAGAGCAAGCCGCTGTCGTACGTCACCGAGACCGCCGCCGGGCTCCTCGACGAGGTCGGCCGCGGCACGGTCTTCGTGCCGACGACCACGCGTACGCGCGAACAGTACGGCCGCATCCATCTCCCGGGGCCCGCACCGGAGTTCGCGATCTGCGCCAACGGCGGGCACCTGCTCGTCGACGGGGTGTCCGACCCCGAGTGGCGTGCGGGCGTCGGCCGCCGCCTGGCCGCCGAGTGCGCCTCGCTCGACGAGGTCCGCGCGCACATGGTGCGCACCGCCGACCCGGCCTGGCTCCTGAAGGAGCGGGTGGCCGAGGACCTCTTCGCCTATCTGGTCGTCGAGCGCTCCCTGCTGCCGGACGGCTGGGTCAAGGAGCTCGCCGTGTGGGCGGAGGGGCGCGGCTGGACCGTTTCGCTGCAGGGGCGCAAGATCTACGCCGTGCCGAAGCCGCTGACGAAGAGTGCGGCGGTGCGTGAGGTGGCACGCCGTATCGGCGCGGAGGAGATCCTCGCCGCCGGTGACTCGCTCCTCGACGCCGATCTGCTGCTCGCCGCCGACCGCTCCTGGCGACCGGGGCACGGCGAGCTGGCGGACACGGGCTGGAGGGCGCCGGGGCTCACGGTGCTTCCGGAGCGCGGGGTCGCGGCGGGGGAGGAGATCCTGCGGGGGTTCCTCGCGGCGTCGGGATCACCTGGGACTGCCCACGGGTGAACCGCTGCGTCGCCTGGGACTGCCCACGGGTGATCCGCTGCCGTTAGCCTTGGCCCATGCCCCGATACGAGTACCGCTGCCGTTCCTGTGGTGACACCTTTGAGCTGAGCCGCCCGATGGCCGAGTCCGCCGCCCCCGCGTCCTGCCCCGCCGGGCACGAGGACACGGTGAAGCTGCTGTCGACGGTGGCCGTCGGAGGCTCGGCCTCGACGTCCGCCCCTGCCCCGCAGGGCGGTGGCGGAGGCGGCTGCTGTGGCGGGGGCTGCTGCGGCTAGCGAGCCTGCCGACTCGGCGGGGCTGTGGCGCTAGCGGATCACGGTCCCCGGACCCGCTCCCAGCAGCCCGAGCTCCGCCCGTGTGGGCGCTCCTTCCCAGTCCCCGTGTGACGCCACAGCGAAGGCGCCCGTGGTCACGGCCCGGTCGAGGCGGCCTGTTACGTCCTCACCGTCCAGCAGTGCGGACAGGTACCCGGCGACGAACGCGTCCCCGGCGCCCACGGCGTCCACCGCCCGCACCGGACGTGCCGGTACGTGCAGTTCGCCGTCGGTGGTGTGCGCGGTCGCTCCGTCGGCGCCGAGCTTCACCACGACCTCGCCGACGCCCCGCGCGAGCAGCGCGCGGGCCTCGCCGGGGGTGGCTTCCTCCGGGGCGCACAGCGGCAGTTCGTCGTCCGAGGCGATGAGGACATCGACGTAGGGAATCCAGGAACGCATGACCGCCGCGGACTCCTCGGCGCTCCACAGCCGTGAGCGGAAGTTGACATCGAGGCAGACCGTCGTGCCGTGCTCCCGGGCCAGTTCGAGGGCCCGGCGGCATGCGTCGAGGGCGGCTGGGCCGAGAGCCGGGGTGATGCCGGTGAGGTGCAGGACGCGGGGCGCGCCAGGAGCGGCGAAGGCGCCCTCGACCGCCGCCGCCGTGAGGCGTGAACCGGCGGAGCCCGCGCGGTAGTAGTGCACGCGGGTCACTTCGGGGAGCCGCGGCTCGAAGAGGATCAGTCCCGTGGGCGCGTCCGGATCACGGGTGGCGCCGCTGACGTCGACACCCTCGGCGCGCAGCGTGCGCAGCACCAGCTCGCCCGCCTCGTCGTCGCCGACGGCGCCGGCCCACCGCGTCGCGTGGCCGAGACGCGCGAGGCCGATGGCCACGTTCGACTCGGCGCCCGCGATGGACACGTCCATCGAGCCGCCGAGCTTGAGCGGGCCGCTGCCGCGCAGGGCGACCATGGTCTCGCCCAGGGTCAGGACGTCGGAAGGGTGTGCTTGGGTCAGGGCGCTCATCGGCCGGCCCCCGCGACCGCCACGAACTCCGCCGCGCGCTTGCGCAGCGCGTCCAGGTCGCCGCCGTCCGCCGCGTCCCCGATGAGCGGGGAGCCGACGCCGACCGCGACCGCGCCGAGCGCCAGATACTCCTCGGCGGCGGCCGCGTCCACGCCGCCCACCGGTACGAAGGGCATGTCGGGGAAGGGGGCTCGCAGCGCCTTGAGATAGGCGGGGCCGCCCATCGCCGAAGCGGGGAAGATCTTCAGGGCGGTGGCGCCGGCAGCGCTCGCCGCGATCACGTCGGTGGGCGTCAACACCCCGGCGGCGACGGGCAGTTCGCGCCGCAGGGCCTCGTCCACCCCGGCCCCGAGCCCCGGCGTCACGATGAGGTTCGCCCCCGCGTCCGCGGCGCGCCGTGCGTCGTCCGCGGTGAGGACCGTGCCCGCTCCCAGCCAGGCCTCGCCGCCCAGCTCCGCGCGGGCCCGGCGCAGGACGCCCAGTGCGTCGGAGCCGCTGAGGGAGACCTCGACGAGCGGTACACCGGACTCGACGAGAGTCATGACCGTCCGGAAGGAGGCCTCCGCGTCGGTGCCGCGCACGATGGCGACCAGACGCCGGGTCCGCAGGGCAGAACTGAAGGCAGTGATGAGGCCGGTGGCGGGGTCAGTGGTGAGGTCCGACATGCCTCAAGGCTCGCACAGGGGGTCCAGCGTGCCTGCTCAGGGTGGTCGGGCCGGTAGCGCGCTAGTCGGCCCGGTCAGGCTGGTCGCTCCGGTCCGAGGGGAGGGACCGCCCGGAGCGGTGAGCCCCGTGCATACGCCCGTGCCCGGTGTGCCGCACCTGCTCCGGGTGGCGTGCCTGCCAGTACGGGTTGTCGTGCGGCAGGGCGGACCCGACCCGCCCGTACATCCCGAAGATCATGAGCAGGACCCCGACCACAAAGCTGAACAGGACGTTCGGAATGCGGAAGGCGAGGAAGTTGAGGCCCGTGTCGAGCAGGGCGAGATTGACGAAGCCGCTGAGGATGAACGCGCAGCCCAGGACCATGTTGAGCGTCGACGCGAAGTTGCCGCCGATCACCATGCCGACGAAGAGGAGCAGCCCGACGCAGATCGACAGGACGCTGAGCGCGCCGTTGGTGTTCAGACCGGCGACGGTGTCGCCCCCGGTGTCGAAGAAGCCGACCTTGTCGATCAGGCCGAGGATGCCGAACGCGAGCAGGACGAGCCCCATGAGACCGGCACCGAAGCGGTAGATCGTGCTGAGGCGGTGGTCGACGGGGAGATGCTCGTTGAGCGTGACGCGTCGCCTGGGCCGCTTCGCCCCTGAGTGAAGTACATGCGTGGCCATGTCCGCCTCCTTGGAGTGCGCGAAGGACACTTCTGTACGTTGCTCCGAACTCGGAACCGCGTACTCCGAACCGCAGTACTCACCGACGTACTCGGAATCCGGCGTACGTACCTCAAGGATCCGCCCGCAAGCCTCCGACCGCCAGCAGACGGGACAGAACCCGGTCGCCCCTAGGGCCTGGCCTGGCCTCCCTGGCCCTCTAGGCCCCCTGCCCCCGCTCCTCCCGGATCTGGGAGACCACGCGGGCCACCGACTGCCGCACGGCCTCGGTCTCGGTCAGGAAGTGCCAGTAGTCCGGGTGGCGCCCCTCCAAGGAGGCCACCGCGCGGTCCAGGCGGGCGACGGACTCGTCCAGCGGGCGGGCGTGCCGCTGCTCCGGGGTCTGGCGCCCCGCCATGGCCAGGCGCTGGGCGTCGCGGATCGCGAAGCGGGTGCGCTCGATCTCCTGCTGGGGGTCCTTCGCCACCGCGTTGAGCCGCTGCAGCCGGTCGCCGGCGGCCGATACCGCCTCGTCCGTCGAGTTCAGCAGGGCGCGGACCGTGGAGAGCAGGGCGGTGGCGTCCGGCCAGCGCTGCTCTTCACGTGCCTGCCGGGCCTCTTTGAGCTTGGCCTCGGCCTGCCGTACGTTCTCCGCGGCGTCGTCCGGCACGCGCTGCAGGTCCTGCCAGCAGGCGGCCGTGAACCGCCGCCGCAGTTCGCTGAGGACCGGGTCGACCTGCCCGCTGCGGGTGGTGAGCGCCTGCGCGCGCGTACGCAGCGAGACGAGGCGGCGGTCTATCTCGGCGGCCCGCTCCGGCAGCTGCTCGGCCTCGGCCCGCACGGCTTCGGCGTCCCGCAGGACGCGGTCGGCGCGCTGCAGCGTCTCCGGCACGCCGTGCTGGCCGGCGCCTTGATTGAGCTTGGTCAGCTCGGGCCCGAGCGCGGCGAGGCGGGCAGCCAGATCATCGGCCTTGAGCCCCGCCCCTCGTACGGCATCGAGGGCGTTGCTGGCGGCGAGGAGGGTCTGCCGGGCGCGCTCGACGGCCGGGGCGAGCCGGGCCAGCTGCGTCTCCGCCTTGTCGAGCAGCGGGCCGAGCCCCTGCTGGAAGCGGTCCAGGTCCTGCTTGGCCTTGTCCAGCTCGCCCTTGGCCTCGGTGAGCTCGCTCCGCGCACGGGCGGCGACGGAGGCCTCCAGATCATCGCGGTCGAGGTCGTGCGCGTCCACCGCGCTGATGTACTTCTGGCTGGCCTCGTCGATCCGCCGGCCGATGGCGTCGAAGTCCGAGACGGCACGCTGCGCGGCGGGCGTGGAGTCGACGGCGACGATGGTCTCGATGGAGATCCGCAGATCCCGCTGGGCGGTGTCCAGCTCGTAGAAGGCCGCGGCTGCCGCGTCCTTGGCGGCCTGGGCGTCGGCCCGCATGCTCTCGCCGCGCCCGCCGAACCACCGCCGGGTGCCGCCTCCTGCGAAGGCGGCGGGGAGGGTGAGGGCGAGGAGGGGGAGGGGCAGGAGGACGAGCGTGACGGCATCACGAAGAGCGCTTCGGCGGACGCGGACGCGGGGGCGGGACGGGACGCCAGGGGACACGGCACGGGGCACGGCAGGGAGCACGCCAGGGACGGACCGCGGCCGCACGCTCCCGTGAGGACGCACATCCTCGTCCGGCAGCTCGCGAAGTTCCGGCGGCTTTGACAGCTCCGGCGGCTTCGGCGGCTCCCGGAGTTCCGACAGCTCTCGCAGTTCCGCCACTTCCGACAGACTCGGCGGTTTCGGCAGTGCTGATCTGCTCGACGTGTCTGGTGTGTACGGCTGCGAAGGTGTCGCCGTCACTATCCCTCTCCCGTGCTGTCATCCGCCTTGCCCGGTGTCACATTCTCCCACCGGTTAATGACGAACACACGGGCCGGTTAGTTCGCGCTGCGCACCGTGACTTTGCCGTCTTCGCTGCGGGCGGACACGAGGTGCGGACTACCACTGTCGCGGGGAACGGAAACATCCACGCCCCCGTCGGCCGTCTTGGTCGTCACGTCGTACGCGACGTCGCGGCCGTCCTTCTTCTCCGGCACCTCGATGGTGACGGCGCCGTCCGCGCTGCGGGCCTCGACACGGTCGGGCACGGAGTCCAGCTTCAGCCGTACGGCACCGTCCTTGGAGGTGGCGCGGACGCGCGCCGACCGGATGCCGGTGGCGTCGACCGCGCCGTCGCCGCTGGCCAGGGTGAGCGGCCCGGCGAAGTCCTTGACGCTGACGGAGCCGTCGTGGGTCCGGATGGAGAGCGGCTCCCGCAGCCCGCTCGCGCTCACGTGCCCGTCACCGTTCTCCACCTTCAGGGCCACCCCACGGGGCACCTCGATGCGGTGCTTGGCCGAGCAGGCACTGAAGACGCCGGAGCACTTCATGCGCAGGGTCAGCCGGTCGCCGTCCATGGCCCAGGTCACTTTGGGAGTGTCACCGAGCGCGGTGGACCCTTCGAACCACCGGGTCACCTTGACCTTGCTGTCGTCGGAGCCGCCGGTGACGAACTCCAGCGCGGAGTCGTCGGAGTCGACGGTCAAGGTCTTCCCCTCCAGCGCGAAGGTCCGCCGCTCCGGATCGGAGTCGTCGTCGGCGCTGGCCCCACAGGCACCGGCGAGTAGGGCGACGACGACGCCACCGGCGGCGGCGAGAGCGCGGGCACGGCGGGAATCGCTGCGGCGCTGCGTGTGTACGCGCACGGAACGGACGGTCATGAAGATCTCCCCCAGAGTGGCCACGGCAGGCGGTCCACGCCACGACTGCGGCCACCTGGCCGCCCTCAGACCGTACGAAGGAACCCCGCCCCACGGGATCCGGCCCGCTCCCGGACCAAAGGTGGGGTTAACCCCCTCCCGAGACCCCCGCATACGGGTTTGCGGCCCGGGGCCACAGGCAAGGTAGGCTGTCGCAATATCCCGGGCGCGTAGCTCAGCGGTAGAGCGCTGCCCTTACAAGGCAGATGTCGGCGGTTCGAAACCGTCCGCGCCCACCGGTACGAAGACCCCCGGCCGATCTTGGCCGGGGGTCTTCTCGTTACGTTTCGACCTGGGGGCCGGGGGTCCAGCGGGGGGCCGAGTGGCTGTCGTTCGAGGGTTTGAGGGTTCCGGCTCTTACCTGGGAGCGGAGATCGTCTATCTCCTGTTGTAAGGACTTCAACTGCTCGTAGGTGTCGAAGAGATAGCGGACCTTGGTGCGCAGGGTCAGGGGATCGATGGGCTTGAGGGCTACGTCCGCCACGCCGAGCAGGAAGGCCGCCGCGGCGATCTCGCGGCTCACGTCGAAGCCGGTCAGCAGGATGATGGGTATGGCGCGTGTCTGGTCGAGGCGCCGTACGTAGCGCACGACGTCGAGACCGCTCACGCCCGGCATGCGCACATCGAGCAGGATGAGTCCGACCTCCCCGCGAAGGATCACCCTCAGGGCGTGGTCGCCGTTGGTCACGCTCACCAGCGGGTAGCCGAGAGGGGCCAATGCGCTCTCCAGCGCGAACAGGGTGTCCTTGTGGTCATCGACTACGAGGATCACGGATTCGGACGACATGGACATGAGCCCCCTCTCTCAGTAACCACGTTATGCCGAAGTCGAGTTGGAGAGTCCCTTCGTCAGCTCAGGGTGGTGTCCGGGTTCAAGGAAGAAGCATCAGGAGTCACAGGGATAACAGCAGCACCATTGGTTACAGAATTGGTTGCAGCGAAAGCGCCCCCTCCCGCCTGGAAGCGAGTGGGGGCGCCTGTCGTGCCATGTGCTGAGTGCAGATTGCGGAGGTACCCGCAGGAGTTACGGTGCCTTCGCGTACTCCTGCGCCATGCCTCCCGCGAAGTCGTACACGACGACCTGTTCGTCACCGACGACCCACGCGTCGTGTCCCGGCGGGCACACGAAGACATCGCCCGGTCCCACTTCGCCCTCGGCCCCGTCGTCCATGCGGACGCGCATCCGGCCCTTGACGACATAGGCGTTGTGGTGGATCTGGCAGCTCTTGGTGCCCGCGAGCGGGGCCACGGACTCGGACCAGCGCCAGCCGGGCTCGAAGGTGCCCACGGCGAAGTCCAGCCCTGTGAGGTGGACGGCTTCCAGGTGACCGCGCGGGAAATCTCGCCGCTCGTCCGGCTTCTCTACCGCTTTGACCTCCATCATGACGACTTCCTCCGTCCGGGCCATGCCCACACTCTCGGAGTCGGTTGTCGCCGCCGCAGGTCCATGGCCGCCGCAGTCACCAGCCGACCCCTTTCACTCCATCGTCTGCCTGTCCACCGGGGGACGCCACCGGGGATGCGGGCGAGCACGCCAGCAGGAGCTTTCCGACTCCTTCGTGGATCTTGGCGAATCGATCGGGTGGTCGTTCAGAACCTTGCGGATCTTGGGTGAGTTGGGCGCTTCGGCAAGGGCTCTGTGAGTGTCCGGCCCGGATGCTTTCGGCGGGCGACCGTCGTACTGCCGTCGGGCCCTGCCGGAAGGGATTCACCTCGTGAAGATTGCCAAGGCCGCTGCTGGTGCCGTCGGTGTCGGGCTCGCCCTGGGGGCCGTTTCTCCCGCGTTCGCCGCGCCGCAGCCACCTGCCGGCGGGGAGACGCAGATGCTCGACTCCGCCGCCAGGACCACGCAGGACCTGAAGGACCCCCTGACCGACGTCGCCGTCGACCCGGCCGCCGGTGAGGTGCGGGCGGACGATCCCGCTGCTGTCACGACCAAGGTCGGCGACGCGGTGCAGGGGCCGGCCTCGATGATCGGGGGGCTGCCCGCCGGGGTGCCGCTCGGCTGACCGAGGGGGCGGTGCACCCCGTTGGCCGTTACGGCCGATACGGCCGATATAGGGGTGCACCGTGGTGGGGCGGCAGCTAGCAGTCCATCTTCCATGTGTGGGAGTCGCCGCTGTCGTTGGCCCAGCCGCTGGGGGTGGCGATCTCCTGGCCGGGGTCCAGGCACACCGTGCCGATGCCGACGAGGCCCGGGTTCTCGTAGACCTGTACGTGGTCCTTGATGCCGGGGCCCGAGATGCCGTGGTTGGCCCAGGAGGAGTCGTTGTCCTGGATGGGGTCCTCCCAGTCGTGGTCGTCCCCCGACCAATTCGTGCGCTGGCCGCCGAAGTTGCTGTCCGTCCACGCGCAGAACTGGCCGCTCGGACACGAGGCCGCCTGGGCGGCGGCCGAGGTGGTCACGGCGGTGCCGATCGCCAGGAGCGTGGCGGCGAGCAGGGCCGCGGGCCTGTGCGTGTGCTTGTTGATCATCCGGTGTTTCCCTCTTGCCTGGTGGGGAGTTGGTGGTCAGTGATGAGTGGTCAGGGGTGGGTGGCCAGTTGGGCCTTGGCTCGGTGCAGGGCCCGTGCGCGCAGCGTTCGCCAGTCGGCCAGTTCCTCGCGGTGCTCGGCGCGGACCGACGCGAGGCTGCGGTGGCTGTGCGCCGCTTCCGGCTTGAGGTTGTTACTGATCGTCGAGACCTGGAACCAGCGCTTCTGATCGCCGTAGAGCGTGCGTTGTGCCGCGGCGAGGCAGCCGTCCGTGTGGGCGCGCACGAGGTACCCGGTGGGCAGCTCGATGGAGAGTTCCGCGCGGCCCGTGCCGAACAGGGCGTCAGCCGTACGTTGTTGGGCGGCGGCCGGTGTCTTCTCGGGACCGGCGTGCGGACGTGGCGGCTTCAGGCCCTGCCTCTTCAAGCAGGCGTCCGTCAGCTGCTGTTGGGCCGATCTGATGACGTCGTCCGGTGGCATCGCGGGGGCCCGTGCGGGCGACTGCGCGCATGCGCTCAGGAGCAGGGCGGGCGAGAGGGACAGTGCGGCCAGGAGGCGGCGGGAGCGGTGCGGCATCTGCGTACGTCAGCCCTGTTCGCAACCCATGGTCTCGTGGCTCACGCCGTCCAGCTTCGTGGCCCAGGCCGTCCAGTCCTCGTCGTAGTCGTCCTTGCGGATCTCTCGGTAGACGCAACTGGATCCGGCGCCGTAACTGATGGCGTAGACACTGCCGTTGGCGCGTGACTCGAAGGAGTAGGCGCTGCGCTGCGTGCCGTTCTCGGCCTCCGCGTAGCCGGGCGGGCCGTAGCACCAGGCCTGGCCCATCATGCCGGGCTTGGTCCAGAAACAGACCTGGCCGGGGGGTGTCGCCGCCCGGGCCCGGGCGGCGTGCGGCTCGGCGGTGGCCGAAGGCGCGGCCGCGGTCAGAAGGGCCGCGACGGCGGCGGTGAAGGCAACGGTCGTGAAGCGCATGCGCGTGGGCTCCCGGGGCTGGTCGATGCGTTGTGCATGACCTCAATCCCCAGCGTTTGCGCAGGTAAGCGCCCTGTCACTCGGAATGATGACTAGTCATACCGGTGGTGTCAGCGGGTGCGGTCGCCCGGTGGCGGCCGCACCGTTCAGCGACCCGAACCCCGGTGGGTCCGGCGGTACCTGCGGTCCCAGCGCTCCTGGCGTTCCTTGCGGATGCGGTAGTCGCGGTACGTCTTGGGGTAGCCGCCGCCTCCACCGCCGCCTCCGGCTCCACCGCCACCACCGGCACCAGGGGCCGCGCCCGCACCGCTTCCGCTGCTGCTCTTGCCCGAGCCCCCGCGGTCGTAGTGCTGGACCATGAAGAAGACGAGTGCCGCAGCGGCCAGCCACAGAAGCGGCTGGCTGAAACCCAGGCCGATCAGGGCGATGAGCAGGACGACCAGCAGAACATTCATGGCAGCACCTCCCTGGCGTAGAGGGAGTCAACGCCCGCTGTCACCCCGTGTCAATGGATTTCCCGTGGGCGTGTTTGAGCCGTGCGCGAGCCGCCACCGCCTCGGGTCCCGCCACCTGTTCCCAGAAGCGGTGGCAAGTGACGAACACCGCCAACTCCCGCTCCCGCGCGCGGAGTTTCTCGACCTCCGCCTGTTCGTCCGGGGTCCAGCCGGGGGATGCGGGACGCTCGACCTTCCGCCAGCCGTGGTCGTCGCTGAAGCCGTCCAGCGGCGTGACCGACCAGGGGAGCCGCTTCAGCAGGGCCAGGAGCTCGGCCCGGACCTGGTGCAGTTCCTCCTGGCCCGCGAGGAGGTCGTCAGGGAAGTCGTATGCAGGGGTTGCAGGCACCCGCTAATGGTACTCCTGTTCGAATTTCGAGTGCGAGGGCTGCCACGCGTGAGGTGGGGCGAACTTCTGGGGGTGCGGGGGCCTCGGTGGCTCTCATGGGCGTACGGCTTCCCGTCCGCGCGCCGCTCGCGGCAAGCTGTAAGCATGTGCCGCAGCATCAAGACGCTCCGTCCGCCCGCCATCCCCGAAGACGCCACCGAGGAGGAGATCCGGGCCGCCGCGCTTCAGTACGTGCGCAAGGTCTCGGGTTTCCGAGCCCCGGCAGCGCACAACCGCGAGGTCTTCGACCGTGCCGTGGAGGCGGTCGCCGAAGCCACCGCCGAGCTGCTCGCCGGGATCGAGGTGCGCGGGTCCAAGCCGCGGGCGGCCGAGCAGTCGCCCGAGGAAGCCCCGGCTGCCTGAGCCCAGGTCCGCCCGCCTGAGCCCCGCTGCCTAGCTGGTAGCCGTACGCGGTCGGCGGACCAGGAACGCCGCTCCCGCGCCTGCCGCGAACAGCGCGAGCAGCGAGACGCCCGTGGCCAGCCACGACGCGCCGAGCCACTGCCCGCCGAAGTAGCCGAGCGCGACGCTGTACCCGGCCCAGGCCACGCCGGCCAGGGCCGACCAGGGCAGGAACTCGCGCACCTTGCGGTGTGCCGCGCCCGCCGCGAGCGAGACGATCGAGCGGCCCGCCGGGGCGAAGCGCGCGATGACTACCAGGATGCCGCCGCCCCGGGAAAGCGCCGTGCCGAGTCGTTCCTGCGCGGTGGTGAGGCGGCGCGAGCGGGCGATGGCGCGGTCCAGGCGCTCGCCGCCGCGCCAGGCGAGGCGGTAGACGGCCAGGTCGCCGAGTACCGATGCGGTGGCCGCGCAGAGCAGCAGGATCAGGATGTCGGGGACCGCGTGCGGGACGTTTCCCGCGCCCGCCGTACCCGCCGCCGTACCGGCCGTGCCCGCCGCTGCCGCCGCGGTGGCAGCCGTGATGACGAGAACGCCGCTCGGCAGCACGGGCAGGACGATGTCGAAGAGCACGGAAAGTGCCACTGCCGCGTAGATCCATGGGCTGCTGGTCAGTGCGCCCAGACTCTCAAGCACCGAAATTCCCCGTAACTCCCCGGTCGACGACGTGACTGCCGCGACGTCGCGGGGGAGCGGCAGGGGCGGCTTGGTGACAGCTGTACAGCGTACGCCGCGCTCTCCGACGGAGATCCACGGGGGGCTCATATGTTCGCTACATCACGTTCACCCGGCTGCCGCCTTCGATGGGGCATGCCGCGCCGAAGTCCCGTACGAACAGAAGTCACCGGCGCGGAGGCCAGCAGGGCCGACGGACGGTTCGGAAGGAGCGGGGCGATGGTGGGAGGAATGCTCGCCGGGACCGTGGCGGCGGCGGTGCTCGCGGCAGGCGGTGGCACGGTCGGCTCGGACGGGCCTTGTCACGAGATCCGGGTCGGGGCGCGGTTCGCGCCGCCCACGGCCTTCGTCGCCTCGTCGGCGATCACGTACGACAAGAAGCTCGTCCCCGCCGGGTCGCGGATCGAGGTCGAGCAGCGGAGCGAGCCGGGCGACATGGCGGTCACGGTCCGGGTGAAGGGGATGAAGCCCGGTCACGCGTACGGCGTGCACGTGCACCAGAAGCCGTGCGGCGCCGACCCGGCCGCGGCCGGCGGGCACTACCAGCACCGCGAGGACCCGGTCCAGCCCTCCAAGGACCCGGCCTACGTCAACCCGGACAACGAGGTCTGGCTGGACTTCACCGCGGGCAAGGACGGCTCGGGCGGGGCGACCGCCCGCCACGGCTGGGAGTTCCGGCCGGGCGGGGCCGGATCCGTCGTGCTGCACCGCGAGCAGGGCGGCGCGGGTGACCGGGTGGCGTGTTTCACGGTGCCGTTCGGTCCCACCGGCTGAGGCCTCCGGACGAGGCCCCTGACCGAGGCCTCGGAGCGGCGAGAGGTCTGAACGTGACGGCGCCTCCTGCCCCGTACTTCGTACTCGTACGGGGCAGGAGGCGCCGTCACGCAAAGCTGCGCGTGAACGCGTGAACGCGTCAGGCGGCCACCGGCGTCCGCTCCGACGCCGACTCGTCCGTGTTCTCGCCGCGCGAGGCGAAGAGGCGGTCGAGGCCGAGCGCGCCCGAGCCGGTGAAGACGAACAGGAGCATGGCCCAGCAGAATATCGCCGACGCCTCTCCGCCGTTCTGCAGCGGCCACAGGGCCTCCGGCTGGTGCACCTTGAAGTAGGCGTACGCCATCGAGCCGGACGAGATGAACGCCGCGGCGCGGGTGCCGAGGCCGAGGGCGACCAGGGCGCCGCCGACCAGCTGGATGACGGCCGCGTACCAGCCCGGCCAGGTGCCCGCGTCGATCGTGCCGCCGCCCATCGCGCCACCGAGCACGCCGAAGAGCGAGGCGGCGCCGTGACAGGCGAAGAGCAGGCCGATGACCATGCGGAACAGCCCGAGGGCGTAGGGCTGGGCGCTGTTGAGACGTCCAGTCATGTGGGGGACTCCTTCGGTTTTTGGGGACGGTAACCGAGCGGAGGCCCAAGGTTAGGGGAACCTAATCAATGCTTGCAAGTTCAACATCTGGCCATTCGGAGGATTCCGCTCTTCTCGCGGACGGGACCCTTCCCCTCGCAGATGGGGCCTCCGCCGCGCCCGCCGCCGTCCGCAGCACGGCCCGTGCCACCGCGTCCGCGTCCGACAGGGTCACCGAGTCGACGCCCGGCCTGGCCCCGGCGGCCGTCACCCAGTGCACGCCCTCGGTGGGTACTCCGAACGCGAACCTCCTTGCGTGGAAATGACCTTGACGGTCGATCAGGTGATAGGGGCGGGGTGTGACGTCGAGCCCTCCGGTTTCGTAGCCGTCGACCACGTGGGCGCGGCACTGGCCCGTCCTCAGGAGCTGCCCGAGCAGATCGTCCGCGGTGCGCCGCACGTCCGGTTCGGGGAGCCGGGCCTCGATCACTGTGGTGACCGACACATCCGACCCTGGTACGTCGGGGGAGTGCGCGCGATACGTCCCGTCCGCGGCGGGCCGCACGTCGAGCCGCGGGCCGAGCACCTCGACGACGCCCGCCTCGATCAGCGCCGTCATCTCCTCGATGCGGCGCCGGGGCGGGCCGATCGAGAGGAAGGCGTTGAGCGGTGTGTACCAGCGGTCCAGGTGCTCGCGGCGCGAAGTCCCGGACAGGCCGCCGTGGTCGAGGATCAGGCGGAGCTCGTTGCGCAGGTCGCGCAGCACGTCCAGGGCGGACTTCAGCGGGCTCTCTACGTTGCCGAGCGCGGCCTGTGCGGTGTCCTCGCGCAGATAGGCGAGCAGCCAGGCGCGGAAGTCGTCCGGGGAGCGGAAGGTGCGGCCGGAGTGCGGCTGCGCGAGCCGGTCCCAGGACCAGCGTGCGGCCTCGGGGATGCCGAACTCGTCCAGTACGAGAGCTTCTTGAGGGCTGTGGTGCGGTGCGGCGAGGAAGGAGTCCCGGAAGCCCGTTGCCCGCCCGTCGGGTTGGACGAGGGCGGTGTAATAGACCGTCTCCACCTCCTTCGCCACCAGCGGCCATATCTCGTCCAGGAAGTCCGGGGCGTCGCCGCTGTCCGCGCGCTTGCGGAACCGGGCTATGACGTCGGAGGTGAGGACGAGCGGCTCGTGCCGTCCGTACGGACCCTTCGCGTTGTCGCCGCGCGCGTGGTAGGGGATGCCGCGCCGGGAGCCCGCGTACAGCTTCGGCTCGTGCCCCGACGGCTGATAGCGGAGACCGCCGCCTGGCGTGCCGTCCGGCGTCGGGGTGAAGCGTCCGCCGCGGCCCACCGTCAGGAGCGCCATGTGGTCGAAGAAGTTCAGGCCGAGCCCGCGCAGCAGGACGCGTTCGCCGGGGGCGACGGCCGACAGGTCCACGTCGGCGGGGTTGGCGGGCGGTATGTGGCGCAGGCCGTGCCGCGCCGCGTGCGCGGCGAGGTGCTCCTGCCCTTCGGCACTGTTCGTGGGGAGGTGGCCCTGTGCGAGGACGACGGCGCTGAGCCCGGGGAGTTCGCGGCCGCTGTCGAGTACGAGGGTCTGGGCGCCGTCACCCGGGCCGTCGAGCCGTACGGCGCGTGCCGCGTGCACCTCGACCCGGACCGTTCCGGGGGCGCCGCGCAGGGTCTGGGCGAAGACCCACTCCAGGTAGCGGCCGTAGCAGGCGCGGGTCGGGTAGTCGTCCGGGCCGAGCCCCGGAGCGTGGCCGGCGGCGGCCCACGCGTACAGGCTCGGCCCCGGCTGGACCGGCCCCGCGCAGTCGACGCTCTCGTCGGTGAAGAGGGTCACCTGTGAGGCCACCGTGTTCATGAGCAGCTCGGCCGGCTGTGCGGTGCGCCAGACGCGTCCCGGCCCCGGGGGAGAGGGGTCGACGACGTGGACCGTCAGCCGTGCTCCCGGCGGCAGGAGTTCGACTGCCGAGGCGCAGAGGCGCTCCAGGACACTCGTGCCGCGGGGCCCCGCGCCGACGACGGCGACTGCAACGTCATGCTCCGGTGAGGCCGCTGCGGATGGTGCGGACAAAGGTGTGACTCCCGGGCATAGGAGGGTGTGTGGGGGCGGTGGGGGGATAGGGGGTGATGGAAGCGGACGGTCCGCCTCATCATGCCGCCGGAAGCCCCGAAGTCGAACCCGTGGCGAAGGATCCCCAGGCGGGTGTGGGCTGCGTCACATGATGCCCGTGGGGTGCTGGTCGCCTTTGCGGGACTATGGGGAATAAGGGGGGTGTGAGACGGGTGTGAGAGGTGTGGGGGGAGAGGTCCGTGACGAGAAGCCCACGGGATTTATGGGGGGTTGATAGAGCTGCGGGGCCGGGTTGGTAGAGCCGCAGGGCAGCGCTCCCGCGCTCCCTCAGCCCCGCGAGAGCCCCCAGTGCCGCTCGCTCACGACAGCTTTGACTCCTGGGTTGTCTCCAGGTTGACGCCGACTCCCTTTACCACCCGGGCCTGATCGAGGCGTACGTCCGCCGAACGGCCTCGTAGCGTCAGTGTCATGAGTTGGTTGCCGAACCAAGGGCCGCCGGTTTTGCGCCAGTTGATGGCAGCCCGCTTCGTTCGTCCGTGGCGCACGAAGCGGCGGCCGAGGGCGCGGCCCACCCTGCTCCAGCCGAAGTGGAAGCCCAGCTTTATCGACGCGGGGATGGAGTTGTGGACGGGGGAGCACGTCAGCTGCAGGACACGGGAGTCGGGACCGCCGCCACCCGGCCACGTGGGTTCCGCGATGTACGCGTGGTGGACGTCGCCGGAGAGCACGCACACCGTCGCCGGTGCGCCCGCGCCCGTGCCCGCCTCCGCGATCAGGGAGGTCAGCGCGTCGAAGGACGAGGGGAACGCCGCCCAGTGCTCCAGATCCGAGCGCCTGCGCAGGTCTTCGCCGAAGCGGGCCCAGCGCGCGCCGCGCTCGCCACGGCACAGCGCGGCGTTCCAGCCCTCGGCGTCATGGATGAGGTGCGGCAGCAGCCACGGCAGTGACGTCCCGATCAGCAGGTGGTCGACGCTGCCCGAGTCGCCTGCGCCGGCCGCCTCGCCCATGCCGTCCAGGGCCTGCTCCCGCAGCCAGCGGGCCTCCTCCGGGTCGATCATCGCGCGGTTCTGCTCGTCGAGTACGCGCGCCGCCCGTGTGTCGATCATCAGCAGGCGTACGCGCCCGAAGTCCCGGCGGTAGCTCCACCGCGTCGCCGTGGGGTCGGCGTCGGAGGCCGCCGCGAAGGCACGCAGCGCGTCCGTGCCGTCCGGCGTCGCGCGCAGCGAGGCGTACAGCTCGTCGCGCTCCAGCTCGGCGGGCGGCAGATTGCCGATGTGCTGGTAGACCCAGTACGACATCAGACCGCTCAGCACGCGCTCGCGCCACCACGGCGTCGCCCGCATCTCGGCGAGCCAGGCCGCGCTGGTGTTCCAGTCGTCTATGACGTCATGGTCGTCGAAGATCATGCAGCTCGGCACGGTGGAGAGCAGCCACCGCACCTCGGGGTCGAGCCACGACTCGTAGTAGAGGTGGGTGTACTCCTCGTAGTCCGCGACCTGGTCGCCCGGCGGGTCCTTCAGGTTCCGGCGGGCCGCTAGCCAGCGCCGCGTCGCCTCGGACGTGTTGTCCGCGTACACCTGGTCGCCCAGGAGGAGCAGGACGTCCGGGCGGTCGGCCGCCGTGCCCGTGGCCATCCGGGCGGCGAGGGTGTCCAGGGCGTCGGGCCCGACGGGGTCGTGCTCGTCGCTCGGCGGTGCCGCCCAGCGGCAGGAGCCGAAGGTGACACGGAGCGCCTCGTCGTCGCCCTCGCCCGGCGTGCGGATGGTGCTCGGCGGGAAGGGTGACTCCGGCAGCGGCCACACGGGGACGCCGCTGTCACCGAGCCGCACCTCGTATGCGGTCTCCGTGCCCGGACGCAGCCCGGTGACCGGGATGAGCGCGTAGTGATGGCCCGCGATCTGGAACGTGTCCGCCGTGCCCTTGGCGCCGTCGGCGCACCGCACCTCGGCGGTGCACGGGCGGTCGGCCTCGACCCAGACCGTCGCCGTCGAACCGTCGACATACCTCAGCAGTGGACCCAGGCGCAGCCGTGCCACGATGATCACTCTCCTCCGTCGCCCCGTACGGTACGGAACGACGGAGGCCCGTGGCGAGGTTCCGCGGATTCCCGCTGGTTACAGGCCGGTTGCCTCGCTGCTCGCAGGCAGGTGAGCTCAGCAGCCGTTGAGGATCGAGGACAGCTTGGTCTTCTCCTCCGCGTTCACGGTGAGCTTGTAGTAGTGCTTCACGTCCACCCACATCCGGGCGTAGTAGCAGTGGTACGACGCGGTGGGCGGCATCCACTCCGCCGGGTCCTGGTCGCCCTTGCTCTGGTTGACGTTGTCGGTGACGGCGATCAGCTGGGGCCGGGTGAGGTCGTTGGCGAAACCTTCCCGCTGGGCGGTGGTCCAGCCGCTCGCGCCGGACTTCCAGGCCTCGGAGAGCGGGACGACGTGGTCGATGTCGACGTCGGCCGCGGCGGTCCAGGTGCCGCCGTCGTAGGGGGATTTCCAGGTGCCGGAGGTGGCCGCGCAGCTGGAGTCCTGCTGGACGTTCGTGCCGTCGCGCTTGAGGACGACCTCTCGGGTGTTGCAGGCCCCGGACTGGGTGCTCCAGTGCGGGAACTTCTCGCGGCTGTAGCCGTCGGACGAGCCCTCGGCCTTCACGGTGAGCTGCCCCAGGTAGGTGCGGGCGGTGGCGGCGGAGACCGGGGCCGGGGGAGCGGCCTGGGCGGGGGCGCCGGTGAGGAGGGCGGCCCCGGAGGCGAGCGCGGTGAGGGCGGTGAGAGTGGCGAGGCGTCGACGCGCGTAGACAGCGGACATACGAACTCCCTTGATGTGGGGGGATATTGGCCGTTGGGGCGGCCATGCTGACGCGGTGGGGTTTCCTGCGGATGTGCGCCAGGTGACAGGGTCGCGTCAATCGGGTGGTCAGTTCAAGAGTTCTGGCGCAGTGTCATGGCCGGTCATCTGTGCGGGAGTTGGCGGAAGGGTGCCGAAAAGCCCCCGGGGGGCCCGCGGAGGGTGACCTGGGTCACCCTCCGGAGGGGGCGAAAGGCCCTGGTCCGGGGCGTGCGGACGTCCCGTACGATGGATGGCGCAGAAGGGGAGTAGCTCTTCGCCGGACCGTCGACATACTGCTCAGCTCGCCTGAGCCGGCGCCCGGAGGCAGACCCCGTCATCGACGTGGTCGGCCAGCGAGACCTTCGGCAAGCAGTACCCGACGTACATGACCGTGTACGTCCGTGTGTGCTGCCGTGCCGAGGTGTCGTACGTGATGTACAGATTGCTCTCGGTGGGGCAGCCCCGACCGATTGAGGAACCTTGATCAGCATCAGCGTGATGGCGCTCGTCTTCGGCGTCGTCTTCCTTGCCGAACTCCCGGACAAGACAGCGCTGGCCGGGCTCGTCCTCGGGACGCGCTACCGCGCCTCGTACGTCTTCGTCGGGGTCGCCGCCGCCTTCGTCGTCCATGTCGTGCTCGCCGTCGCGGCGGGCAGCGTGCTGACGCTCCTGCCCCAGCAACTCCTGCACGCGCTCACCGGCGTCCTCTTCCTGGGCGGGGCGGCGATGCTGCTCCTCAAGGGCGGCGACCACGACGAAGAGGTCCGCGAGCCCAAGGACCAGAGCTTCTGGAAGGTCTCCGGCGCGGGCTTCACGCTGATCCTGGTCGCCGAGTTCGGCGACCTGACGCAGATCATGACCGCGAACCTGGCCGCACGGTACGACGACCCGCTCTCCGTGGGTCTCGGTGCGGTGCTCGCGCTGTGGGCGGTCGCCGGGCTCGGCATCGTCGGCGGAAAGGCGCTGATGAAGCGCGTGCCGCTGTCGCTCATCACCAAGATCGCGGCGCTGTTGATGACGGCGCTGGGTGTGTGGAGCCTGTACGAGGCGATTGCCTGAATCGGCTCCTGAACTGGCTCCCGATTTGGCTGAGGCGTCCCGATGGCCGCCCCCTGTGAGTCACCCCTTGTAAGGGGTGTGACCTGCGGTGCTGGCGTCTGGTGGCCCCGTTTTGTATCGTGGAGGAACAAAGTGGCTCCGCCCGTGTTCCCTGACCGGCGGGCGGGGCCGCCTTGATTCCTTTCTGCGCGGAATCTCCCTCTCCCCTTCCCGCTCCCTCTGTGCTCTGGAGTACGTCGATGACGGCTGAGACTGCCCCTGTACTGACCGCCCGGGCCCTCCTCCTGGACATGGACGGGACCCTCGTCAACTCCGACGCCGTGGTCGAGCGCTGCTGGCGGCGCTGGTCCGAGCGGCACGGCCTCGACTTCGACGAGGTCATCAAGGTCGTCCACGGACGCCAGGGGTACGCGTCGATGGCGGTGCTGCTGCCGGAGCGGGCCATGGAGGAGAACTACGCGGAGAACCGCGAGATGCTGGCCGCCGAGACCGCGGACATGGAGGGTGTCGTCCCCGTGCCGGGAGCCGCTGCCTTCCTGGCCTCGCTCGAGGGGCTGCCGCACGCGCTCGTGACGTCCGCGGACGTTCCCCTGTCCACCGGGCGGATGGCCGCGGCCGGTCTTTCGCTGCCCGCCGTGCGTGTCACCGCCGAGAGCGTGGGGGCGAGCAAGCCCGACCCCGAGGGGTTCCTCAAGGGGGCCGCCGAGCTCGGCTTCGACCCCGCTGACTGCGTGGTCTTCGAGGACTCCGGGGCGGGGATCGCCGCGGGGCTCGCGGCGGGCATGCGGGTCGTGGGGATAGGCCCCCGGGCCGGGGAGTTCGGGCCCACCGTGCATGTCGCTGATCTGACGGAGGTACGGGTGGAGCCGGTCGCCGGTGGCGGGCTTCGGCTCAGCTTCGGCTGACCTTGGCCGGGCTCCGGGCTCTGGGGCGTTGGCCGTTGACCTCTGAGCTTTGGCCTCTGACCTCTGCGGTGTTTTCGGCGCCCTGCACCCTTGCGGTGCAGGGCGCCTTCGCGTTCCCGGTGTTCCCCGCGCCCCCAGGGCTCCCTACGGCTCCCTCGTCTCCGCCTCCAGCGCCGCCCGCGTCTTCTTCCCGTAGACCCCCTTGCCGTCGCCCTGCGTCGCGCGGGCGTACTGGAAGCGGGACACCGCGTCCGCCACCTCGGAGTCGTACGTGCCGTCGGCGTCGTCCATGTACAAGTACAGCTGCTGCAGGCGCTTTTGGAGTTCCACGACCTCAGGGCCCTCGTCGCCGCGGCGCAGTACGCCCCCGGACTTCGGTGCCGACGGCTCCACCGAACCCGTTGCCCGTGCCGTCGAGCGGCTCGGCGGCGGGGTGGGCCGTGGCTTGGCCGAGGCTGTGTGTGACGGGGACGGGGAGGGGCTCTCCTTGGGTGACGGCGGCGGGGAAGCCGACGCGGACGGAGGCGCGGAGGGTGACGGGGAAGCCGCAGGCGTCGACTTCGGCGGCTCCGTGGCGGAGTCGGACGCGGCGGTCACCGCACGGGTCGGCACGTCCGGCAGCGACTGGTCCCGCTGCGGCTTGTCGGGCGCGAGCAGCACCGCCGCCAGCACCGCGACGGCCACCACGGCCGCCACGGCGCTCACCGCCGCGTACAGGCGGACACGGCGACCGCGCCGCGGCTCCGGTTCGGCGTCGTACGGCGGAGTGGGCGAGGGCGGGCCCCCTTCCGGCCCGGTAGATTCCGAGGGTCCGGAGGGTTCCGGGAGCCCCGAGGGCCCCGAGGCCGCTCCTCTCGGCGTCCCCGGCGCGAACAGCCCCACGTCCGCCGACCGCGGCGGGACCGGGGCCTCGGCCTCCGGCGGGAGAACGGGCGCGGGAACTGCCCCTGACCCCGACCCCGCCCCCGGGCCAGGTGCCGCCTCCGCCCCTGTCCCAGCGTCCCCGGAACCCGGCTCCGGCAGCGTCACATAGGGACGTATCCGCAGCGGATCGAAGTCCTCCGCGGCGGCCGCGTCCGCGGACCTCGCGTCCCGCGCCGCGTCGGCGGCCCGCTCCGTACAGCCGCAGGCAGGAGCGCTGCCCGAGACCCGCGACGTACCGCATTGAGGACATCGCTGACCGTCCCGGCCGCCCAGGCCGGGCACGCCGTCCCCGCCGGTTTCCCCGCCCCTGTCCCCGCTGCCGTCGCCGCCGCCCGGACGTCTTTCCCTGCTGCTCACTCTTCGTACCCCACCCCTAGAGAACTCCAGCGATTATGCAGACCCCCGGTTCAACAGGCCATAACGGGTCACACGCACCAGGATGGAGAGGGAGGGGCCCCGCGCGCGATGCCGCAGGACTCGCGGGAGCCCTCAGGAGGTGTCCATGACGCAGGAAGTCAGCGCCCGCCCCGTGGGGCCGGAGCCGGATCCCGTCCCCGGGCCACCGGACGAGCACGCGCACGGCGGCGTACTGGTCTCCATCGGCGCGCTGCTGCTCGGCATGCTGCTCGCCGCCCTCGACCAGACCATCGTCTCGACCGCGCTGCCCACCATCGTCAGCGACCTCGGCGGCATGGAGCACCTCTCCTGGGTCGTCACCGCTTATCTGCTCGCCGCGACGGCCGCGACGCCGCTCTGGGGCAAGCTCGGCGACCAGTACGGCCGCAAGAAGCTGTTCCAGCTCGCCATCGTGATCTTCCTCGTCAGCTCGGCGCTCTGCGGCATGGCGCAGAACATGCCGCAGCTCATCGGCTTCCGCGCGCTCCAGGGAATCGGCGGCGGCGGACTGATGGTCCTGTCGATGGCGATCGTCGGCGACATCGTCTCGCCGCGCGAACGAGGCAAGTACCAGGGCCTGTTCGGCGCGGTCTTCGGAGCGACGAGCGTCCTCGGTCCGCTGCTCGGCGGCCTCTTCACCGAGCACCTCAGCTGGCGCTGGGTCTTCTACATCAACCTCCCGATCGGCGTCGTTGCGCTCGTCGTCATCGCCGCGGCCCTGCACATCCCGGTGCGCTCGACGAAGCACGTCATCGACTACCTCGGCACCTTCCTGATCGCGGCCGTCGCCACCTGCCTCGTTCTCGTCGCCTCGCTCGGCGGCACCACCTGGGAGTGGGGATCGCCGCAGATCATCGGCCTCGCGGTGCTCGGCGTCGTGCTCGCCGCGGCCTTCGTGGCCATCGAGCGCCGGGCGGCCGAACCGGTCATCCCGATGAAGCTGTTCCGGGTCAGGACGTTCACGCTCTCCGCGATCATCAGCTTCGTGGTCGGCTTCGCGATGTTCGGCGCGATGACCTATCTGCCGACGTTCCTCCAGGTCGTCCAGGGTGTCTCGCCGACGATGTCGGGCGTGCACATGCTGCCGATGGTGATCGGCATGCTCATCTCGTCGACCGCGTCCGGCCAGATCGTCAGCCGTACGGGCCGCTGGAAGGTGTTCCCCGTCGCGGGCACCGGCGTCACCGCGCTCGGCCTGCTCCTGCTCCACCAGCTCGACGAGAACAGCTCCACGGGCGAGATGAGCGCCTACTTCTTCGTCTTCGGCTTCGGGCTCGGCCTGGTCATGCAGGTCCTGGTGCTGATCGTGCAGAACGCGGTCCCGTACGGGGATCTGGGCGTCGCCACGTCCGGCGCGACGTTCTTCCGCTCCATCGGGGCCTCGTTCGGTGTCGCGATCTTCGGCACGGTCTTCGCCAACCGGCTCGTCACCGAGCTCTCCGACGCCGTCGCGGGCCAGGACCTGCCGCCCGGCGTCAGCGCGGACTCCCTCACGGCCGATCCGCGGGGCATCGCCGCGCTGCCGCCGGCGCTGCGGTCCGACGTCGTGCACGCGTACGCCTCGTCCATCACGGACGTCTTCCTGTACGCGGCGCCGGTGGCCCTGGTCGCCTTCGTCCTCGCCTGGTTCCTGCGCGAGGACAAGCTGCGCGGCTCGGTCACGGCACCGGATCCGACGCAGACGCTCGCCAGCAATCCCGTCGAGCGTTCGTCGTACGACGAGGTGGCGCGGGCGCTCTCGGTCCTCGGCACGCGGGAGGGCCGCCGCGAGATCTACGTGCGCATCACCGAGCGCGCGGGTTACGACCTGCTGCCCGCCGCCAGCTGGCTCCTGCTGCGGATCAGCCGCCACGGCCACGTGGAGCCGGCGGCGCTGGCCGAGCGCAGCACCGTACCGCTGAGCGTGATCACGGCGGCGTCCCGGCAGGTCGAGGAGCGCCGTCTCGCCCGCCGCGAGGGCATGGGTCTGACGCTGACCGACGAGGGGCGGGCCGCCGTCGTCGGTCTCTCCAGGGCTCGTGAGGAGTCCCTGTCCGAGTTGCTGGGCGACTGGTGGGGCCCGGAGCGGCCCACCGACCTGGTCAAGCTCGTCGAGGAACTCGGCGCCGAGATGTGCGGCTCGGACTCCGAACGGCCGCACGACGGCAGGCCGCAACAGCGCGGGGTGGCGGCCTGAGCGGCGCCGCCACCCCGCTCCGGCCGGGGCGTACAGGAGGGCCCGGCCGGCTCAACTGGTTGCGGGGGAGAGCCTCTTGGCGTACCAGCACTCGGCGTACATCCGCTCGGTGAGCGGCTCGCTCTCCTCGTAGCCGTGCCGTGCGTAGAGTGCTCTGGCCTCGACCAGATCGAGACGGGTGTCGAGGATGACGCGCTCCGCGCCGAGCGCGCGGGCGGCGTCCTCGGCGGCGGCGAGGAGGAGCCCGGCGCCGCCCTTGCCGCGCATGTCCTCACGGAGGAAGACGCGCTTGAGTTCGGCGGTGCTCGCGCCCTTCAGCTCGCCCAGGAGCCGCACCCCGGCCGTCCCGGCGGGCTCGCCCCCGTAGCGGGCGACGAAGAGCATGCCGGTGGGCGGACGCAGGTCGTCGCCGGTCTCCGCCGCGACCTCGCGCTCCAGCTCCTCGGGGGCGGTCCTGTGCCCCTCATGGAGGAGGTAGTACCGGTCGCTCACCTCCGTGTAGTACGCGCGCCAGAGCGCCGCGGCGGCTTCGGAGTCGACGGCTTCGGGGGCGATGGTCCAGGAGGGGGCGGCTTCGGAGGCCGCGGTACCGGTCTCGATGTGGGTGCTCATGGGGGCCATTCTCGGGACGCGACTGCGCTGCCCCGCAAGCGAATTACGGGCCCCGGGGCCCTGGGGCGCGGGTCTCCGGGCCCTGGGTTCCGGGTCTCCGGGCCCTGCTGAGGTCAGTCCTTGCGCCCGGTGGCGGCGACACCGACGCCGAGCCCGATCATGGTGAGCCCGCCGACGCCGCCGATCATCGAGAGCCGCCGCGGCGCGCTCGCGAACCAGCCGCGCGCGGTGGCCGCGACCAGGCCCCACACGCTGTCGGATGCCACGGCGATGGCGTTGAACACGAGGCCGAGCACCAGCATCTGCAGCGCGACGTGCCCCTGCTCGCGGTCCACGAACTGCGGCAGCACGGCGGCGAAGAAGACGATGGTCTTGGGGTTGGCCACACCGACGGCGAACCCCTCCCACAACGTACGCAGGCCACCGCGGGCGGGTCCTTCACCGCTGAACGCGGCGTGCAGGGAGCCGCGTTGGCGCACCGCCTTGACCCCCAGGTACACCAGGTAGGCGGCGCCGAGGAGCTTCAGCGCCGTGAAGACGACGACCGAGCGCTCGACGACGGACCCGACCCCGAGCGCGACGGCCACGACGAGCACGTACGCGCCGATCGTGTTCCCCACCACCGAGGTCAGCGCGGCCCGGCGCCCCTGCGCCAGCGCCCGCCCGATCACGAACAGGACGCTGGGCCCGGGGACCACGATGAGCAGGAACGACATGGCCGCGAAGGCGAGTATCCGATCGATGGACATCATGGCCTCATGGCACCACGGGGCCGGCGCGCACCGGTACCGCTTTTCCGCCCCGCTCCGGGGCGGCGGCTAGCTCTTGGGCGAGGCCTGCTGCACGACCTCGAAGGACCACACCGCGGCGCTGCTCGACGCAGGCTTGGGCCGCTCCCCGCCGGCCGCGCCACCGCCCTGGTGCGCGGCCTTCATCGGACCCTCCATCCACGCCTTGAAGGACTCCTCGTCACGCCAGCGCGTGTACACGAGGTAGTCGTCGGTCCCTTCGATGGGGCGCAGCAGCTCGAACCACTCGAAGCCGTCGGAGTTCTCCACGGCGCCTGCGCGGGACGCGAAGCGCTTCTCAAGGGTTTCCCGCTGCTCGGCCGGGACGGTCAACACGTTGATCTTGACGATGCTCATGGGGCCATCCTGCCGCAGGGGCGCTCGGTACCGGAGCCTTGGGCTCGCCTCAGGACTGCCCTACTCCGCCTCCGACGTCGGTTTGCCGGGTGGGGGTGGGCGATCGGTGAAGAGGGTGAGGTGCCAGGTGCCGTTCTTTTTCAGGACGCTGAAGGTGTCGTGCGTGTTCCTGCCGGACTTCTCTTGTGCCGTCAGCTTTGCCGAGCCGGTGTCGGGGCCCATGTCCAGGTCTATCTGGATCTTCTTGACCGACAGCTCCCGGCCGCCCTTGTCGGCGAGGATCCGGCGGGCCTCGTTGCGGGCGCGGGCGTCGTTCGGGACGCCGCCCACTTCGATCAGCCGGTTCGCGTCGCGGGTGTTCAGTGCCGTGACGTAGGACTCGACTGCCTTGCGGGCGCCCTGCTTTGAGGCGGAGGTGGTCGTGGAGTCTCCGGAGCCGCACGCCGCCAAGAAGGGTGAAAGGAGCGCGGCGGTCAGGGCGGCGGATGCTGCCGAGTGGCGTCGGGTCATGGTGACCTAGCTCCTGTCCGCGTGGCGGTCGCGCCATGTCTGGGCCACCTCGTCCACGTCGAAGGGCTTCAGGCCCAGGGGCGGGCCCGGGGGCGGCATGCGCAGGGACTCGCGGATCTTGGCGTCGAGGTCCGTCACCAGTCGGCGGGCGGCCTGCTCGGACGGGGCTTCGGGGGCCGCGGCCAGGACGTCCTCGGCCTCCTTGCGCAGGGCGAGCGTCGGCGGGAGGTGGGACAGGCCCTCCCTGACCATCTTCTGCTTCACCCACCACTGCTCGTCGTACGAGGCGGTGTCGAGGCCCTCCGGGAGCGGCTTGCCGCGGCCCGGCCGCGTGGCGAAGTCGCCGCGCTCCTCCGCCTCACGGATCTGCTTGTCGATCCAGGACTCGAAGTCGACCCCAGGTGGCTTCCGTTCGGTCATGGGTTCATTGTTCCAAGTGCCCGTGCTTTCGCGCGAGGGGCGCCTTAGGATGCGGCGGCGCGGTGTGGAGCGGTGGGGCGTGGCGCGAAGCGGCTCCATGGAGCGCGTCCGGTCGTAGAGAGTGGGGGAATTTACGTGCTGGAGCTGACCATGGCCTTCTTGTCCGGGGCGGACGAAGGGGCGACGGCGGGCATGCTCATGGCCGACGCGCCGAGCGCGCCCGGTTCCGTGTTGCGGGTGGGGCGCGATCGCGGTGTGTGCCGTCTTGTGCCGCCCGACGACTGGCTGTTCGTCTCGCGCACGCATCTGGAGTTCCGCTGCGGGCCCGACGGGACCTGGACCGTCACCTGGTTGCGCGGGTCGCATCCCGAGCCCGCGTCGGAGGTGCGGCTCACCGTGGGCGGGGCGCCGTCGCCTCTCGCGTACGGGGGGACGGCGCCGCTGCCGCGGGGCGGATCCGGTGAGGTCGTCATCCAGGACCGGGCCGGGCCACGCAGCGTGAACGTCGGCTTTTATCAGGAGGGTTGAGCACAGGAGGGTTGAGCAGGAGAGCCATGGCCGGGAGAGCCGTGGCCGGGCGGGCCGGTGCGGTGCCTAGTCCAGTACTCGGGCCACGGCCAGGCCGTCGTACCCCTTCGTGCCCACCGTCTGCAACGCCGTTCCGGTCAACTTCGGGTGGCTCGCGATGAGTTCCAGCGCCTTGCGCGTTCCCTGCACGCTGGGGTCCGTGCTGTCGGCGTCGGCCACCGCGCCGCTTCGTACGACGTTGTCGACGATGATGAGGCTGCCGGGGCGGGTCAGCTTGAGCGACCACTCCACGTAGTGCGGGTTGTTGGCCTTGTCCGCGTCGATGAAGACCAGGTCGAAGGGGTCCGCCTCCTCGACCACGAGCGCGGCGAGCGAGTCGAGGGCCGGGCCCACCCGGACCTCGGTGAGCTTGTCGAGGCCGGCGCGGGCGAGGTTGCCGCGGGCCACGTCGGCGTGGACCGGGGAGTACTCCAGGGTGATCAGGCGGCCGTCCGCGGGCAGCGCGCGGGCCAGCCAGATGGTGCTGTAACCGCCGAGCGTGCCGATCTCGAGGATGCGGTGCGCGCCCTGGATCTGGGCGATGAGCTGGAGCAGCTTGCCCTGGTTCGGCGCGACGCTGATCTGCGGCAGACCGGCTGCGTCGCTGTCGTGCAGGGCCGCGGTCAGCGCCTCGTCGGCCGGGGTGAGCAGGTCGGTGAAGTACGTGTCCACCGCGGTCCATTGCTGCTGGGTCATGGGGGCCTTTCCGAACGTTCGTTAGGTTCCCTAACGATGTTAGTGGGGTGGGGGTCGATTGTCAGCGGGGACTCGCATACTGGGGTCGTCGGGCTGTGACGGCGGGACGAGGGCTGTGGGCTGGCTGCGGGGGTTGAGATGACGTACGGGACTGGGGCGGGGCCAGGGGTCGGGACCGGAGCGGAGCTGCCCGCGGCGGCGATCCGCGGGCTTGCCGACCGGTGGCTGCCGCTGATGGCTTCGCCGGGCTCGGCGGACGGGCACGCCCGGAGTGACGGGGCGGGCGCGGGGGACTTCGTGTGCTCGCCCGCGGGGCTGTGGCTCGCGCTGGCCGCCGTCGCGGTGGGCGCGCGGGAGGAAACCGCCGGGGAGCTGCGGGAGTTGCTCGGCGTCGCGGGCGAGAAGGCCGCCGGTGTGGTCACGGCGGCCGCGCGGGCGCTGGCCTCCACGGACGCGCTGGCCGTCGCCACCCGGGTGTGGAGCCGGGTTCCGGTGTACCGAGCCCATCGGGAAGCGCTGCCGGACATCGGATTCGGGCCGATGGACCCGGACGGCATCGACGCGTGGGTGCGGGAGGCGACGAACGGGCTGATCGAGCGGCTGCCGGTGGTCATTACTCCGGACGTGCTGCTGGTGCTGGTGAATGCCCTTGCTCTGAAAGCGCGTTGGGAGATCCCCTTCGAGGGTGCCGGCACGCGTGATCAGGACTTCACGGATGCGCTCGGCGTGCGGCACCGGGTGCCCACGATGCACCGGCCCGTCCCGCTGAACTGCGCCTGGACGGTGGGCGGCGCGAGCGTCGTCGAGCTGAAGTGCCGGGCGGAGGGCGGGCGGGCGCCTGCCCGGGTGCGGTTCGTGCTCGGTGAGCCGGGGGCCGGGGCGGCCGAGGTGCTGCCGCTGGCGTGGGCGCCGGAAGGCCGGTGGACGGGCATCGACGCCGAGCAGATCAACATGACGTTGCCGCGGATGTCCTTGCGGACGCGGGTGGACGCGACGGAGCAGTTGGCCGCCCTCGGGGTGCGGTGGGCGATGAGCGAGGGGGCCGACTTCTCCGGGATGTCTCCGGAGCGGCTCGCGATATCGCAGGTGGTGCAGGAGGCCGTGGTGAAGATCGCCGAGGAGGGGGTCGAGGCGGCGGCGGTGACTGCTGTGCCGATGGCGCCCGGCGGTGCGTATGTTCCTCGACGGATCGAGTGGATCGCCTTCAACCGGCCGTTCGGGGTGGTGGTGCTCGACGGGGGTGGGGAGGTGCCCCTCTTCACCGCCTGGCAGGCGGGGGTGCCGGGGTAGGCGACAGAGGGGAGCGGGGCTGAGGTTCGGGCGGGCCCTGCGGGGCCTTCCCCCATCCCGCCCGTTCCCGCTGTACCTGATGTTCGGCTCCGCCGCATGGCAAGGGGCTCCGCCCCCTGGACCCCCGAAAGGATCGGCCTCACACGCCGGCCGGGCTGTAGGGGGGAAGTGCCTCAAGCGCCGGCCGGTCGAACGAACGCAACCCCAGGGCTACTTCTCCACCGCCGGGGGCGAGCCCGGCAGTGGGCGGCCCGCGCTCTCGCTCATGAACCACACCGCGATGCCGCCCACCACGGCCGCGGCCATCATGTAGTACGCGGGCATCATCATGTTTCCCGTCGCACCGATCAGCGCCGTCACCACCAGCGGTGTCGTGCCTCCGAAGACCGACACGGAGATGTTGAAGCCGATGGAGAGCGAGCCGTAGCGCACCTTGGTCGGGAAGAGGGCCGGGAGCGTCGAGGGCATCGAGGCCGTGAAGCAGACCAGGAGCAGGCCGAGTGCCGCCATGCCGAGGGCGATCGCCCAGAGCGAGCCCTGGCGGATCAGGAGCAGGGCGGGGACGGAGAGGAGCAGGAAGCCCGCGCAGCCCGCGGCGATCACCGGGCGGCGGCCCACCCGGTCGGTCAGCGCGCCCGCGAACGGCTGGACGCACATCATCAGCGCCATCACGGCGAGCACGACCAGGAGGCCGTGCGTCTCGTCGTACTTCAGCTCGCTCGTCAGATAGCTCGGCATGTACGACAGCAGCATGTAGTCCGTGACGTTGAAGACCAGGACCAGGCCCATGCACAGGAGCAGCGCCTTCCACTGGCCCGTGACCATGTCGCGCAGCCGCACCTTCGGGCGGGACTGCTCGTCCTTGTGTGCCTTGGTGAGCTCCGCGGCGAACGCCGGGGTCTCCTCCAGCTTCATCCGCAGGTACAGGCCGATCAGGCCCATGGGGCCCGCGATCAGGAAGGGGATGCGCCAGCCCCAGGAGAGGAGGTCCTCCGTGGAGAGGAGGGCCGTCATCAGGGTCACCAGGCCCGCGCCGCCGATGTAACCGGCGAGGGTGCCGAACTCCAGCCAGCTGCCGAGGAAGCCCCGCTTCTTGTCGGGCGCGTACTCGGCGATGAAGGTGGACGCGCCCGCGTACTCGCCGCCCGTCGAGAAGCCCTGCACCAGGCGGGCGACCAGCAGGAGGATCGGAGCTCCCACGCCGATGGACGCGTAGGAGGGGATCAGGCCGATCGCGAAGGTGCCCGCCGCCATCATGATCATGGTGAGCGCGAGGATCTTCTGGCGGCCGATGCGGTCGCCGAGCGGGCCGAAGACCATGCCGCCGAGCGGGCGGATCAGGAAGGCCGCCGCGAACGCGCCGAACGTGGAGAGCAGTTGGGCCGTGGGGTTGCCCGAGGGGAAGAAGACCTTGCCCAGCGTCACGGCGATGTAGCTGTAGACGCCGAAGTCGAACCACTCCATCGCGTTGCCGAGAGCGGCCGCTTTCACCGCCCGCTTGACCAGCGCCGGGTCGACGACGGTGACGTCCGCCGACGCGTCCGCGGACGGAGGGGCCTGGGTCTGCGGGGCCTGGGTCTGCGGCGCTACGGGTGCGACGGGGGCGGCTGCCGGCAAGGGTTCGCTCGCCTGCCTCTCGGTTGACTGCAAGGACAGGGCCGCCCGGCGAGGGGCGGCCCGCAGGCGACCATAGGTGTAGGCAGCATCATTACGTTCGGTGTCCGGCCGACCGCGCACCGCCCCGAAACCGCTGCTATCCAGGGCAAATGGTTCCGCTTCCGACAGTGGCCGGAAGGCGTTCTTGTGATCTATGTCGCGGTTCGCCCGGGGAACCGCCCCGCGGGGTGCGGGCCGTCGTTCCATGGACGAGCGTGGACAGAAGGTGTACGGACCGTGCAGATCACGTTGCCATGCGGACAAAAGGGCTGGTTGGGAAGTCTGCGCAAAAGCCGGTAGAAAGCGGTGTGGCCGCCAGGTGAAATGGAGGTGGTGCGCGTCTTACCCGAGGGCGTGAGTCCCGGGTCCGCACGGCGCATGCCGGAGGCGGCGGCGAACTCTCGGAGCCGACCGGACGTTGGGACCGAGCAGAACCGAACAGAGACGACGAGCGGGGCGGGAGGGCCGACGGCACGTGGCGAACGTTGAGCACGGAGGACCGGGAAATGCCTTTGGGACGGGGGTGCCCGGCACACCGAGGACGCGGATCGGGGCGGCTCGCGTCGCCCTCTGGCTGATCGCCGCCGTACTCGCGGTACGCCAGGCGGCCGTCGTCCTGCGTACGCCGAAAGGCGAGCGGCTCACCGACCTGGAGACCTGGATCGGCCCGGACGGCGTCCTGCATGTGACCGGCTCGTTCTACGACGCGGACAAGTTCACCGGTACGCCCTTCGCCGGGCTCGTGCTCAAGCCGTTCTCCCGCGCGGCCGAGCAGGCACTCGGCTGGGGCTGGACGTTCGGCACGCTGCTCCTGGTCGTGATCCTCGGCCTCGTCGTGGCCCGCGCCCTGCCGCAGCCCGTGGCCCGGCGCACCTCGCTGCTCGCCGCGCCCGTCGCGATCTGCCTCCTGATGCTGTCGCTCCCGGTGCGCAACACCCTGTATCTCGGCCAGACCAGCATCTTTCCCGTGCTCCTCGTCCTGCTCGGGTGCTTCGCCGTCCGGGGGGAACGCGCCAGCGGCATCCTGATCGGCATCGGGGCCGCGCTCCAGCCCACCCTGCTGCTGTTCGCCGCCCTCTTCTGGTTCACCGGCCGCAGGCGCGCCACGGCGTCCGCGGGCGCCACGTTCCTCGCCGTCACCGCGCTCGCCTGGGCCGCGATGCCGCACGACTCGTGGACGTACTGGATACACCACCTGGCGGGCGCGGGACTCGGCGCGAGCCCGGCCGGTCTCGCCAACCAGTCGCTGCACGGCGCCCTCCTCCGGTTCGGCCTCGAAGGGCCGCTGGAGATCGGGTTCTACGTCACCCTGAGCGTGGCCGTCGGCTGGCTCGGCCTGCGCCGCGCCGTCCGCTACGCCAAGGACGGCCAGCTGCTGCTCGCCGTGGCCATCACCGGCTGCGTCGCCGTCGCCGTGTCCCCGACGACCTGGCAGCACCAGCTCCTGTGGGTGCTGCTCGCGGTGGTCGGCCGGGTCGGCAAGAAGCAGTCCGACCGGTACATGTGGCCGGTGGCGGTCGTCCTGGTGTCGACGCTGCCCGCGAAGATGATGCTGCCGAACATGCCGGTCGTGGAGCCGATCCGCGACAACGTCGTCCTGATCGCCGCGCTCGCCGCAGCCACGGTCGTCCCGTTCCTGTCGCGTACGGCGGCGGCGTACCAGGCGCCCATCCCCACCGACTACGCCGCGCCCGTGCCCGCGCGCTGGAGCTGGGTGCCGCTCATCCCGTTCTGGCGGCGGGTCACCACCCGCCCGAACCTCCTCCTCGAACTCCTCCTGATCCGCGTCGGCTACTCCGCCTACCAGCAGGCGCGCCTCGCCGCGACGGGCGGCACCAACTCGGGCGGCCGGGCCACCGCCGAGCAGCACGGCGAGCAGGTCTACGCGATCGAGCAGTTCCTGCACATCGACATCGAGCACTGGGTCAACCACGCGGTGGTGAAGGTCGACTGGCTCAAGGAGTTCTTCAACTTCTACTACACGTCGTTCCACTTCGTGGTCCCGCTGAGCGTCCTCGCCGTCCTCTACGTCCGGCGCCCCGCCGACTACCGCTGGGCGCGCTCGGCCCTCGGCTTCGCGACCGTCCTCGCGCTCGTCGGGTTCTGGCTCTACCCGCTGGCCCCGCCGCGCCTCATGCCGGACCTCGGCTTCATCGACACGGTCCACGGCGTGCAGGACTTCAGCAAGCCGGAGTACGGCACGCTGACCGCGCTCACCAACCAGTACGCGGCGATGCCGTCACTGCACTTCGGCTGGTCGCTGTGGTGCGGTGTGGTGATCGTGGCCCTCGCGCCCAAGTGGTGGATGAAGGCGCTCGGCCTGCTGCATCCGCTGTGCACGGTCTCCGCGATCGTCGCCACCGGGAACCACTGGGTCCTGGACGCGGTCGGCGGCGCCACCGTCGTCGGCGCGGGCTTCGCCATCGGCTACCTCCTGGCCGGGCCCCGGGTGGGCCGCACCCTGAAGGTGGCGACGGGCGCGGAGCCGGTCATCGACATGCCGAAGGACTCGGCGAAGGACCGTACCCCGAGCTGATCCGGTACGTGCCGGGCGTGGGCACGCTGAGACGGGTGAACTCGCCGTGCCGCTTCAGGCAGGCTCCCTCCGCCCGAAGCCACGGCGAGTACACCAGGCGCAGCGTCACCGGCCCGCGTGTGGGCACCCGGACCGTCAGGTCCGAGCCCGTGGCCCGCACGACGGTCGCCGGCCTCGACACCATCGGCACCGCGTTCCTCACCCGGAACACCCGCCAGTTCGCGTCCCGCCACACCGGTTCGAGCCATTCGGGGCCGCCGGCGACCAGGGCCGCCTCGTCCTCGGCGAACCCGTCCGGCTTGCCCGAGGGCAGCACCACATAGCCGACCGCCCACTTGTCCAGCCAGGCCCGGTAGGTCGCGGCCGAGAAGGTCCCGTCGTAGAAGAGACGGCCGCGCTCGATGTCGAGCTGGCGGTTCCAGCCGCGCGCCATGTTCACGTACGGCGCCAGGGCCGTGGCCTCGCGGTGATTGCGGGCCGGGACCACCTCCACGCGCCCCCGGTCGGCGCCGAGCCGCTCCAGCTCCCGCACCACGCCCTGGGTGTCGGCGGCCCACTCGGGAACGGTCGTCGACACCGTCAGGTCGTCCACCGTCTTCTGCGTCACCCAGGCGGTGGACAGGACGAGGGCGACGATGAGCACGATGCGGCGTGCGCGGGTCAGCGCGGGCACCAGGAGGGCGCCGAGCAGCGCGGTGGGCGCGAGCAGCTCGGCGAGGCGCTCCACGTTCGTGCCGATCGGGGAGGGGATGAGATACGTCAGGACCGTCCCGGCCGCGTACACGGCCGCCCCCCACCGCAGCACCCGCCACTCGCGCGGAGCCGCCACGATGAGCGCGATACTGAACAGGACCGGCGGGAAGATCCGGTCGAACGGCATCAACTGCTCGCCGTTGAACGGGAAAAGCACGGTGGTCGCCCCCACGACGACCACCGGCGGCACGATCAGCGCCGCGGCCCGCCCCCAGTCGCGCACGAAGAAGAAGGCCGCGCCCGCCACCACCAGGAAGAGCCCCGCCACCGGGCTGGACATGGTGGCGAGCGCCGCGCACAGCACGGCGGCCCCCACGCGCCGCTCCCGCACGAGCACCAGGCACGCGGCGAACCCGAAGGCGATGCCGAGCGCGAACGTCGTACGCCCCGAGGCGACGTTGCACCACACCGCGAGCGAGGCGAGCACCGCGGGCCACAGCGGGCGCCGAAGGCCGGTGCGTTCGACGAGCGCGGCGACCAGCCAGGCACCGGCGACACCCGACACCACCGTCACCGTCTTCACGCCGACAGCGGCCATCAAGTAGGGGGAGATCAGGCTGTAGTTGGCGGTGTGCATGCCGCCGTACCAGAACAGGCCGTACGCGGACGCCCCGTGCTCGGAGGCGAAGCGCGCCCACGCCTCCTGGGCCGCCAGGTCGCCGCCGCCGGTGGCGAGGAACGCCGCCCACACCGCGTACAGCGGCAGCGTGGGCAGGGTGGCGAGGAGCGGGATCCGGTTGCGCCGGCAGAACTCCCGGAGGCTTCCCTTCCGCCCCGTGGGTGTGCTGCTGTCCGAGGGGGCGAGAGGAAGACCGGCGGAGACCACGGCAACCGTTTCCGTTCGAAGTCTTGGAGAGGCAAGGTTTGCTTCTCAAGACGCGTTAGGCAACGGGAACGTTGGCTCAGGCCACCTGATGGCCGGATATTCAGCCTGATGGCGCAGAGCTGACCTGCAGGTGGCCCACAGGTGGCGCACGGGGCCGTGGGCGGCCTGGGGGAGGCCCGGGGGAGGCAGGGGCAGGGCGTAGGAGGGAGTTGTCCCTGCCTCCCTGGCCAGCAGGTCAGCCTGTGCTGACCTGCAGTTCCTTGACTCCGTTCAGCCAGGCCGAGCGGAGCCTGCGGGGGTCGGAGACGAGCCGCAGTTCGGGCAGCGCGTCCGCGATGGCGTTGAAGATGAGGTTGATCTCCAGGACCGCGAGCGACTTTCCGAGGCAGAAGTGCGGGCCTCCGCCGCCGAATCCGAGGTGCGGGTTCGGGTCGCGGGAGATGTCGAACTTCTCCGGCTCCTCGAACACGTCGGGGTCGTTGTTGGCCGAGGAGTAGAAGATGCCGACGCGGTCGCCCTTCTTGATCCTCGCCTCGCCGATCTCGGTGTCCTGGGTGGCGGTGCGCTGGAAGGAGACGACGGGGGTCGCCCAGCGCACGATCTCCTCGGCGGTGGTATCCGGGCGCTCGCGCTTGAAGAGTTCCCACTGCTCGGGGTGGGTGAGGAAGGCGTGCATGCCGTGGGTGATGGCGTTGCGGGTCGTCTCGTTGCCGGCCACCGCGAGCAGGATGACGAAGAAGCCGAACTCGTCGGAGGAGAGGTTGCCTTCGTCCTCGGCGGCCACCAGCTGGCTGACGATGTCCTTGGCCGGGCACTCCTTGCGGGCGGCGGCGAGGTTCATCGCGTACGAGACGATCTCCATGGCCGCCTCGGCGCCGACCTCCTCGGTGATCGCGTACTCCGGGTCGTCGTAGGCCGCCATCTTGTTGGACCAGTCGAAGATCTTCGTCCGGTCGCCCTGGGGGACGCCGATGAGCTCGGCGATGGCCTGGAGGGGAAGTTCCACGGCCACGTTCGTGACGAAGTCGAAGGATCCGTCGGCCGCGGCGTTCGCCCGGGCCGTCTCGACGATGGAGCCCGCGCGGTTGCGCAGGGCGTCCTCCAGGGAGCGGATGGCGCGGGGGGTGAAGCCGCGCTGCACGATCTGGCGGACCCTCGTGTGCTGGGGCGGGTCCATGTTCAGCATGATCAGCTTCTGGACCTCGATCTGGTCGCGGCTGATCGTCTCGTTGAAGCGGATGACCGCGGTGTTGAGGTTGGAGGAGAACAACTCCGGGTGCGTGGAGACGTACTTGACGTCCGCGTGCCGCGTGACGGCCCAGTAGCCCGAGTCGTCGAAGCCGGAGATGCGCGGCGGCTGGGTGATCCAGCGCACCGGTTCCGTCTGCCGCAGCTGGGCGAACTCCGGGTGGGGCACGCGCTCTTGGAGCAGGTCGGGGTCGGTGAAGTCGAACCCGTCGGGCAGCGCTGGACAGGGCATCGGCAACTCCAGGAGTTCAGTTCTGGGTTCTGAGTCTCGGGCCGGGGTCCGGCCTCCTGATTCTGACGGTCCATCAGGAGATGCCCCGCAAGGTAGTAACGGGTTCTACAAGAGGCAAGGCCCTCGACGGCACGGCTTTCGTGCAGGTAGTGCGCAAGGTGCGTGCAAGCCCCTTGCGGTGCCGGGGTCGCGCTCAGCAGACTGCATGCAGAACTAGAACGCGTACTAGTTCTCCGCGTGGGTGCCGGGACACTCCCGCGGGATGTGGATGGAGAGGACGCCCATGGCCGCGGAACCTGTCATCGTCGAAGCCGTACGCACCCCCATCGGTAAGCGCGGCGGCGCGCTCGCCAATCTCCACCCCGCCTATCTGCTCGGCGAGACCTACCGCGAGCTCCTCGGGCGTACGGGCATCCACGCCGACTGCGTCGAGCAGATCGTGGGCGGGACGGTCACGCACGCCGGGGAACAGTCCATGAACCCGGCGCGCACGGCCTGGCTCACGATGGGCCTCCCGTACGAGACCGCGGCGACGACCGTGGACTGTCAGTGCGGCTCGTCGCAGCAGGCGAGCCACATGGTCGCCAACATGGTCGCGGCCGGTGTCATCGACGTCGGCATCAGCTGCGGTGTCGAGGCGATGTCGCGGGTGCCGCTGGGGTCGGGCTCCAAGCACGGCCCCGGCAAGCCGTTCCCCGAGGAGTGGAACGTCGACCTGCCCAACCAGTTCGAGGCGGCCGAGCGCATCGCCCGCAACCGCGGACTCACCAGGGAGAACGTCGACTCGCTCGGGCTCATCTCGCAGGAGCGCGCCGCCACCGCCTGGGCCGAGGAGCGCTTCAAACGCGAGACCTTCGCCGTCCAGGTCCCCACGACGGAGGAGGAGCAGGCCGGCGGGCAGGGCATGTGGCGGCTCGTCGACCGCGACGAGGGGCTGCGGGACACCACGATGGAAGGCCTGGAGCGGCTCAAGCCGGTGATGCCGACCGCCGTGCACACCGCGGGGAACTCCTCGCAGATCTCGGACGGCGCGGCGGCGATCATGTGGGCGTCGAAGCGGATGGCGCGGGCACTGAAGCTGAAGCCGCGCGCGCGGATCGTGGCGCAGGCCCTGGTGGGCGCCGATCCGCACTTCCATCTGGACGGGCCGATCGACGCGACGCGGGCGGTCCTGGGCAAGGCGGGGATGTCCCTGAGGGACATCGACCTCGTGGAGATCAACGAGGCCTTCGCGTCGGTGGTGCTGAGCTGGGCGCAGGTCTTCGAGCAGGACCTGGAGAAGGTGAACGTGAACGGGGGTGCGATCGCCATCGGGCACCCCGTCGGGGCGACCGGGGCGCGGCTCATCGCCACCGCCCTGCACGAGCTGGAGCGCCGCGACAAGGAGTTCGCGCTGATCACGATGTGCGCGGGCGGCGCGGTGGCCACGGGGACGATCATTCAGCGGCTGTGAGCGGTCTGCTGCCTGCTGCTTCCTCGCGTACGGCGAAGTGGCCCGCGTACGACGAAGGCGGCCACCCCTGGAGAGGGGTGGCCGCCTTCATGTGACTCAGGGATTCCTGTCGGCTCGGTCGGCTCAGTGCTCAGTACGAGCCGTTGGCCTGCCAGTGGTTCCAGGCGCCGACCGGGCTGCCGTAGCGGTCGTTCATGTAGTCGAGGCCCCACTTGATCTGGGTCTCGGGGTTGGTCTTCCAGTCCGCGCCGGCCGAAGCCATCTTCGAGGCGGGGAGAGCCTGGACCAGGCCGTAGGCGCCGGAGGAGGAGTTCGTCGCCTTCGGGTTCCAGCCGCTCTCGTGCTCGACGATCTTGCTGAACGCCTTGTACTGCGCGGGGTCCGGGATCATCTTCTTCGCGATCGCCTGCGCCGAGGAAGGAGCCGCAGCGGGGGCGGCGGCCGGAGCGGCGGCCTTCGCGGCGGTGGGGGCCGCGGCCTGGGCCGGACCAGCCATGAACACCATGCCGGTCGTGGCGGCGGCCAGAGCGGCACCGGTGAGGGCCTTCTTCGGGGTGGCGATACGGCGGAGGAGCGTGGCGGACAAAGCGTGGCCTTCCGTGGGGGACATGGTGTCGCGGGCATGCCGTGGGCCACGGGGGTGTGGCTGAGGGAATGCGTCGGGCCGTTGGCCTTGAGGCCTGAAGCGCCGTGCGACTCGATCCAGAGAAGCAGGGCCGCAACGCCTCCGCAATGACCCCTTTTACTAGTGGATGTCGCATGTGCGCGGAAGGTCCTCCGTGTGACGTGGCTCTCAATCACCAGGTCAGAAGGCGTTTTGACGCGTCCGCGTCATCAGAGATGATCTACGGCCCTGCTTCGTAGAGGACCTTGGTCCTGTGGGCCGCCTCACCCCGCTGGGACCTCCATGTAACGGAGAGCCCACGGCCGCCTACGCCTTCGGGCCCTCGAATGTGACCTGGGCCTCGAAGGCGGCACGGCGCGTGGCCCGGCGCAGCGCCTTCAGGACGGCGGGGCCGAGGGCGAGGCTCAGCAGGACGGTGACGACGGCCCGGGGGAGGTCCCAGCCGAGGGAGGTCGCCAGGCAGTACGCGATGAAGCGGCCGAGGTTCTCGCCGACGGGGTCACCGGGCACGAAGGAGACGCCGGTCGCGAGGCCGCCGAGGTAGGGCCAGCCCTGCAGATTCATGACGGTGCCGTACAGGACGGACGAGACGGCCCCATAGGCGGCGAGCAGCCACAGCTCACGTTTCCCGCGCAGGGAGTCCGCCCCCGGCAGCAGCCCCGCGCCCATGCAGACCCACCCCATGGACAGCATCTGGAACGGCATCCACGGCCCGACGCCACCGGTGAGCAGCGCCGAGGCGAACATGGACACGGCACCGAGCACGAAGCCGAACCCGGGTCCGAGCACCCGCCCGCTGAGCACCATCAGGAAGAACATCGGCTCGATCCCGGCCGTCCCCGCCCCCAGCGGCCGCAGCGCGGCACCGGCAGCGGCGAGCACCCCGAGCATCGCGATGGCCTTGGCGTCGAGACCGACGTCCGCGATGGTCGCCACGACCACGGCGAGCAGCAGCGGCAGCAGGGCCGCGAACAGCCACGGCGCGTCCTGGGCGTGCGCGCTCAGCCCCGAGTCCCCGCCCGCGATGAGCGGCCACCCGAAGGCCACGACACCGACCGCGCTGACGAGCGCGAGGGCGCCGACGGAGCGCGGGCCCAGGCGGATGGGGCGGGCCTGGCGGGCCACGGGGGAGCTGCTCACGCGACCCCACCCCCGGCGCCCAGCGCGTCCCGTACCTCCGTGACCGTCAGCCACTTCTGCGGGGCCAGGATCTTGGTGGTCTGCGGGGCGAAGGACGGGGAGGAGACCACGATGTCCGGGGTCGGGCCGTCGGCGACGATCTCCCCGTCGGCGAGGATCGCCACCCGGTGGGCAAGTTCCGCCGCCAGTTCCACGTCGTGCGTGGCCAGGACGATGGCGTGCCCCTCGGCGGCGAGGCCGCGCAGGAGCGTGACAAGACGGGCCTTGGCCGCGTAGTCGAGGCCACGGGTCGGCTCGTCCAGGAGGAGCAGGGGAGGGCGGGCCGTCAGGACGATCGCCAGCGCCAGGGTGAGGCGCTGGCCCTCGGAGAGGTCGCGGGGGTGCGTGTCGTCCGCGATGCCCGGGAGCAGCTCGGTGACCAGGGCGCGGCAGGTGCCGGGGTCCGCCGCCGCGTCGTGGTCGGCCGCCGCGCACTCGGCGGCCACCGTGTCCGCGTAGAGGAGGTCGCGGGGCTCCTGGGGGACCAGGCCGACGTGCCGGATCAGCTCGCGCGGGCCGGTGCGGTGCGGGATCGCGCCGCCGACGCGGACCGAGCCCGCCGCCGGTTCGAGCAGGCCCACCAGGGTCGAGAGGAGCGTGGACTTCCCGGCGCCGTTGCGGCCCATCAGGGCCACGGTCTCGCCCGCGCGGACGGTGAGGTCCACGCGGCGCAGGGCTTCCACACGGCCCCGGCGCACGGCCAGACCGGAGACGCTCGCGGCTGCTTCTGGCGCGTCCGCCTGCGTGCGTCCACGGAGCCGGGCCCAGCGTGTCGCCGGGCGCGCGTCGGGGTGCGGGACGGCGACCACCTCCCGGGGCGCGGCCGTGGCCAGGCGTTCGCGCAGCGCGCCCGCCCTGCGCCGGGCGTCCCGCACCGTCAGCGGCAGCGGGGACCAGCCCGCCAGGCGGCCGAGGCCCACCACCGGCGGGTAGACCGGAGAGCGGGCCATCAGCGATGCGGGGTCCCCGAGCACGGGCGGCTCGCCCGGCGCCGCGAGCAGCAGCACCTGGTCCGCGTACTGCACGACCCGTTCCAGGCGGTGCTCGGCCATCAGGACCGTCGTGCCCAGGTCGTGCACGAGGCGCTGCAGTACGGCCAGGACCTCCTCGGCGGCTGCCGGGTCGAGGGCGGAGGTCGGTTCGTCCAGGACGAGGACCTCGGGGTGCGGGGTGAGCACCGAGCCGATGGCGACGCGCTGCTGCTGGCCGCCGGAGAGCGTGGCGATGGGGCGCTCGCGCAGATCGGCGAGGCCCAGCAGATCCAGGGTCTCCTCCACCCGGCGGCGCATCACGTCGGGGGCGAGCCCGAGCGACTCCATCCCGTACGCCAGCTCGTCCTCGACCGTGTCCGTCACGAAGTGCGAGAGCGGATCCTGGCCCACCGTACCGACGACATCGGCGAGTTCACGCGGCTTGTGCGTACGGGTGTCGCGCCCGGCCACCGTCACCCGGCCCCGCAGAGTGCCCCCGGTGAAGTGCGGGACGAGGCCGCTCACCGTGCCGAGCAGTGTCGACTTGCCGACCCCGGAAGGGCCGACGAGGAGCACCAGCTCGCCCTCGGGCACGGCGAGATCGACCCCGCACACGGTGGGCCTTTCGACCCCTTCGTACGTCACGGAGACATCCTCGAAGCGGATCATGAGGGCTCCTTGGAGCGAGCGGGGGCGCGGACAGGGGCGGCGGAATCGGCGGGCACCGGTGCCACGAAGGCGGGGAGCAGTCCGACCAGGACGGCCGCCGCGGGCCACAGCGGCAGGGCCGGTGCCGTCAGGGGGACCACCCCGGGGTGCAGGGCGGCAGTGTCGTAGGAGGCGGCCCAGATCGTCAGGCCCGCCACCGCGATCCCCGACCCGGCGACGAGCCAGGCGCGCACGCCCCAGGGGTCGGGGCGGTAGCGGGTGCGCACGGAGCGCCGGCCGCCGAGGCGCAGTCCGGCGAGCGCGGCGAGCAGACCGGCGGCCAGGACGGGCAGGCCGTAGCCCGTGCCGTCCGCGGAGAGCAGCCCGTACGTACCGGCGCAGACGCCCATCAGGCCGCCGAGCGTCAGGACCGCCGTCGCCCTGCGCACCCCCGCGGGCACCGGCGCGCTGCGGCCGAAGCCCCGCGCGTCCATCGCGGCGGCCAGGGCGACCGACCGCTCCAGGGCGCCCTCCAGGACCGGGAGCCCGACCTGGAGCAGCCCCCGGATGCCCCGGTCCGCGCGCCCGCGAAGGCGCCGCGCGGCCCGCAGGCGCTGCACATCCATGATCAGGTTCGGTGCGAACGTCATCGCCACGACGATGGCGACCCCCACCTCGTACAGCGCGCCCGGCAGCGACTTGAGCAGCCGCGCCGGACTGGCGAGGGCGTTCGCGGCGCCCACGCAGATCAGCAGACCCGCCAGGCGCACCCCGTCGTAGAGCGCGAAGAGCAGCCCCTCGGCCGTCACCCGGCCCCCGATCCGCACGCCCTTCGCCCAGTCGGGCAGCGGCACCTCGGGGAGCGTCATGATGACGTGCGTACCGGGGATGGGGGAGCCGAGGACGACGGCGAAGACGAGCCGGATCGCGATCACCACGAGACCCAGCTTCACGAAGGCGCCGTACGACCGAGCCCACGGCGCCGACGTCCTGCGCGCCGCCACGACATAGCCCGCGACGCCGATCAGCATCCCGAGCAGCAGCGGGTTGGTGGTGCGGGACGCCGCGACGCCGAGCCCGAGCGCCCACACCCACCAGGCGCCCGGGTGCAGCGCGTTGCTCCGGTGCGCCTCGGGGGCGAGGCGCCGCCGCAGCGCACCGGGAGCGGTGCTCGGGTGATCGGTCATCGTGCGGTCAGCCGCGTCGGCGGCGTGCCTGCCAGACGGCGGCGCCGCCGAGCAGGGCGATGGCGGCCACACCCGCGATCAGACCGACGGAGGGGCCACCGGAGTCGCCGTCCTTGTCGCTCGCCGTCCGGTCCTGCTTCTTCCCGGACTCCCCGTCGCCCGAGACCTGTTCGCCGCAGCCGGACTTCGGGAAGTCCGCGATGGCGCACAGCAGGGCGTTGCTGTCGTAGCGCAGGGGCTTGGCGACCGCGGCCAGCGCGTCGGCGCTGGTCGCGTCGTCCGCGACCCGCGCGCATGCGGTACGCGGCTTCGGCGGGGTCTCGCCGTCGGGGGCGTCACCCGGCGTGCCGAAGTCGATGACCAGGGCGATCCGCTTGCGGTCGTCCTTGGCGGGGGTCTTGGCGCAGATGGTGTCGAAGTCCGCGGCGCCGCGCGGCTTCGCGGCGTCCTTCGAGTCGGCGGACACGGAGAACCGGAAACCCTGCACGGCCCCGTCGTCGGGGCGTGCGGTGCTCGGCCCCTGGGTCGCGTACGCCCACGTGGAGCCGTCCCGGTCCCAGAAGGACCAGTAACGGTAGCCGGCGGCCTGGGCGGGGGCGGCGGCGAGGACGCCGGACAGGGCGGCGACGAGCGCCCCGGTCACCAGGCGCCCGCACCGCACGCGACCCCGCGTCACGGCTGCTGCTTCTTCTTGTTGCCGCTGTACAGGAAGCCGATGCCGGCACCGGCGACCAGACCGACACCGATGATCCACCAGACGCTGACGCCACTGTCGTCGTCGCTGTCCTTCTTCTCGTCGGCGGCCTCGGTCGCCTGCGGGGCCGGGCCGGTCGCGTTGAGCTGCTTGACCAGGTCCGCGCCGCCGAAGTCACGCGGGTCCAGGCCCGAGGCGCGGGCGGCGAAGATCAGCTGGGCGTACGCGGCCGGGCCGGACTTCTTGGCCCAGTCGGCGGAGTTCTTCGACAGCCACTCGGCGGACTTCTTGGCCTGCTCCGGCTGGCCGGCCGCGGCGAGCGCGAGCACGGAGTCCGCGGTGTTGCCCAGGTCGGGCATGTTCTTGGCGCCGGGCATCGACGACATCAGGTGGTCGTCGCCCTTGGCGAGGGTCTTCAGGAGGTAGCCGGTGCCGTTCGAGGCCGCCTGCTCGGCGGTGTCCGCCTTCTCGCACTTCGGGGCGGCGGCCTTCTTCCCGGCGGGGTCGACGACCAGGCCCTTGCCGTGGGCGCCGAGCACACCGGCCGCCGTGGCGTCCGCGTTCGGCGAGAGCTTGCCGGACTTGGCGTCCGCGAGGCCGAAGGCGCCGCCGTCCTTGTCACAGCTCATCGAGAGCGCGGGCAGCGCGTCGTAGGGGGACTTGCCGCTCTGGGCCTTCACCGACTGCGGCTTCTCGCCCGCCGCGGCGAGGGCGCCGATCACGATGCCGGTCGAGTTGGCGTCGGAGGCCATGCCGGGGCTGTAGCCCCAGCCGCCGTCCTTGTTCTGCACCGACTTCAGCCAGTCGACGCCCTTGCCGACCGCCTTCTTCTGACCGCCGAGCGCGGCCAGGGCCTGCACGGCGGATGCGGTCGCGTTGCTGTCGAACATCGTCTTGGAGTCGCACGGCTCACCCGCGTCGGCGCGGTATGCGGCGAAACCGCCGCTCTCGCACTGCTGCCCGGTGAGCCAGTCGACGGACTTCGCGGCGGGCTTCACACCGGCCGAGTCCTGGGCGAGCAGGGCGTACGACTGCCGGAACACCCCGTCGAACTTGGGATCCGCGTCTCCGTAGAGCCCGGAGGGGAGGGCTGCGGAAGGCGACGGGGACGCGCTGTCCGCGAAAGCGGCCGGGGCGGCGGCCGAACCGATCACGGCGACGGCGGCCAGGACCGCTGCGCTGCGGCGAACGTTCATGATGCGGCGGGTGCCTCTCCCTGCGGGGGAGCGGGGCAGCACGGGCGCGTGCGGGCACGGGCACCGGGCGGCTCCGGCTCCGTATACCTCGACGGTGCCGTTCATCGGGGGCCCCGATGAAGCGAGCCGGTCATGCTCGGTACCGGGCATTCCGGCTCACCGCTGGACGCGGTACACGGCTGCGGGTCAGCGCCGGATTCGCACCGGCTTTCCCCCGTACGGGCATGATGACGACGGGGTCACTCTACCGGCCCGTAGGGGGAGCGGTCCGGGGTGCCCGCCTCCCGGGCCGCAGGTCACACCGCCCGGTAGCGCACCGGATCGTGGCCGACCGCCTCGGCACGCCCCAGCTTCACCAGACGCCGCACATGGGCCTCGGCCTCGGAGACCGCGATGTTCCGCGAGCCGTAGCGGATCTGGGCCCAGGGGCGGTTCCACTCCATCTGCTCGGCGAGCTGCCAGGGCGTGAGCGGCTCGGCCAGGAGGGCGAGCAGGTCCGTCAGACGCTCCTCGTGGTGGGCCAGGATCTCCCGCACACGGGCCGGGGCGTCGGCGAACGCGTACTGGTGGGCCGGAAGCACCTCGGCGGGGCCCAGGCGGCCGATGCGCTCCAGGGAGTCGAGGTAGTCGCCGAGCGGATCGGTGACGGTCTCGTCGTCGGGGTCCTCGTACAGGCCGATGTGCGGGGTGATCCCGGGGAGCAGATGGTCGCCGGAGAACAGCCGGCCGTGGCCCGGCAGCCGCGCCGGGTGCTCCTCCTCCAGGTGCAGGCAGACGTGGCCCGGGGTGTGGCCGGGGGTCCAGATCGCGCGGAGCCTGCGCCCCGGCAGTTCGAGGAGCTCGCCGGGGGCGATGCCGCGGTCGGGGAGCGCGGCGGCGAGGCCGGGCAGCCGGGGCGCGCGGCCCGCGTCACGGGCCGCCACCAGGGGGGCCAGGTGGTCGGCGGGGGCTCCGGCGGCCGTCAGCTTCTCCACCATGTAGTCGAACCAGCGCTCGGGGGGCCCGGTCCGCGTACGGCGTACGACCGACGCGTCCGCCTCGTGCATCGCGATCCACGCGCCGGACGCCTCGCGGACCTTGGCGGACAGACCGTGGTGGTCGGGGTGGTGGTGGGTGATGACGACGCCGTGCACCGCGTCGGCGGACGTGCCGCAGGCGGTGAGGCCCTCGGCGAGGGCGTCCCAGGACGTGGGGTCGTCCCAGCCCGTGTCGATGAGGACAGGGCCGGCGTCCGTGTCCAGGAGGTGGACCAGGGTGAAGCCCAGGGGGTTGTCCGGGATGGGGACCTTGATGCTCCACACGCCGCCGCCGTGGTCGGTCGCCTTCGGATCGGTCACCTGCGTCATCGGGCACCCTCGCCTCTCGTCGGCTGCACGGCCACGACCACGGCCGTCGTCACCATAACTAGAACTAGTTCCAATGATCGCCCAAGTCGACTGTTTCGACAGGTTACTTGCATCTCGCTCTCCGTGGACTACTGGAACTAGAACTGGTATCAGTTCTGAAACAGTGTCAGAAAGCGTGCCGCGCAGGCGGAATCCCGCAGGAGGCAGTCAGCCATGACCGAGCTCGTGGAACACGGACAGCTTTTTATCGGCGGGGAGCTGGTGGACCCCCTCGGCAAGGACGTCATCGAGGTGGTCTCGCCGCACACCGGCCAGCTCTTCGCGCGTGTGCCGCACGCGGCGCCCGCCGATGTCGACCGGGCCGTCGCCACCGCGCGCAAGGCGTTCGAGGAGGGCCCCTGGCCCCGGATGACGCTCGACGAGCGGATCGAGGTCGTCACGAAGATCAAGGACGCGTTCGCCGTACGGCACGAGGAGATCGCCCGCGTCATCAGCTCCGAGAACGGCACCCCGTACACGGCGAGCGTGATGGTGCAGTCCCTCGCCTCGATGATGGTCTGGGACTCGGCGCTCACGGTCGCGAAGAACTTCACGTACGAAGAGGCGCGCGACGGAGCCCTCGGCAAGATCCTCGTACGGCGCGAGCCGGTCGGTGTGGTGGCGGCCGTGGTGCCGTGGAACGTCCCGCAGTTCACCGCCGCGGCCAAGCTCGCGCCCGCGCTGCTCGCCGGGTGTCCGGTGATCCTCAAGACCTCGCCCGAGACGCCGCTCGACGCCTACATACTCGCCGACATCGCCCATGAGGCAGGGCTGCCGAAGGGCGTGCTCTCGATCCTCTCGGCGGACCGCGAGGTCAGCGAGTACCTCGTCGGGCACCCCGGCGTCGACAAGGTGTCCTTCACCGGTTCCGTCGGCGCGGGCAAGCGCGTGATGGAGGTCGCCGCGCGCAATCTCACGCGCGTGACCCTGGAGTTGGGCGGCAAGTCGGCCGCCGTGATCCTGCCGGACGCGGACGCGTCGGCGGCGGTCGCCGGCATCGTCCCCTTCGCCTGGATGATCAACGGCCAGGCGTGCGTGGCCCAGACCCGCATCCTCGTGCCTCGCTCGCGCTACGACGAGTTCGCCGAGGCCTTCGCCGCCGCGGCGTCCGCGCTCAAGGTCGGCGACCCGCTCGACCCGGAGACCGAACTGGGCCCGCTCGTCGCCAAGCGCCAGCAGCAGCGCTCGCTCGACTACATCCGCATCGGCCAGGAGGAGGGCGCCAAGATCCTCGCGGGCGGCGGGCGTCCGCCCGGGTTCGACGACGGCTGGTACGTCGAGCCGACGCTCTTCGGCGGCGTGGACAACTCGATGCGCATCGCCCGCGAGGAGATCTTCGGCCCGGTCATCTGCCTCATCCCGTACGGCGACGAGAGCGAGGCCGTGAAGATCGCCAACGACTCCGACTACGGGCTCAGCGGCAGCGTGTGGACGGCGGACGTGGAGCGCGGTATCGACGTCGCGCGCCGGGTGCGCACCGGGACGTACTCGGTGAACACCTTCAGCCTCGACATGCTCGGCCCGTTCGGCGGCTACAAGAACTCCGGTCTCGGGCGGGAGTTCGGGCCCGAGGGGTACGGCGAGTACTTCGAGCACAAGATGATCCACCTGCCCGCGGGCTACGAGGGGACGGGTGCCTGATGGGTGACCGCTGGCACGTCGAGGTGGACCGGTCGGTCTGCATCGGCTCCGGGATGTGCGTGATCACGGCGCCGGGCGGCTTCGCGCTCGACTCCGCCCGTCAGTCGCACCCCGCGGATCCCGAGACCGACGCCAACGAAAAGGTGCTCGAAGCGGCCGAGGGGTGCCCGGTCGAGGCGATCACGATCACGTTGTCCGGAAGTGGTGAGGTCGTCTTTCCGCCGGAGGACTGACGGGATTCGCCCCGCGGGCCGACCGGGTTCGCTCTGGCAACGGGATTTACTTCCGTGATGCGATCCGCGCTGGTTTGTGCGGTTCCTATGTGCTTTATGTGCGCTCGAACGGGTGCGAACAGGACTTTACCCATGCGTTCTGCATACCTGATCGATGACATCCGTGACTGTCCGTCCCCTTTGCGGCCTGGAACTGTCGGACCCAGACGACATGGGGAGAGGACGACGTGGACAAGCGGTACGAGGTCTACTGTCTGGCCGACAGGCACTTCTACGAGACTCCGGACCGCTTGTCCGTGGGCAAGAACGCCCCTGAGTTCGAGACGGCGCGGCGCCCGGTCCCGCAAGGGTGGCTGTCGGCCCGCGAGGGCGACTGGCTGACCTTCGTCCCGCTCGGCGACGACGGGCGCGCACGTCCCGCGCCGCAGCAGGGCTGGAAGATCCACGTGTCCGCCACGCTGGAGAACGCGGACCGCATAGCCGCCGCCGTCCGCGAGTACTGCGTCCCGCGCGCCGTGCCCTTCAAGTTCATCGCGGGGCCGCACCTGCTCCACCTGCGCAACAGCAAGTACGCGGGACGCGACGGCAGCGGCAAGTTCGCGACGCTCTACCCGTCCGACGAGGATCAACTTCACGCGATACTCAACGAGTTGGGCAAGACCCTCGAAGGATGCGAGGGGCCCTACATCCTCACCGACCTGCGCTGGCAGGAAGGGCCGCTGTACGTCAGGTACGGCGCCTTCACCCGCCGCATGTGCGTCAACGAGCGCGGCAGTCTCGTGCTCGCCGTCGAGGACGACCAGGGCCGCCTCGTCCCCGACTCGCGCGACCCGGCCTTCAAGGTCCCCGAGTGGGTGACGCTGCCGCCGTTCCTGGAGGCGCAGCTCGCCGCGCGCAACAACACGACGGTCGGCGACCTGCCGTACCGCATGGAGAAGGCGCTGCACTTCTCCAACGGCGGCGGGGTCTACGCGGGCACCGATACCCGGGACGGCCGCAAGGTCGTCCTGAAGGAGGGCCGGCCGCACGCGGGCCTGGCATCCGACGGGGCCGACGCCGTGGCCCGCCTGGAGCGCGAACGGGGCGCGCTGGAGAAGCTGGCGGGTCTCGGTGTCGCGCCCGAGGTGCGCGACTGGTTCGAACTCGGCGGCCACCGCTTCCTCGTCATGGACTTCCTGGAGGGCAGCACCCTCAACTCCTTCTTCGCGGACCGGCATCCGCTGCTCGTCAGCGAGCCGGACCCGGACGCGGTCGCCTCGTACACGGCCTGGGCGCTGCGGATGCACCGCGCCGTCGAGGAGGCCGTCGCCGCCGTGCACGAGCGGGGTGTCGTCTTCAACGACCTCCACATGTTCAACATCATGGTCGCGCCCGACGAACAGTCCGTCTCCCTCCTCGACTTCGAGGCGGCGACGCGGGTGGGAGAGGGCGGCCGCCAGGTCGTGGCCCACCCCGGCTTCATCGCACCCGCCGACCGCGAGGGCGTGGACGTCGACCGCTACGCTCTCGCGTGCCTGCGGCTCGCCCTCTTCCTGCCGATCACCACGCTCCTCGCCGTCGACCGGGGCAAGGCCGCCCACCTCGCCGCGGTGATCGCCGAGCAGTTCCCCGACATACCGCGGGAGTTCCTCGACGAAGCCGTGGCGGAGATCGAGCGCGGCGGACGGGACCGGGCCCGCGCGGCGGGTGCCGCGAAGCCGGTGACCGGGCAGGCCGCACCGCTCGTCGACGTCGCCGACTGGCCGTACAGCCGGGACTCGATGGTCAAGGCCATCCTCGCCTCGGCCACCCCCGAGCGCGACGACCGGCTCTTCCCCGGCGACATCGCGCAGTTCACCGACGGCGGCGGGCTCGGCCTCGCGCACGGCGCGGCCGGCGTGCTGCTCGCCCTCGCCGAGAGCGGCGCCGAACGCTACGAGGAGGGCGAGCGCTGGCTCCTGAAGCACACCGAGCCCGCACCGCCCGGCACACCCCTCGGACTCAACGACGGCCTCGCGGGCATCGCCCACGTCCTCGAACGCCTCGGCCACCGCACCCGCGCGCTCGACCTGATGGAGCTCGTCCTCCGGGAGAACTGGCAACGGCTCCCCTCCGACCTGGACGGCGGCCTCGCCGGACTCGGCCTCGCCCTCGACGCCCTCGCGCACAGCACCGGCGAGGAGGCGCTCGCCCAGCACGCCCTGCAGGCCGCGCAGGTGATCGGTGAGCGGCTGACCTCCCAGAGCCCGCCGAAGGGACGGCCACGGGCCGGTCTGCTGCACGGCGACACCGGCCCCGCACTCCTCTTCCTGCGGCTCTACGAGAGGAACGGCGACCCCGCGCTCCTCGACCTGGCGGCACGGGCCCTGCGCGCGGACCTCGCCCGGTGCGTGGCACGGCCGGACGGCAGCCTCGGGGTGGACGAGGGCTGGCGCACGATGCCGTACCTCGGCGACGGCAGCGTGGGCATCGGGATGGTCCTCGACGACTACCTCGCGCACCGGGACGACGCCGGGTTCGAGGCCGTGCGGCCGGGCATCCTGTCCACCGCGCGCTCACGCTTCTGCGTACAGCCGGGCCTCTACCAGGGGCGGGCCGGATTCCTGCTGCACCTCAACCGCAGCACCGCGCCCGGCATCACGCCCGAGGACGTCCCCGCGCAGATCGAGGGACTCGGCTGGTTCGCGATGCCGTACGCCGGCCAACTCGCGTTCCCCGGCAACCAGATGCTGCGCCTTTCCATGGACCTGCACACCGGAACGGCGGGCTGTCTTCTCGCCCTCGCCGCCGCCCTGGGGGACGGCGGAGCACACGTCCCCTTCCTGCCGCCGCTCAGGCGGCCCCAGAGCCGGTCCCGCCACGCGGCGGGGTCGTGACACCACCCATAGGACAACTACGTCCCCAAAAGAGAGGGAAGATCATGGCGCTTCTCGACCTGCAGAGCATGGAGTCCGACGAGATGACCGGTGGCGGCGGCGGTGGCGGCAGCCAGGTGAGCCTGATTGCTTGCTGGAGCGCCGCCAGCGTGCTGCTCTGTCTGTGACGCTGGCCCGTGCCTGACCGGCACGGTTCGTGAGGGACCGGGCGGTGCCTCTCCCCAGAGGCACCGCCCGGATCCATCCATGCCACGGACGCCCCACGGACACGAGGACTGCGAGGACCCGGACCGCATGGCGACCACGACCACCCGTCCTCCCCGGCCCGAACACGACGCGGGCCTGCTGAAGGCGGCGACCCGGCACAGCGCGGCCCGTTGCGCGGCCCTCGCGCTGTGCAGCGTCGCGGGGGCGGGCGCGAGCCTCTTCCTGCCGTTCGCGATCGGCCGCGCACTCGACGCCGTCCTCGCGGGCCACGCGGCCGGTCACGTCGGCGCCGACGCCACCCGCTGGATCCTCGTGTGCACGGCGCTCATCGCCGTGAGCGCACTCCTCGACGCCTGCGACGGCGTCCTCACCGGAACCACCAACGCCCGTACGACGGCCTGGCTGCGCGGCCGTGTCGGACGCCATGTGCTGGCCGTCGGACCACGCGCCACCGCGCGCTTCGCCCCCGGCGACCTGGTGGCCCGCCTCATCGACAACGCGGCACACGCGGGCGTCGCGCCCGCCACGCTCGCCGCGCTCCTCGCCGCCCTGGTCGCGCCCGTGGGCGCCGTGGTGGCCCTCGCCCTGATCGACGCCTGGCTGGCCGTGGTGTTCATCGCGGGGGCGCCCGTCCTCGTCCTGCTCCTGCGCTGGTTCGTGCGCGTCTCCTCCGACTGCGTGGCGCGCTACCAGCAGGTCCAGGGGGACATCGCGGGCCGGCTCGGCGAGGCGATCGGCGGCGCCCGGACCATCGCCGCCGCGCACACCGAGGACAAGGAGGCCGGGCGCGTCCTGGACGCCCTGCCCGAACTCTCCCGTCAGGGCCACCGGATGTGGACGGTCCAGGGCCGCTCCCAGGCACAGGCCGTCGCGGTCGCACCCCTCCTGCAGCTCGGGGTCATCGCGGTGGCGGGCCATCTCGTGCTCCAAGACCGCATCAGCGTCGGTGAGTTGCTCGCCGCCTCCCGGTACGCGGTGCTCGCCACCGGGATCGGCATGCTCGTCGGACAGCTCGGCGCGCTGGTACGGGCCAGGGCCGCGGCGCGCCGCCTGGGCGAGGTGCTCACCGAGCCGGAGACCTCGTACGGAAACGCGGAGCTCCCGCCCGGATACGGCGAGTTGGAGCTACGCGGAGTGACGGTGATCCGCGGCGAACGCACCGTTCTCGACGGCGTCGACCTCACGGTGCCGCCGGGCGGCACGCTCGCCGTGGTCGGGCGTTCAGGCGCGGGCAAGTCGCTGCTCGCGTCCGTCGCGGGCCGGCTCGCCGACCCCGACGAAGGGGACGTACGCCTCGACGGCGTCCCGCTGCGTTCGCTCCGCCGCGAGGAACTGCGCCGCGAGATCGGCTACGCCTTCGAGCGGCCCGCGCTGCTCGGCACGACCCTGGAGGACACGATCGGCTTCGGCGCCCCGCGCCCCGCGCCGCCCCGCATCCGCGACGCGGCCCGCGCGGCACACGCCGACCCCTTCATCACCCGCCTCCCCGACGGCTACGCCACACCCTGCACGGAGGCGCCCCTCTCCGGGGGTGAGGCCCAACGCCTGGGTCTGGCAAGGGCGTTCGCGCGCGGCGGGCGGCTCCTGATCCTGGACGACGCGATGTCGAGCCTGGACACCGTGACCGAACACCACATAGCCGAGGCCCTGCTCCACCACACCCCGCACCGCAGCCGCCTGATCATCGCCCACCGCGCGGCGACGGCGGCCCGCGCGGACACGGTGGCGTGGCTGCACGACGGGCGGATACGGGCGGTGGGGACGCACGCGGAGCTGTGGGAGCGGGCGGAGTACCGGGAGGTGTTCGGCGCGTGAAGGTGTCCTCCGGCGCTCCTGAGCCGCTCTCCCCGGCCCCGCAGCCGGCCTCCCCGCCTGCCCCGCCGGGCCCCTACCGCCGAGGTGTCCGCTTCCTCTGGCGCAGGTGGCCTGTGGTGCTGCGGCTCGCGCTCTGGTCCGTACTGGAGACCGGGCAGACCTTCCTCACCGGGTACGCCCTCGCCCGCGCCCTGGACGACGGGTTCCTCGCGGGGGACGAGGCGGTGGGCCTCGGGTGGCTCGGTGCGGCCGGGCTCGGTGTGGTCGTGGCCGCCTACGGCACGGGGCGTGTGTACCGCGCGGTCGCCGATCTGGTGGAGCCGCTGCGGGACACCCTGGTACGGCAGGTCGTCGGCCGGGGGCTGCGGGACGCGGACAGCGCCTCCGTGTCCCGGCTCACCCAGCAGGTGGAGATCGCCAGGGACACGTTCGCGGGCCTTGTCCTCGTGTCCCGCTCGTTCCTCTTCACGGCGACGGGCGCGCTGATCGGCCTGTTCTCGCTCGCCCCGCTGCTCCTCCTGGTCGTCGCGCCGCCGTTGCTCGCCGGTGTCGGCCTGTTCGTGGGGAGCCTGCGCCCGCTGGCACGGCGCCAGGAGAGGTTCCTCGTCGCGGACGAGGGCATCGCGGGTCAACTCGGCGCGATATCACCTGGATTGCGGGACGTCGCGGCTGCGGGCGCCGAGCAGGACGTCGCCGAGGACCTGGACCGGGGCATCGCCACGGAGTACGCGGCGGCCCGTTCCCTGGCCCGCTGGGGCGTCCTGCGGACAGCTGCCCTCGCGACCGGCGGCCAGCTCCCGCTCGTCCTTCTCCTCGTCACGGCCCCCTGGCTCCTGAACCGCGGGGTGACGCCGGGCGCCCTGGTCGGGGCGATCGCCTACGTCGCCCAGGCGCTGCTCCCGGCCCTGCACAACCTGATCCACGGCCTGGGCACGAGCGGCGCCCGCCTGGCCGTCGTCCTGCGCCGCCTGGCGTGGACCCCGCAGGCGGCGTTGTCCGGGCCGGGCGGGGCAGAGGCGGACGGGGGCGCGGGCGGGGGTGCGGACGGGGACGTGCAAGGGGGGCCCGCCTCGGCTCCCGTTCCGGCCCAGGCCCCCGCTCCCGCCGACGCGCCCGCCCTCCAGCTCTCCTCCGTCACCTTCGCCTACGGCCCCCGCGCCGAGCCCGTCCTGCGTGACCTGTCGCTCACCGTCCCGCGAGGCGGCCATCTGGCGGTCGTCGGGCCCAGCGGCATCGGAAAGTCCACCCTTGCCGGGCTCGTGGCCGGTCTCCTTGAGCCCGGCGGCGGCGCGGTTCGCGTGGGCGGGCGGTCCGTGCGGGGGCGACAAGCTGTCGGGCGGCGGGTGTTGATCCCGCAGGAGGCGTACGTCTTCAGCGACACGGTGCGCAAGAACCTGGAGTATCTGCGGGCGGATGCCGTCAGCGATGCGGAGCTGCTGGCCGCCGCGCAGGCCGTCGGGCTCGGGGCGGTGATCGAGCGGCTCGGCGGTCTCGCCGCGGAGGTCGACCCCGCCGCGCTCTCGGCGGGCGAGCGCCAGCTCATCGCGCTGACCCGCGCCTATGTCTCGTACGCTCCCCTCGCCCTGCTCGACGAGGCCACCTGTCACCTCGACCCGGTGGCGGAGGCCCGCGCCGAGCGGGCCTTCGCGGCGCGGCCGGGCGGCACCCTCGTGGTGATCGCCCACCGCATCAGCTCGGCCCGCCGCGCCGACCGCATCCTGGTGATGGACGGCACGCACACCCTGTGCGGCCGCCACGAGGAGCTGCTCGGGAGCTCCTCCCTCTACCGTGAACTCTCGGGCAACTGGGGCCCGGTGAACGGGTCGTCACACCCAGCCCTCGCCGCGCGAGATCCGTATGGCGTCGATCCTGTTGCGGGCCCCGGTCTTGCGGGTGATCGCGGCCATGTAGTTGCGCACCGTCCCGTTGGTCAGGTGCAGGCGGTGCGCGATCTCGGCGACGGGCGCGCCCCCGGCGGCGAGTGAGAGCACCAGTAACTCCCGGTGCGTGAGCGGCATCTGAGCTGCCTTCAGGAATCCGAAGCCCAGTGACTCGTCCACGAACCGCTCGCCGGCCGCCACCTTCCTGATCCCGGCGAGCAGCCGGTCCGGCGGGCTCGCCTTGTCCACGAAGCCGAGGGCGCCCGCCTCCATGCAGCGCCGCAGCAGCCCCGGCCGGCTGCCGGACACCAGGACGAGGAGCGGGCAGCCGAGGCCGCCGCTCACGGGATGGGACTGCTCCCCGAACTCGGCGGACGCGTACGCCGTGTCGCCGTCCGGGTCCACGACGCAGACGTCGGGAAGCACCGCACCCGTACGGTCGCGGGCGTTGTGCCACGGTGCATGGAACACCTCCAGGTCCGGCTCACGGGCGAGACGTTCCGCCAGGGCCGATCGCAAAAGACAGGCGTCGTGCACGAGAAGTACCCGCGTCACGCTTCGCTCCTCCAGGTTCCAGCTCCGGTCCCGATGGCTTCGTACAGCACGCAGACCATTAATAGCCGCGCCGACCGCCGTGTGTACGCGGAGAACTGGCCAAGCGGGACCAGGAGAGGCTCAGGGGCGCAATTGCCAGGTGGTTGTGCGCCCCCCATGCACCGATTGAGGGGTTGCGGGAAGCGTTGGCCAGAGGGATGTGTGACGGGTCCTGGGGTCCGAGGGGCGGGCTGTGCGGCCTGGGGGGCGGGCCTGGAACGGGTTTACGCGCTCTCGGGGGACGTCAGGTCGATCAGGCGGCACACCATCTCGATGTCGATCTTGACCTGTGCGATCGAGGCCCGCCCCGAGAGCCAGGTGATCAGCGCCGAGTGCCAGGTGTGCTCGATGACCCGGACCGCCGAGAGCTGCTCGGGGGTCGGCGCGTCGGCCAGGCCCATCGCGTCCAGGATGATCGCGGTGGTCAGCCGCGAGACCGTGTCCACCTCGGGGCTCACGGAGCGGTCGGCGAAGGTCAGCGCCCTGACCATCGCGTCCGCCAGGTGCGGCTCGCGCTGCAGGGCACGGAAGGCCCGCATCAGCGTCTCCGCGCACCGCTCGGCGGGTGTCTCGCCGGCGGGCGGGCGCTTCCGGATCGTGGTGTGCATGTGCTGCAGCTGGTCCTGCATGGTGGCGACCAGGAGATGCACCTTGGAGGGGAAGTAGCGGTACAGCGTGCCGAGGGCGACGCTGGACGACTCGGCGACCTCGCGCATCTGCACCGCGTCGAACCCGCCCCTGCTCGCGAGTTGGGCGCTGGCGTGCAGGATGCGGCGGCGGCGCGCCTCCTGCCGTTCGGTCAGGGGCGGCGACGCCGGATCAGCTGCTGCGACTTCCGCTGCCTTGGCTTCCGCTGTCATATGTCCCGTTGTTCCGTCGTCCCGTTACGGTCACGTGGTCGGCCAGCATGGCAGGGCACCCGCCGTGGCGCGAATCACCTGATCCGGGCCTTACAGCGCGGCTACCTGCCGGTAGATTCAAAGCTCGTTCAGCGATCATTCAACGATCAAGTCTGAAACTTGTTCTAGATTACCGTCCCGGCGTAACCTCGCGGACAACCGCAGGGAGAAGGGGGCCGAGAGTGACCGCTGAGGCCATGGAGGCGGGTCCCCGTACGGGTCCGGCCGATGGTGACCGTCCGTTGCGCATCGCTCTCCTCACGTACAAAGGCAACCCGTTCTGCGGGGGACAGGGCGTCTACGTACGTCACCTCTCGCGCGAGCTGGCCCGGCTCGGCCACAGCGTCGAGGTGATCGGCGCGCAGCCCTACCCCGTCCTGGACGAGGGCCTTGAGGGCCTCAGGCTCACCGAGCTGCCCAGCCTCGACCTCTACCGCTCGCCCGACCCCTTCCGCACGCCGAAGCGCGGCGAGTACCGCGACTGGGTCGACGCGCTCGAAGTGGCGACGATGTGGACCGGCGGTTTCCCCGAGCCCGCGACGTTCAGCCTGCGCGCCCGCCGTCACCTGCGGGCACGGCGCGGCGAGTTCGACGTCGTGCACGACAACCAGACCCTCGGCTACGGCCTCTTGGGCGACCTGGGCGCGCCGCTCGTCTCCACGATCCATCACCCCATCACGGTGGACCGACAGCTGGAGCTGGACGCGGCGGCCGGCTGGCGGCGCCGCATGTCCGTGCGCCGCTGGTACGCGTTCACCCGCATGCAGAAGCGCGTGGCCCGCCGGCTGCCCTCCGTGCTCACCGTCTCCGGCACCTCGCGCCAGGAGATCATCGACCACCTCGGCGTACGCGACGACCGCATCGACGTCGTGCACATCGGCGCCGACACCGACCTCTTCTCGCCCGACCCGTCGGTCCCCGAGGTCCCGGGCCGGATCGTCACGACCTCCAGCGCCGACGTCCCGCTCAAGGGCCTCATCCACCTCGTCGAGGCGCTGGCCAAGGTCCGCGCCGAGAACCCCGCCGCCCACCTCGTCGTCGTCGGCAAGCGCGCCGAGGACGGCCCGGTGGCGCAGGCGATCGAGAGGTACGGCCTCGAAGGCGCCATCGAGTTCGTCAAGGGCATCACCGACGCCGAGCTCGTGGACCTCGTCCGCTCGGCCGAGATCGCCTGTGTCCCTTCGCTGTACGAGGGGTTCTCGCTCCCCGCGGCCGAGGCCATGGCGACCGGCACCCCGCTGCTCGCGACGACCGGCGGCGCGATCCCGGAGGTCGCGGGCCCGGACGGCGAGACCTGCCTCGCGGTGCCGCCCGCCGACCCCGGCGCGCTCGCCGCCGGACTGAACCGGCTGCTCGGGGACCCGGTGCTGCGGGCCCGCCTCGGCGCGGCCGGGCGTGAGCGGGTTCTCGCCAAATTCACCTGGGCCCGCGCCGCCCAGGGCACCGCAGAGCTGTACCGCGCGGCGATCGCCCGCGATGCCCGCCCGCAATCCGGCCGCCCCGCGGCCACCCCGACGTACTCCGGGAGCCCCAGCTGATGCTGACCGTCGACTTCACCCGCTTCCCGCTCGCCGCGGGCGACCGCGTCCTGGACCTGGGCTGCGGCGCGGGCCGGCACGCCTTCGAGTGTTACCGGCGGGGGGCCCAGGTGGTGGCCCTCGACCAGAACGCCGAGGAGATCCGTGAGGTCGCCAAGTGGTTCGCCGCGATGAAGGAGGCGGGCGAGGCGCCGGCGGGCGCGACGGCCACCGCGATGGAGGGCGACGCGCTCAACCTGCCGTTCCCCGACGCCTCGTTCGACGTCGTGATCATCTCCGAGGTGATGGAGCACATCCCCGACGACAAGGGCGTGCTCGCCGAGATGGTCCGCGTCCTGAAGCCGGGCGGCCGCATCGCGGTGACGGTCCCGCGCTACGGACCCGAGAAGATCTGCTGGGCCCTGTCGGACGCGTACCACGAGGTCGAGGGCGGTCACATCCGCATCTACAAGGCGGACGAACTCCTCGGCAGGATGCGGGAGGCGGGCCTGAAGCCGTACGGCACGCACCACGCGCATGCCCTGCACGCGCCGTACTGGTGGCTGAAGTGCGCGTTCGGCGTGGACAACGACAAGGCGCTGCCCGTGCGGGCGTACCACAAGCTCCTGGTCTGGGACATCATGAAGAAGCCGCTGGCCACGAAGGTGGCGGAACAGTTGCTCAACCCGGTCGTGGGCAAGAGTTTCGTGGCGTACGCGACGAAGCCGCACCTGCCGAAGGCCGACGCGAAGACCGACGCGTGACGAGCCCGGAGCGGACGGAACACCTGGTCCTGCCGGGCGTCCTGACGGCGGATCAGGCCACGCGGACCGTGCGCGGGATCCTTGCCGTCCAGCGCGAGGACGGCGCGATCCCGTGGTTCCGCGGCCACCACCTCGACCCCTGGGACCACACCGAGGCCGCGATGGCCCTGGACGCGGCGGGCGAGCACGAGGCCGCGGGCCGCGCCTACGACTGGCTCGCGCGGCACCAGAATCCGGACGGTTCCTGGTACGCGGCGTACGCCGACGGGGATCCGCACGACGTGACGGACCGGGGCCGCGAGACGAACTTCTGCGCGTACATCGCCGTGGGCGTCTGGCACCACTACCTCTCGACCGGTGACGACACGTTCCTCGACCGCTTGTGGCCGACGGTGGTGGCGGCGGTGGAGTTCGTCCTCACCCTGCAACAGCCGGGCGGTCAGATCGGCTGGAAGCGGGAGCAGGACGGCACGCCGGTCAACGACGCGCTCCTGACCGGCAGTTCGTCGATCCACCAGGCGCTGCGCTGCGCTCTGGCGATCGCCGAGCAGCGGGAGGAGCCGCAGCCGGACTGGGAGCTGGCGACCGGCTCGCTGGCCCACGCCATACGCAGCCACCCCGAGCGCTTCCTGGACAAGGACCGCTACTCGATGGACTGGTACTACCCGGTCCTCGGTGGCGCGCTCACGGGCACGGAGGCCAAGTCCCGGATGGAGGAGGGCTGGGACCGCTTCGTGGTGCCGGACCTCGGCGTGCGCTGCGTCATCCCCAACAACTGGGTGACGGGCGGTGAGAGCGCTGAACTCGCCCTGTCCCTCTGGGTGTTGGGTGAATCGGACCGCGCCCTGGAGATCCTCCAGTCGATCCAGCACCTGCGCGACCCCGAGTCCGGCCTCTACTGGACGGGCTACGTCTTCGACGACAAGGCGATCTGGCCCGAGGAACTGACGACCTGGACGGCGGGCTCCCTGCTGCTCGCGGTGGCGGCACTGGGCGGCGACGAGGCCACCTGCGCGGTGTTCTCGGGAGAACGCCTGCCCCAGGGCCTCGCACCGGAGTGCTGCGACGCCGCCACCGGGGGGCAGTAGCGACGCCGCAGCGGCGCCGCTGCCGGGGGGTGACAGCGGCGCGCCGACGCCTGGTCCCTCCGCTCAGTAGCGGCGGAGCCGTCCTGCGACGGCGTGGCCGATGAAGACGTACACGAGAGCTGCGAGGCCGTAGCCGCAGACGACGCGGGCCCAGGCCTCGTCGAATGTGAACAGGTCGTGTGACCAGCCTGCGAGCCAGCGGGCCACGTCGTGGATGAACTGGACGAGGTCGTTGGCGCGGTTCGCGTCCAACAGATACATGAGGATCCACAGGCCGAGGATGATGGCCATCACGTCTGCGACGATGACGATGACCCTCGCTGCGGTGCTGCCACGTGCTTGTCGGGTGGACATAAGACCCGTGTACCGGGATCGGCCCGGTTGAAACCCGTACGGGCTCGCCCGAGTGGCGGGCCGTGCCGGGCGGGGTGAGGCTGCCGGGAGAGCTGTCCTCTAGCTGTCCACTCCCGGAGGTCCCCCGTGTTGCTGTCCGCCGCGACCGTACGCCGGTCCCTCGTCGCCCCTGTGCTGTGCGGCGCCCTGCTCGCGGGGCTGACCGGGTGCGGCGGTGACGAAGCGGACGCCGCCTCGGCGCCGTCCAGTTCGAGCTCCGCCGAGAAGCAGAAGTTCGCGAAGACACGGTTCGTGGCGAACGCGGGGATCGCCGCCGGTGCGACGTACCAGTGGATCGTGAAGCCCTTCCGGGCGGGGAAGTTCAAGAAGGGCGCCGATGGGCGCAAGTTCGCCCTGATCAAGGCGGGCCTCGCCGGAACCCTCGCCTACAACCGCCTGAAGGCGGCGACGAAGAACGCCCAGGGCGACCCGACGCTGTCCAAGGCGGTGGCCCCGCTGACGGCGGGCATCGACGCCCTGAAGGATCTCCCCAAGAAGCTCCGCAAGGGTGATTCGACGGACTCGGTGGTGAACTCCTTCGACGACGTCATCAACAAGGTGAAGGACGCGGGCAAGGGCGCGGGCGCGGAGGTCAAGGACCGCGTGCCATCAGCAGGCGAACTGGCAAAGGGCTAGGTAGGCCCCTGGCCTCGGGCGGTCCGGGTTCGGGTCCGGGTCCGGGGCAGGGTCCGGACCCTGGGCCGAGCCGCCGCCTGGCCGCGCCCCGGCCTGACCACCGGCTCCGCCGGGCCCGCCCTCAAGTGCCGGGCGGGCTGGGGGAGATGGGCGTCGGCGGGCGGAGACCTGCGCCAGACGCTCCGGGACATCGGCCGAGTAGGCCCACCGCCCCGTTCCGCGCCAGCCGTTCGCGCTCGCCGCAGCGGTCCGCGCAAGCCCCCGCGCAAGCCGTTCGCGCTAGCCGTTCAGTTCGGCCAGTACTCGTAGCGTGTGGTGGTCCGGGGACAGGACGAGGAGGTCCGTTACGGGGCCCTTGCGCCATAGTTCCAGGCGTTCCGCTATGCGTTCTCGGGGGCCGATCAGGGAGATCTCGTCGGCGAAGGCGTCCGGAACGGCCAGTACCGCCTCCTCTCGGCGGCCTGCCAGGAACAGGTCCTGAATGCGTCGGGCCTCCTCCTCGAACCCCATCCGCGCCATCAGATCCGCATGAAAGTTTCGCGCGGAGTGCCCCATTCCGCCGATATAGAACCCCAGCATCGCCTTGACCGGAAGCAGGCCCTCCGCAACGTCGTCGCAGACCTTCGCCCGCGCCATGGGCGCGACCATGAAACCGTCCCGCGCCTCCGTCAGCGACGCCTCGTACACATCAGCCCGCATCGGCGACCAGTAGAGGGGCAGCCAGCCGTCGGCGATCCGTGCCGTCTGCGCGATGTTCTTGGGCCCCTCGGCGCCGAGCAGCACCGGCAGGTCCGCTCGGAGGGGGTGCGTGATCGGCTTCAGGGGTTTGCCGAGGCCGCTGCCGTCCTCGCCCTGGTACGGGTGCGCGTGGAAGCGGCCTTCGAGGGTCACCGGCCCCTCCCGCCGCAGCACTTGGCGGATGACGTCCACGTACTCGCGCGTCGCGGTCAGCGGCGACTTCGGGAACGGCCGCCCGTACCACCCCTCCACCACCTGCGGCCCGGAAAGCCCGAGTCCGAGCATCATCCGGCCGCCGGAGAGATGGTCGAGGGTCAGCGCGTGCATGGCTGTCGTCACCGGCGAGCGCGCCGCCATCTGCACGACCGCCGTGCCCAGCTTGATCCGTGAGGTCCGCGCCGCGATCCAGGTGAGGGGAGTGAAGGCGTCGGAGCCCCAGGCCTCCGCCGTCCACACGGAGTCGTATCCGAGCCGCTCGGCCTCCTGGGCGAGCGCCACGTGTCCGGGGTCGGGGCCGCGCCCCCAGTAACCGAGTGCGAGTCCCAGGCGCATACGCGATCCCGATCCCTTCTGACGGCCCGTCAGCTCCCTGCAGGATGGCGACTGTACGACAACGGCCCCCCGCCCGGAAGGGCGAGGGGCCGCGAGGTGTCGCGAGGGACGGGAGAGATCAGCCGCGCTGGATCCCCGTGGTGTCCTGCAGCACGCCACGACGGCCGTCCTGCGTCTGGGCCACCAGGCCGGGGCCGCGCTGCTCGACGGCCAAGTACCAGGTGCCGGGCGCCAGTTCGGCGATCGGCGTCGGCGAACCGTCCTCCGCGTACAGCGGACGCGGCACCGGCACGGCGAACCAGAACGGCGAGAACTCACCGGTGGCCTGCGCCTGCCCGGGAGGCGGCGTCTGCTGCTGCGGCTGGCCCGGCTGGGCGCCGAACGGCTGCCCCTGCTGCGGCTGGCCGGGCTGACCGGGCTGGGCGCCGTACGGCTGACCGGGCTGGCCCTGCGCACCGGGGTACCCGTACCCGCCCTGCGGCTGAGCGCCGTAGGGCTGGGGGGCGGGACGCGGGGAGCCGACGAGGGGGGCCTTGAAGGCGGGCACGGTCAGGGCGAGGATCGCCCCGGCGGCCATGACCAGCGCGGCGATCAGGGAAAGGATGGTGCCGACACCGGCGTCGATGCCGCTGTCGCCCGACTGCCCCATGTTGTCGAAGCCGCCGGCCGGGTCGAAGATCTGCCCGATGGCGTTCCAGGCCGAGGCCACCGTGAAGGCGACACCGAAGTGCCCGAGGTCGATGCCGAGGACCTTCGGAGGCGTCGGCAGCGCGCGGGCGACGACGATGCAGGCGGCACCGATGATCCCGGCCAGGGTGACACCCAGCAGGAACGGCCCGCTGTTCCAGGCGTTCGGCATGTCGGCTGAGTCCGAGACGCCTTCGAGGTCGATGATGTCCAGGAACGAGGCGATGAACAGCAAAACCGCTGCCCCGATCACCACGCCGTCGCCTCGAGTGAGAGAGCGGATATTCACTTCAGGTCCTTCGTAAGTCGTCTCGTCGGTGGAGGCGTCGCTCGCCCCAAGGTCGTGGTGCAAAGCGCGGGGATGGCCCCCCATCGTACGGAGGACATTATCGTTCACTCGCGTGGGGTGTCTGCTCGGGATAAAGACCTGTCAACCCGCTACCAACCCGTTATCCGCGCAAGAAGCTCACGATTCCGTCGGAGATGCCCTGTGCGGCCTTCTGCCGCCACGCGTCGCTGGTGAGCAACGCCTCGTCCTTGGGGTCCCGCATGTTGCCGCATTCGATGAACACCTTGGGGACGGTGGACAGGTTGAGGCCGCCCAGGTCCTTGCGTACGTCGAGACCGGTGCCGTCACCGATGTAGTTGGACGGGGCGCTGCCCGTCGAGCTCAGGAACTTGCCCGCGATGCGCTCGCCCAGGGCGCGTGACGGGACGACGATCTTGGTGGTGTCCGCGGCGCCGGACTTCACCGATGCGGGCAGGATCACATGGAAGCCGCGGTTGCCCACCGCGGATCCGTCGGCGTGGACGGAGACGACGGCGTCCGCGTGGGCGTTGTTGCCGATGCGGGCGCGCTCGTCGACGCAGGGGCCCCAGGGCCGGTCGCCGTCCTGGGTGAACTTCACGGTGGCGCCCTGCTTCTCCAGCAGCGTGCGCAGCCGGCGCGAGACGTCGAGGGTGAACTGGGCCTCGCTGTAACCGTTGTTGGTGGAGGTGCCCGTGGTGTCGCACGCCTTGCGGTTCGTCCCGATGTTCACCAGGCGGTTGATCTCGGCCGTGTGCCTGCCGTTGCCGGTGTTGTGACCGGGGTCGACGACGACGACCTTGCCCTTGAGGGGCCCGGAGGCGGCGGGCCGGGTCGAGGACTTCGGGGGCTTCGTCGTGCTCGGCTTGGCGCTCGCCTTGCCCTCGCCCTTGTCGTCGTCCTTCTCGGAGGCCGCCGGGGACGGCTCGGAGGAGGGCGAACTCTGCGCGGACCGGCTGGCGGAGGGGAGCGTTCTGGGCGGTTCGTTCCCGCCGGGACCGCTCGTCGCCTCGTAAATGAGCCACCCCGCAAGGCACGTCGGCACCAGTGCGGCGAGCGTCACGGTGAGGGGGCCGCCGCTGAAACGGCGGGGCGGGCGTGGGGGCTGGCTGTCCGGACCTACGTACGACACGAGAGCCACCTTACGGGCCGTTCACGTGCTCCGCAGGGACCCACGGTTCTCCACTCCTTCCGGTTACGCCCCGGACGCGGGGGTCCTTCCGGGGGCGGCGAGCTACGCCCGGTACGCGCGGTGTCGCAGGTCATTTCGCCGATGTCGGGTTCTTGCGCTGGTTGGCGTGGAAGCGCGCCTTCTTCTGGCGGTTTCCGCACGTGTTCATGTCGCACCACTTACGAGTGCGGCTCTGGCTGGTGTCGAAGAAGGCGGCCCGGCAGGTCGGTGAGGCGCACAGGGCCAGTTTTCCGTCCCGTTCGCCCGCGATGATGTGGACCGCGTCGGCGGCGATCACGCTGAGGGCGTCTTCCACGCGGGAAGCCGAGCCGAGCCGCCATCGCCGCTCGCCGTCGGCCGTCAGGACGGCCGCGGCCCGCCCCTGGGCGCTGCGGTCATTGATGACCTGGACGGCGGACGCGGGGAGAGGGTCCCGGACCGCGGCGGCTGTCGCGGCGGCGTGGATCGACTCCCTCAGCTCCCGGGCGAGGTCGAGCTGGGCGGCGGTGCAGGAGTCCACGGCGAGGCCGTTCACCGCCAGCCAGTCGATGAGGCGCTGCGGCGTGGGGATGCGCTCCACGGAGTCGCCATGACGCTCCGACAGCGTCCCCGTGAAGCTGGTCGCCAGCACACTGCCGAGGCGGAAATCAGGGAAGCCAGCACGCATGGAACCACCTTAGCCGGTTGCACACCGATGCGATGGCACGGTAGAACCGTCTTAGCCGGTTCCCAGTGGTTCACGGTCGGTTCGACGATGGCCAGGAGGTCTCATGACCCGTCCCACCAGCGACGTGCAAGAAGGCGTGCAAGCAGACGAGCAAGCAGACGTGCAGGCATTCGAAGCCCACGCATCCGACGCCGACCTCGACGATCTGCGCGCGCGACTGGCCGCGGCCCGGCTGCCGGAGGCCGAGACGGTCCAGGGCGCGGCGCCCGGCTCCCGCCGCTGGGAGCAGGGCGTACCTCTCGCCGACCTCGTCGATGTCGTGAACTACTGGCGCACCGGATACGACTGGCGGTCGTTCGAGGCACGCCTCGACCGGATCGGTCAGTTCCGCACGACCATTGACGGTCTGGGAATCCACTTCCTGCACCGCCGGTCCGCGCGCGCGGACGCCACTCCTCTGGTCCTGACGCACGGGTGGCCGGGCAGCATCGCCGAGTTCGTCGACGTGGTGGACGAGCTGGCTGATCCGAACGATGCGGAAGCGCCGGCGTTCCACGTCGTGGTCCCGTCGCTGCCGGGCTTTGGTTACAGCGACAAGCCGGCCACCACCGGGTGGGGAACCGAGAAGATCGCGGCCGCCTGGGTGGAACTGATGGGAAGGCTCGGCTACAGCAAGTTCGTGGCCCACGGCGGCGACTGGGGAGGCAACATCACCACGGTCCTCGGCGGCAGGTTCCCGGCACACGTGCTCGGCATCCACACCACGTTCGCGGAGGCGCCGCCCGGATTGACGACGGACGGGCTGACGGCGGTCGAGCGCCAGTGGACCGAGGACACCCGCCATTTCTGGCGCCACCGCGCGGCGTACGCGAAGCAGCAGGCGACCCGGCCGCAGACCATCGGCTACTCGCTCGTCGACTCACCGGTCGGGCTTCTCGCCTGGATCCTCGACAAGTTCGCCGAGTGGTCGGACACCGAGGACAGCCCGTTCGAGACGATTTCCATGGACAGGGTCCTGGACGACGTCACCCTGTACTGGCTGACGCGGACCGGCGCTTCGGCGGCCCGCATCTACTACGAGAGCCACAACTCGCTGGACCCCGAACTCCGGGTCGACGTCCCGTCGGCCATCACCATGTACCCCAGTGACATCGAGAAGTCTCCACGCCCCTGGGCGCAGGAGCGGTACCGGCAGATCGTCCGTTGGAGGTCGCCCGGGAGCGGGGGCCATTTCCCGTCGCTGGAGATCCCCGAGTATTTCGTCAAGGACCTACAAGAGGGCCTCGCGGCGGTGCTGGCCGCTCAGCACTCCTCCCGTTCGGCGCAGGACGCGCAGTGAGTCCGTTGCCGAGACCTCTGTGAACGCGCCGGACTCCAGTGCCCTGAGGTAGACGCGGTACGGGGCCTGGCCCGTCATGATGTCCGCCGGGTCCGGGAACACGTCGTGGATCAGGAGGAGGCCGCCCTCCGCGATGTGCGGGGCCCAGCCCTCGTAGTCGGCCGTCGCGTGCTCGTCCGTGTGGCCGCCGTCGATGAACACCAGGCCGAGGGGGCCGCCCCAGGTCTTCGCCACCTGCGGCGAGCGGCCGACGATCGCGATCACGTGCTCCTCCAGGCCCGCCCGGTGGAGCGTGCGGCGGAACGTGGGGAGCGTGTCCATGCGGCCGACCTGCGGGTCGACCGTCTCCGGGTCGTGGTATTCCCAGCCCGGCTGCTGCTCCTCGCTGCCGCGGTGGTGGTCCACGGTGATCGCCGTGACGCCCGCCTCGCGCGCCGCGTCCGCGAGCAGGATCGTGGAGCGGCCGCAGTACGTGCCGACCTCCAGGAGGGGGAGGCCGAGCGTCGCCGCTTCCGTCGCCGCCGCGTAGAGGGCCAGGCCCTCGCCGGTCGGCATGAAGCCCTTGGCCGCTTCGAAGGCGGCGAGGATCTCCGGCTTGGGCTGGGGGGCCATGGGTTCTCCTGAGCTTCGGAAAAGCGGTGGGTGTCCGGGGCGGGCCGCCCTATGCTGCCGCATGGTTCAGCTGATCATCGAGGCGGGGCCGTACCTCAGCAGTGGAGGCAAGAGCGCATGGAACTCGTACCGGCCGATCCGACGGTGCTGCATCCGTTCCCGGACCAGCCTCGTGTCGTGCTCCTGAAGCCGCTGGTGAAGTCGCCGTTGATCGAGGTGGGGGAGTTCTCGTACTACGACGACCCTGACGACGCGACCGGCTTCGAGACGCGCAACGTCCTCTATCACTACGGGCCCGAGAAGCTCCGCATCGGCAAGTTCTGTGCGTTCGGGACGGGGGTGCGGTTCATCATGAACGGCGCCAACCACCGCATGGACGGGCCCTCGACCTTTCCGTTCCCCATCATGGGCGGCTCGTGGTCCGAGCACTTCGATCTGATCAGCGGGCTGCCGGGGCGCGGCGACACCGTGGTCGGCCATGACGTGTGGTTCGGGTACGGGGTGACGGTGATGCCCGGCGTGCGGATCGGGCACGGGGCCGTCATCGCTTCCGGGTCCGTGGTGGTCGACGACGTGCCCGATTACGGGGTTGTTGGTGGAAACCCCGCCAAGCTCATCCGTACGCGGTACAGCGAGGATGAGGTGGCGCGGCTGTTGGCTGTCGCCTGGTGGGACTGGCCTGCGGAGCATCTCACCGAGCATGTCCGGGCCGTGATGTCCGGGACGATCGATGAGCTGGAGCAGGCGGCGCCCCGGTCCTAGCCGGCCTTGGTCGCCGTCATCACCGGCTCCGCCGGGTTCGTCCTCAGACGCCGGACGGGCTGAAAGGCTCCGGCCGGGCTGGAAGATCCAGCCCGGCCGGCATGTGAGGGGAAAGCCCCGTAGGGCCCGCCCTACGCCAGCACATCACTCCCGCCCGGCAGCAGCAGGTCCATCTCCACCGCCGAGTCGTCGCCCCGGTGTGCCGCCGCCGAGGCCAGCGGTGCGTGGCCGGCGGCCGTGGCCGCGAGGACGTAGGAGCCGTCCCCGGGGACGGGGAGCGCGTAGCGGCCGACCTCGTCCGTGAGGGCCGAGCCCGCCTGCCGCCCCCTGCGGTCGATCAGCGTGACCTTGGCGCGGGCGACCGGCGTCCCGGAGGGGCTCAGTACCCGGCCGTGGAAGCCGGCCAGCGCCTCCGTCGCGGCGCGCAGGTTCGCGTCCTCCTCGCTGCTCGCCCGGAGCTGGGTCTTGACCGAGCGGCGGGCGGAGGGGAGGAACAGGGCGAAGACCAGGCCGAGCGCGACCGCGCCGGTGGCGATCAGGAACGATGTGCGGAAGCCCGTCATCGTGGGGATCGCGACGCCGCCCACGTGGTCCGCCGTGTTGGCGAGGACCATGCCGATGACGGCGCTGGAGACCGACGTACCGATGGAGCGCATCAGCGTGTTGAGGCCGTTCGCCGCGCCCGTCTCGGAGGGGTCGACGGCGCCGATGATCAGCGCGGGGAGCGAGGAGTAGGCGAGGCCGATGCCCGCGCCCACCACGACCGCGATGATGATCGTCTGCCAGGCGGCGCTCATCAGGCCGAGGCCCGCGCCGTAGCCGATCGCGATGATCAGCATGCCGAGGATGAGGGTCACCTTCGGGCCGTACTTCGCCGAGAGGCGCGCGTAGACCGGGGCCGTGAACATCATCGTGAGGCCGAGCGGCGCCACGCAGAGGCCCGCGACGACCATGGACTGGCCGAGGCCGTAGCCGGTGGCGGTCGGCAGCTGGAGCAGCTGCGGGAGCACCAGGGAGATCGCGTAGAACGCGACGCCGACCATGATCGAGGCGAGGTTGGTGAAGAGGACCGCGGGGCGGGCCGTGGTGCGCAGGTCGACCAGCGGTGCCTTGAGACGCAGTTCCATCACGCCCCACAGGACGAGGACGACCGCGGCGGCGGCGAACAGGCCGAGCGTCATGCCCGAGGTCCAGCCCCAGTCGCTGCCCTTGGTGATGGGGAGGAGGAAGAGGACGAGCCCGGCGGAGAGCCCGAGGGCGCCGACCACGTCGAACGTGCCCTGTGCCTTCACCGTGCTCTCGGGCACGAAGAGGACGGTCAGGAGCATCGAGATGACGCCGAGGCCCGCGGCGCCGAAGAACAAGGTGTGCCAGTCGGCGTGCTGTGCGGTCAGTGCCGCGAGCGGCAGCGCGAGGCCGCCGCCGACGCCGATGGACGAGCTCATCAGGGCCATCGCGGAGCCGAGCTTCTCGCGGGGCAGCATGTCGCGCATCAGGCCGATGCCGAGCGGGATGGCGCCCATCGCGAAGCCCTGCAGGGCGCGGCCGACGATCATCACGACGAGGTCGTCGGTGAAGCCGCAGATCAGGGAGCCCACGACCATCACGGCAAGGCTCGTCAGGAGCATGCGGCGCTTGCCGTAGAGGTCGCCGAGGCGGCCCATGATCGGGGTCGAGACGGCGCCGGCGAGCAGGGTCGCCGTCATGACCCAGGTGGCGTTCGACGGCGTGGTGCTCAGCAGCGTCGGCAGGTCCTTGATGACCGGCACCAGGAGTGTCTGCATCACCGCGACGACGATGCCGGCGAAGGCGAGTACGGGGACGACTCCGCGGGTGCCGCGTTGGTGGGTCGTCGACTGCGTCATTACGTGGGGCCTCCGGGGGCGGTGCAAAAGCTGGCAGGGGTACGTGCAGAACGAACCTGTTTCCCGGGGCGACTATTCCGACGGATGTCGTACGAGGTGAATTCTTGACCTGTTGTTAACCGGGGTGTGGATCTGACCACTCGTCAGGCTTCCATCGAATTGGAACGTGTTCTAGTCTGTCGCCGTCCCGGAAGCTGCTACCGGCGAGGACGCGCATGGGCATCGGAATCACGCAGGAACAGCGGGAGTTGGCGGCGGCGGTGCGGGGCTGGATCACCCGCGCGGTGCCGCCCGAGGAGATACGCAAGCTGCTCGACTCCTCCCCGAGCTCTCAGCTCCGTTCGAGCAGGGGAGACCCCGATCCCGGCACGGGCGCGAGGCCCGCCCACTGGGACGGGCTCGCCGAGCAGGGGCTGCTCGCGGTGCACCTGCCCGAGGAGTGCGGTGGCGGGGGCGGCGATCTCGTGGACCTCGCGGTCGTCCTGGAGGAGGCCGGGCGGGCGGCGCTCCCGGGACCGTACCTGGCGAGCTCCCTCGCCTCGGTCGTGCTGCACCGGGCGGGCGCCGCCGGGCTCGCCGCCGAGCTGGCGTCCGGGGCGCGGATCGGCGCCGTCGCTCTCGGCGCGGGCACGCTGACCGCGGTGTCCGTGGCGGACGGCTACCTCCTCGACGGCACCGCGCCGCCCGTGCTCTGCGGGGCCGACGCCGACCTGCTGATCCTGGCCGCCGAGTCCGCGCGCGGAACCGAGTGGCTGGCCGTCGACGCGGCCGAGCTGACCGTACGTACGCAGGAGAGCGCCGATCCGACGCGGCCCACCGCCGAGGTGACGGCGGCCGGGGTGGAGGTCCCGGCGGGACGGAGGCTCGACGTCGACGCGGCGCTCGTACGGGACCTGGCGTGCGCCCTGTACGCGGCGGACGCGTGCGGGGTGGCGGCCTGGGCGCTGGAGACGGCCGCCGGTCACGCGAAGGTACGGGAGCAGTTCGGACGCCCGATCGGGCAGTTCCAGGCGGTCAAGCACCTGTGCGCGGACATGCTCGTGCGCGTCGAGCAGGCGCGGGCGCTCGCCTGGGACGCGGCACGAGCGGCGGACGACCCCGCGCGGGACGCGCGGAGCCTTGTTTCCGCGCTCGCCGCCGGGGTCGCGCTCGATGCCGCGTACTCCTGTGCCAAGGACGCCATCCAGATCCTCGGCGGCATCGGGTTCACCTGGGAGCACGACGCACATCTGTATCTGCGCAGGTCACTGGTTGCCCGGCAGCTGCTCGGCACCGGCGACGCGCACCGGCTGCGGGCGGTGCGGCTCGCGGAGGGCGGGGCGCGCCGGGAGCTGCGGGTGGAGCTGCCCCGGGAGGCGGCGGCGTACCGGGAGCAGGCGCGCGAGGCCATCGCCCCGGCCCGCGGCCTCGACCCGGCAGCCGCCCGCAAGGTCCTCGCGCCCACCGGCTACGCCGCGCCCCACCTCCCCGAGCCGTACGGCCTGGGCGCGGGGCCCGTCCAGCAGCTCGCCGTCCAGCAGGAGCTGGCGGCGGCCGGGGTGCGCGTCAGCGACCTCGGGATCGCCACCTGGGTGGTGCCCTCGCTCATCGCGTACGGGTCGCAAGGGCAGCAGGAGCGGTTCCTGGCGCCCACGCTCAGCGGCGAGGTGCTGTGGTGCCAGCTGTTCAGCGAGCCCGGGGCCGGTTCGGACCTGGCCGCGCTGCGGACGCGGGCCGAGCGGGTCGAGGGCGGCTGGCGGATCAACGGCCAGAAGGTGTGGACGAGCGCGGCGCAGTGGGCCGACCACGGGATCCTGCTGGCCCGCACCGACCCCGACGCCCCCAAGCACAAGGGCCTGACGTACTTCCTCATCGACATGAAGCGGGCCTCGGGCATCGACATCCGTCCGCTGAAGGAGATCACCGGGGACTCCCTCTTCAACGAGGTCTACTTCGACGACGTCCTGCTGCCCGAGGACGCGGTCGTCGGCGAGGTGAACGACGGCTGGCGGGTCGCTCGCCACACGCTCGGCAACGAACGCGTCCACATGGCCGACCAGCTCACCTTCGACACCGGCCTGGAGGCGCTCATCGCACGCGCCGCGGAGGTCGACGGCGCCTGCCGCGCCCGGATCGGTGCGCTCGCCGCCGAGGCGCACGCGCTCGCCTGCATCGGCCTGCGCACGACGATGCGGCAGGTGGCCGGGGCGGAACCGGGCGCCGGGGCCTCCGTCCGCAAGCTCGTGCAGACCCCGCACCAGCAGAAGGTCGCCGAGCTGGCCCTGGAACTGCTCGGCCCGGCGGGCGCGGTGCGCGAGGGCGCCGGGGAGCGGGCACTGCACGGCTTCCTGATGTCGCGCTGTCTGACCATCGCGGGCGGGACCACGCAGGTCCAGCTCAACGTCGTCGCGGAACGGCTCCTCGGCCTGCCGAGGGACCCCGAGCCCCGCCCCACCACCTCTAGAGGAGCTGGACAGTGAAGGCGTACATAGCCGGCGTCGGCATGACGAAGTTCGAGAAGCCCGAGACACGGGACTGGCAGTACTGGGACATGGCGAAGGAGGCGGGAACCAAGGCGCTCGACGACGCCGGGATCTCGTACGAGGACGTGGAGCAGGTCCCGGTCGGGTACTGCTTCCAGGCGTCGACGGCCGGCCAGCGCGCCGTGTACGAACTGGGTCTGACCGGTGTCCCCGTCTACAACGTGAACAACAACTGCGCGACGGCGTCGACCGCGCTGATGATGGCGCGGCAGTTCGTCGAGGGCGGCATCAACGACTGCGTGCTCGCGCTCGGTTTCGAGAAGATGGCGCGCGGCGCGCTCGGCGGCGGCTCCGACGGAGGGGACTTCAAGACGTCCCCCGTCGCCCGGCACTACGGCGTGATGGCGGCCGGGCACGGCTTCGAGATGACCCCGCCCACCGCCCAGATCTTCGGCAACGCGGCGCGCGAGCACATGGAGAAGTACGGCACCACCGAGGCGCAGCTCGCCGCGGTGGGCGCGAAGAACCACCGGCACTCGGTGCACAATCCGTACGCCCAGTTCCAGGACGAGTACAGCGTCGACGAGATCCTCGCCGCCAAGACCATCCACCGCCCGCTCACCAAGCTCCAGTGCTCGCCGACGTCGGACGGCTCCGCCGCCGCGGTCGTGGTGTCCGAGCGGTTCGTCGAGCGGCACGGCCTTGAGGAGCGTGCCGTGGAGATCGCCGCGCAGTCGATGACCACGGACACGGGGGAGTCCTTCGGCTCGGGCTCGTGCATCGACGTCGTGGGGCAGCCGATGTCACGGGCCGCCGCACGGCAGGTGTTCGAGAAGTCGGGCCTCGGCATCGAGGACGTCGACGTCGTCGAACTGCACGACTGCTTCTCCATCAACGAGCTCCTCACCTACGAGGCCCTCGGCATGTGCGCGCCGGGGGAGTCCGGAAAGCTCGTCGAGAGCGGCGCGACGACGTACGGCGGGCGGTGGGTGGTGAACCCCTCGGGCGGCCTGATCTCCAAGGGGCACCCCCTCGGCGCGACGGGAATCGCCCAAGTGGCGGAACTCACATGGCAGTTGCGGGGCGCGGCGGACGCGCGGCAGGTGGCGGGGGCGCGGGTGGGCCTCGCGCACAACATCGGCCTGGGTGGGGCGGCTGTGGTGACGCTGCTGCGGAAGAACTGAGCAGAGGGGCGGCAGCGCCGGAAGCGAGGTCCTGGAGTCCTAGGACGCACGACCGAGGCCCCCTGCGCCAAAACCCCGATGCATGGCGCATCCGGTGCCTGAGAGCATGGCCGTCATGGTCCAAACGCCCCCTGACACTTACATAGCCGCGCCGCCGCGGAAGTCCGCACCCGTCTGGGCGGTGCTCCTCGCCGCCTGCGCCGGACAGTTCCTGGTCGTCCTCGACGTGTCGGTGGTGAACACCGCGCTCCCGTCCATGCGGGCCGACCTAGGCATGAGCGCGGTCGGACTGCAATGGGTGGTCAACGCCTACTCGATCACCTTCGCGGGCTTCATGCTGCTCGGCGGGCGGGCCGGGGACCTCTTCGGGCGCAAGCGGATGTTCCTCGTGGGGCTCGGACTCTTCACGGTGGCCTCGCTCGCGGGCGGCCTCGCGCAGGCCGACTGGCAGCTGCTCGTGGCGCGGGCCGTGCAGGGACTCGGCGCGGCGGTGCTCGCGCCGTCCACGCTGACGATCCTCACCTCGGCGGTGCCCGAGGGGCCCGCGCGGGTCCGCGCGATCGGCACCTGGTCGGCGGTGGGCGCGGGCGGCGGCGCCGCGGGCGGCCTGGTCGGCGGGGTCCTCACCGACCTGCTCTCCTGGCGCTGGGTGCTCCTGATCAACGTGCCGATCGGCGCCCTCGTCATCGTCGCGGGCGTCGCCTGGCTCAGCGAGAGCCGGGCCGGCGAGGCACGTCGCCTGGACGTGCCGGGCGCGGTCCTCGTGACGGCGGGGCTCGCCACGCTCGCGTACGGGATCGTGCAGACCGAGGAGAAGGGCTGGACGGCCGCGGCGACCCTGGTACCGCTGGCGGCGGGCCTCGCGCTCCTCGCCCTCTTCATCCTCGTCGAGGCGCGTACGAGGGTGCCGCTGATGCCCCTGAAGCTGTTCCGGGTGCGGTCCGTCTCGGCGGCCAACGCGGCGATGTTCGTGTGCGGCGGCGGCATGTTCGCCATGTGGTTCTTCATGACGCTGTACGCGCAGAACGTCCTCGGCTACTCGGCGCTGAAGGCGGGCCTTGCCCTGATCCCCTCGTCGCTGACGATCGTCCTCGGCTCGAAGCTCGCTCCGCGTCTGATGCCGGTGCTCGGGGCCAGGAACGTGTCCCTGCTCGGCATCATCGTGGCGGCGGCGGGCTTCGGCTGGCAGTCGACGATGACCGCCGACGGCGGCTACCTCACCTCGATCATGCTGCCCGGCATCGTGATGATGTTCGGCGCGGGCCTCGCGTCGACACCGCTGGCCTCCCTCGGCACGTCCGGGGCGGACCCGGGCGACGCGGGCCTCGTCTCCGGGCTCATCAACACCTCCCGCACGATGGGCGGCGCGCTGGGCCTGGCGGTGCTCTCCACCGTCTCGGCGTCGCGGATGGGCGGCTCGACCACGCCGGAGGCGCTCACGGCGGGGTACGCGATGGCGTTCCGGACCAGTGGGTTCATCCTGCTGGCGGGCGTGTTGGTGCTGCTGGTGTGGATGCCGCGGGAGGGGAATTCCAGCCCGTCCGGCGTTTGAGGACGAACTCGGCGGAGCCGGTGATCGACGGTGTGCGAGGCCCAGGGGCCAGTCAGAGCCAGCCCCGCTGCCTCGCCTCACGGACCGCCTCCATGCGGTTGCGCGTCCCCGTCTTCCCGATGGCCGCCGAGAGGTAGTTGCGCACGGTCGACTCCGACAGATGCAGCTGCCCCGCGATGTCGGAGACCGTCGCCCCGTCCACCGAAGCCTTCAGGACGTCCGCCTCCCGTCCGGTCAGCGGACTCGGCCCCGCGCTCAGGGCAGCCGCCGCGAGCGCGGGGTCGATCACCGTCTCGCCCCGCAGGACCTGCCGGATCGCCTCCGCGAGGTCCTCCACCGGGCCGTCCTTGACCAGGAATCCCACCGCGCCCGCCTCCATGGCCCGGCGCAGATAGCCGGGCCTGCCGAAGGTCGTGAGGATGAGGACGCGGCACTCGGGGCACTCCTCCCGCAGGTCCGCCGCCGCCTCCAGACCGCTGCGGCCCGGCAGTTCGATGTCGAGGAGCGCCACGTCGGGGCGTGCGTTCAGCGCCGCGTCCACGATCTCGTCGCCCCTGCCGACCTGCGCGACGACCTCGATGTCCTCCTCCATGCCGAGCAGCAGCGCGAGCGCGCCCCGCATCATGCCCTGGTCCTCGGCGAGCAGGACTCTGATCATGGGGTGTGCTCCTCCAGGACGGGGCCGGAACCGGGACCGGGGCCGGGACTTGGTTCGGTGACCGGCAGCTCCGCCGTGACCCGGAAGCCGCCGCGCGGTGCGGGGCCCGACTCCAGGGAGCCGCCCGCCGCCGCGAGGCGTTCGGCCAGGCCTTTCAGCCCGCTGCCGGGCGGTGTCGAGCCTACGCCGCGGCCGTCGTCGGTGATCAGCAGCCGGGACCGTTCGGCGGTGCCCGTCACCTCGATCTCGCAGCGGGTCGCCCGTGAGTGGCGTACGACGTTCGTGGCGGACTCCCGCACGACCCAGCCGAGCAGCGCCGCGGTCTGCGGGGCGAGCGGCGGTCCCGACTGGCGTACGACCGCCTCGATGCCGGCCGCGTCCAGGAGGTCGCGCGCCCGGTCGAGCTCAGTGGCCAGGCTGCCCTCGCGGTAGCCGGTGACCGCCTCGCGGATCTCGGTCAGGGCCTGGCGGCCGACGGACTCGATGTCGGCGACCTGGCCGAGCGCCGCGTCCAGGTCGCGCGGGGCGAGCCGCCGGGTCGCCTCCGCCTTCACGACGATCACCGAGAGCGTGTGGCCGAGGAGGTCGTGCAGGTCCCGGGAGAAGCGCAGCCGTTCCTTCTCGACCGCGCTGCGGGCCAACTCCTCGCGGGTGGAGCGCAGTTCCTTCACCGTCTCGGAGAGCGCGAGGATCGCCGCCGTCACCATCACGGAGATGAACGTGCCGTACGCGATACCCGCCGCATCCCAGCCCTCCCGCAGCCCGCCGACCACCGCGGCGGAGATGCTCAGCGCGAACCCCGCGGGAGCGAGCTGCTTGCCCCGCAGGACCGAGCCGGTGGCCAGGCCGAGCAGCGGGAAGAACATCAGCCAGCTGTCGCCGTAGCCGATGGCCAGGGCGAAGGTGACCGCGGTCAGCGCGAGCAGTGCCTGTTTGGTGGCGCGCGCTTCCCGCGCCTTCTTGTCGAAGGCGCGGAACACCACGTTGATGTAGAGGGAGTTGAAGACCAGCAGGCCGATCCCCGCGATCCAGGGATTGCCCGTCTTGCCCTGGAGGAGGTTGGAGAAGGCGCCCATGCCCATCAGGAGCCAGGGCAGCATCGCGAAGCCGTTCGGCGGGCCCAGGTCGTCGGGCCTGCTCCGGGAGGACTTCTCCCGCGCCCGCACCTCGGCGAGCTGAGCCCTGCTGCTGTGTTTCCAGCGCGCGAGGCGAGTGTGCCGCCGCCAGAAGCCCTTCTCCGACATCACTTCTCCCATGGCGCCGTCGCGCCTCGTCATGAGGTCCGCGCAGACCGGCGGTACGAGGACACAGCGTACGAAGCGAACACGAGCAGCCAGGCAGTCAGCACCGCCACGGTGCCGATGCCGAGGCCTCCGCCGTCCGTCACGGACGTGCCGAGCTCCGCGAAGCGGTGCGTGGGGGTGTAGTCGGACACGGTGCGCAGCCAGCCGGGGAACAGCTCCACGGGGAACCACAGGCCGCCGAGCACCGCCAGCCCCAGATTGCAGGCCGTGTTCACCACGCCCGTGGTCTGCGCGGTCAGGCGGTAGCCGTTGCCGAGCCCCAGCATCGTGAAGGGCAGCGAGCCGAGCCACAGCAGGAGTGCCGCCGCCGCCCACTGCCAGGCCGCCAGGCGTACGCCGTTGACCAGGCCGCCCGCGGCGAACACCGCCACGATCGCCGGGAGCACCGTCACGGCGCCGGTCAGGGCACGGCCCGTCACGACCTCGCGCGGCGTCATCGGTGTGACCCGCAACTGCCGCAGCCAGCCGGTCGTCTTGTCCTCGGCGACGCCGGTGCCGGTGTTCAGGGCGGCGATCACGGCCCCGTACGCGGCCATGCCGATCATCGACGTCGTCTTCCACTCGTCGTAGTCCGCGCCGCCGCCGATGTTGGTGAACAGCAGATACATCAGCACCGGGAGCCCGATGCCGCCGATCACGAAGCCGGTGTCGCGCAGTGTCCTGCGTACTTCGAGCCTGAGGTAGGCGAACATCACACGGTCTCCTGGGTGAGGGAGGTGAGGGAGGTGACGGGGGCGGTCAGGGCGAGGAACGCCTCGTCGAGCGAGGCCGCGGCGACCTCCAGGCCACGGATCGCGCCGAGCTCCGCGAGCGCGATCACGGTCGCGTCCGAGTCCCGCGTACGCAGCCGGGCCCGGTCGCCGCGCACCTCGACGGAGACCACGCCGGGCAGCAGGGTCAGGCCTTCCGTGCCGTGCCCCGCGAGGTCGAAGGAGACGGTGCTGCCGCCCGCGGACCGCTTGACCTGCTCGCCGCTGCCGTCGGCGACGATCCGGCCGTGGTCCATGACAAGGATGCGGTCGGCGTGCCGGTCCGCCTCCTCCAGGTAGTGGGTGGAGAACAGGACGGTGTGGCCGCGCCGCGCATAGGCCCGCATCGAGGTCCAGAACGTCTGCCGCGCCTCCACGTCGAGAGCGGCGGTCGGCTCGTCGAGGACGATCAGCGCGGGGTCACCGGCCAGCGCGACCGCGAACCGCACCCGCTGCGTCTGGCCCCCGGACAGCTTGTCGACGCGCCGCCCCGCCAGCTCCTCGATCCCGGCCAGCGCGAGGGCCTCGCCGACGGGCAGCGGCGCGGGATAACGCCCGGCCACGAAGGAGACCAGCTCGCGCACGGTGACGCGCGAAACCAGGCGGCCTTCCTGGAGCATCGCGCCCACCTTCCCGGTGCGCACGGCGTCCTCGGGCGGGCCGCCGAAGAGCTCGACGCGGCCCGTGTCGGGGTCGTCGAGGCCCAGCAGGAGGGAGATCGTCGTGGACTTGCCTGCGCCGTTGCGGCCGAGCAGGGCGACGGTCTCGCCGCGGCGGATCTCCAGGTCGACGCCGTCGACGGCGCGGAGCGGGCCGAAGGCCTTGCCCACTGAGGTGAATGCCACGGCCCGCTCGGCGGGAGCTGTCTTCGTCATGTCTCCGACACTACGAACGCGGGCCGTGGCGGCGGCAGATGTGGTTGTACGGACTCGGCCGGTACAAATGTCACACGCGTGATCAGCGGGAAATCTGACGTGACGTCAGGAGTCTTCACAACTACCGGACGCTCGGCTATACATGGGTTCGCCGGACTGGAACGCGTTCTAGAACGGGCTCCTTCCGGCCCTGTTGCGACCTCGGTGCGACCGACGGTGCGGACGGCCGCACCGAGGTCTTCAGACCGGCCAAGGAGCTGCCACCACATGCCCATCGACGCCGCGAAAGCACTGGCCGCGGAGCCCAGGTCGGCCGAGATCGCCTGGGATCACAAGGACATCCAGCTCTACCACCTGGGCCTGGGCGCGGGCGTCCCCGCCACCGACCCCGACGAACTGCGCTACACCCTGGAGTCCAGGCTGCACGTCCTGCCCAGCTTCGCCACCGTCGCGGGCGCCGGCATGGGCGTCGTCGGCGGCCTCTCGTCCCCGGGCATCGAGGTGAACCTGGCCGCGGTCCTGCACGGCGGCCAGAGCATCACGCTGCACCGCCCGATCCCGGTCAAGGGCGAGGCCGTCACCACCTCCAAGGTCGCCGCCGTGTACGACAAGGGCAAGGCCGCGATCCTCGTCCTGCGCACCGAAGTGGCCGACGCAGACGGGCCGTTGTGGACCAGCGACGCCCAGATCTTCGTACGCGGCGAAGGCGGATTCGGCGGCGAACGCGGCCCCTCCACCCGCCTCCCGGCCCCCGAAGGAGAGCCCGACAGGACCGTCGAGCGCCCCGTCCGCGAGGAGCAGGCGCTGCTCTACCGCCTCTCCGGGGACTGGAACCCGCTGCACGCCGACCCCGAGTTCGCCAAGCTCGCGGGCTTCGACCGCCCCATCCTGCACGGCCTGTGCACGTACGGGATGACGCTCAAGGCGGTCGTCGACACGGTGCTCGGCGGCGACGTGTCGCGGGTGCGGAGCTACAGCACGCGCTTCACCGGGATCGTCTTCCCCGGCGAGACCCTGCGGATCCGGATGTGGCGCTCCGATGGCCGGGTCCAGGTGGCGGTGACGGCGGTCGAACGGGACGACGCGCCGGTGCTCGCCGACACGATCGTCGAACACGCCTGAATCTTCGTACGAGGGAGCCGCACCATGCGCGCAGCCGTACTGCACGAGATAGGCCAGGACAAACTAGAGGTGCTCGACGACGTCGAGACGGTGGGCTTCGGCCCCGGCAAGGTGAAGATCCGGGTGCGGGCCACCGGCCTGTGCCACTCCGACGTCTCCGCCATGAACGGCGTACTGCCGCAGCCCGCGCCGTTCATCCCCGGCCACGAGGGCGCGGGCGAGATCGTCGACGTCGGCGACGGCGTGACCGGCATCAGTCAGGGAGACCGGGTCCTGGTCTGCTGGCTGCCCGCCTGCGGCCAGTGTCCGGCGTGCAAGCGCGGCCAGAGCCAGCTCTGCCTCGCCGGGTTCATGAACGCGGGCACCCCCAACTTCAAGCGCCCCGGCGGGGATGTCTTCGGCTTCGCGGGCACGGGGACGTTCACCGAGGAGGTCGTGGTCGACGCGGGGTGCGCGGTGCCGATCCCGGACGACGTGCCCTTCGACATCGCGGCCCTGATCGGCTGCGGGGTGACGACGGGCCTCGGCGCGGCCGTCAACACCGCGAAGGTGGAGGCCGGTGCGTCGGTCGCCGTCATCGGCTGCGGCGGCGTCGGCATCTCCGCGATCCAGGGCGCGCGGCTCAAGGGCGCGGCGCAGATCATCGCCGTCGACCCGGTGGCGTCGCGGCGCGAGGCGGCCCTGCGGTTCGGCGCGACGGAGGCGGTCTCCCCGGACGAACTGGCCGACGCCAAGCAGCGGATCACCGCGGGCGAGGGCTTCGACTACGTCTTCGAGGTCGTCGGCAAGTCCGCCACCGCACGCACCGCCTACGAGACGACACGGCGCGGCGGCACGCTCGTCATCGTCGGCGCGGGCGCCATGGACGACAACCTCCAGCTCAACATGTTCGAGCTGTTCTTCGACGAGAAGAAGATCCTGCCGTCGATGTACGGCGGCGGTGACGTCCTGCAGTCCTACGAGCGGGCCATCGCGCTGTGGCGCGCGGGCCGGATCGACCTGGAGAGCCTGATCACCCACCGGGTGCCGCTCTCCGAGATCAACGAAGCGCTTGACCAGATGCGTACGGGCGTCGCGCTGCGTACGTGCATCGAGATCTGAGAGGACTTCGATCCCTGATGGCACAGCCATTGCCACGGCCACTGGACGGTTTGGCCGCGATCGTGACAGGAGCGGGCCGGGGCCTCGGGCGCGCGGAAGCCCTCGAACTCGGCAGGCTCGGCGCGAGCGTCGTCGTCAACGACTTCGGCCAGCCGGGCCGCGACGGCTCGGGCGAGGCGTCGGCCACGCCCGCCGAGGAGGTCGCCGCCGAGATCCGGGCGGCGGGCGGGCAGGCGATCGCGCACCTGGGCGATGTCGCGGACCACGAACAGGCGCGCGGGCTCGTCCGGTTGGCGGTCGACACGTACGGCAAGCTCGACATCCTGGTGAACAACGCGGGGATCCTGCGTGACCGGATGATCTTCTCGATGAGCGAGAGCGAGTGGGACTCGGTCATCCACGTCCACCTCAAGGGCCACTTCAACACCACGCACTTCGCCTCCGTGCACTGGCGCGAGCGGTCCAAGGCGGCGGGCGGCCCCGTCTACGGCCGGATCGTCAACACCTCGTCCGAGGCGTTCCTCGCGGGGTCGGCGGGCCAGCCGAACTACGCGGCGGCCAAGGGCGGCATCGTCGGCCTGACGACGTCGAGCGCGCTGGCGCTGCGCAAGTACGGGGTGACGGCCAATGTCATCTGCCCCCGGGCGCGGACCCGGATGACGGAGGACGTCTTCGCCGGGTACCAGGAGCCGGGCGCGGGCGAGCTGGACGCGCTCGCCCCCGAGCATGTGGCGCCGCTGGTCGGCTACTTGGCGTCACCCGCGGCCTCCGGGGTCAACGGACAGCTGCTCGTGGTGCACGGCGGCATGGTCGCGGTGGTCGAGCGGCCCAAGGTGGCGGCGAAGTTCGACACGGCGAAGGACGTCTTCACGTACGAGGAACTGGACGAGGCCCTGTCGCCCTATTACGCGGGGCGGCCGGACGGGGAGACGTTCGCGGCGTCGGAGGTCCTGGGCCTGAAGCGGGGGTGAACCCCGCCGGAAACGGCAGACGCCGGGCGGGCCGGAACATCCGGCCCGCCCGGCGTTGTCGTGCGAAGAACCCGGTGGAGCCGGGTCCTACTTCTCGCCCTGGCGGCGGTGCCGCCCCCGCGGCGCCGCGCCCCCGTCGTGCTCGGCCACAGGCCCCCGGTGCTTGCCCGCACCGGTAGCGCCCGCCGCCTCCCGCGGCTCGGGATTCCGCTCGGATTCCGTACTGATCTCGGTCGTCATCAACACACTCACCCCGTAAACCGGTAAAGAAGATCGTTCGTACAGCCGGGCGAGTCTAACCAACGTCCGTGCGCCCGGTGAGAGGCGCCTGCTGCAACGGAACGGGCCGCGCGGCGACCGGCGCGGGCGCCGCCGCCGGAGCGGCCGGTTCCACCTCCGCGACCCCGCACGGAACCGCCTCCGTGACATACGGAAGACGCAGCGCCCCCTCCCGCGTCCACCACCCCGAGCCCGCCAACCACCCCTCAGGGGCGGCCAGTTGATGCAGCCGGCGCTCGGCGGGCCGCCACAGGCCCAGCCAGCTTCCCGCCGCCCCGTCGAGCCGCAGCGCCACCGCGCAGCTCTCCGGCATCAGCGTCTGACCCGGCTGGATGGCGAACGGCGTCACCGCGAGATCGGGCAGGCGCAGGCACTCCGGGAAGCGCACCGGGCGCGTGCCGCCGAGGACCCCCCAGCCGAGCCGGTCGTGACCCGGAGCGTCCGAACGGATCAGGAGCAGCCCGCTGTCGGGGTCCGCGAGCAGCAGCCGGTCGTTGCTCTCGTCGGCGATCTGGAGGAGGGGGGACACCTCACCGGCCCGCTCCAGGTCCACCGCCACCGCCTTCACCCGGCCGCCCAGCTCCCGGTCCAGAGCCAGCATCCGGCCCTCTCCGTCCAGCCAGACCCCGCCCGAGCAGCGCCCGGGGATCTCCGCGACGTGCTCGGGACCGAAGGCGCCGCCCGCCACCAGCCACAGGGCGGTCGACCCGGCGCCCACCGCGAGGGCGTACGCGTGACTGCCGACCGGCGACGGCGGCAGCAGCGTCAGCCGGGACTCGCCGCACTCCACGGCGCCGAGGGGCACCTCGCCGGTCTGCGGGCCCGTCGGGTAGAGGAGCGTGAACGTGTGCCGGCCGTCGACGACGCGGTGGATCAGGACGCGCCCGTCGGCCATCGGGAGCACCTCGGTGCCGGGCTCCTCGGGCTGGCTGCCGGGCAGGGGCACCGCGTACGGCTCGGGGGAGTCGAGGGTCCAGCGCTCGGGGAACCAGGAATCGCCGTCGAGGGCGAGGCGGGCGGCGTACGCGCCGTCGGCGGTTATCACGGGGGGTGTCGCGGGCGCCGGGGGAGACGGCGGCGCGGTCGTGGGCTCGGGCTCAAGCGTGGGCGCTGTCATGGGGGAACCTCCGGGCCATGAAGCTAGTTTTCGCACGCACTGCCGTGGCATCCGTGGCCGCCCGCTTCACACAGAAGGGTGGCGATGTATCGATTCGCCTGAGGGGGCGGGGGTGGTTGTGCTGGGCGGGAAGGCCGCGCTTAGGGTAAGGCGAACCTAAGTGGTTGCGGGCCTGCGGTAGCGGCAGCCGCGGCACACCCCCTGGAGCCTGGAGCACCGATGTCACCGCTTGCACTGCTTTCACGGTCCTCACGGTCCGTACGACCCCGCCGCCACCGGGCCGCGGCCGCGGTCGCCGTGGCCGTGGCCGGCGCGCTCTCCCTCGCGGCCTGCGGGTCCGGTGACGACTCCGGCAAGTCCGACAACGGCAGCGGCAGCAAGGCCGTCGCCCAGGGCGGTGACGACTTCGCCAAGGCCGCCGAGCAGACCGCGAAGATGGGCACCACGGCGAAGCCGGGCGAGTTCCCGCGCACCATCACGCACGCCCGCGGCAGGACAGAGCTCAAGGCGCGGCCCGAGCGGGTCGTGGTCCTGGACGTCGGCGAGCTCGACAACGTCGTATCCCTCGGCATCAAGCCCGTCGGCTACGCCCCCACCGAGGGCGACGACGGTATCCCCGGCTACCTGAAGAAGGACGCCGGGAACCCCAAGGACGTCGGCACGATCAACGCCCTCAACCTGGAAGCGATCGCGAACCTCAAGCCCGACCTGATCATCGGCAGCGAGCTGCGCGCCGCCAAGCTCTACCCGCAGCTCGACAAGATCGCCCCGACGGTCTTCTCCATCCGCCCCGGCTTCACGTGGAAGGAGAACTACCTCCTGAACGCCGCCGCGCTCGACAGAACCGCCGAGGCCAAGGCGAAGCTCGGCGCGTACGAGAAGAAGGCGAAGGCGCTCGGCGAGGAGATCGGTGACGGCGGAAAGAAGCCGACGATCACGATGCTCCGCTACATGCCGGACCGCGTACGCCTCTACGCGAAGGCGTCCTTCATCGGCACGATCCTCGACGACACCGGCCTGCCCCGCCCCAAGAACCAGCAGGTCAACGACCTCGCCACGGAGATCAGCACCGAGAAGATCGACGAGGCCGACGCCGACTGGATCTTCACCGGCGTCTACGGCGACGCCAAGAAGACGGGCCGCACCGAGGCCGAGAAGAACCCGCTGTGGAAGAAGCTCGGCGCGGTCGAGGACGGCCAGGCGAAGGATGTCCCGGACGAGACCTGGTACCTGGGTCTCGGCGTGACGGCGGCGAACGAGGTCCTGGACGACCTCAAGGGCTTCCTCGTCAAGTAGGACGGTCAAGTAGCACGCAGCTCGTGGGCGTCCGGTAGCAGTACGTAAGCCATGGCCGGCGGGGCACGGAGGGCAGGTAGCCTTTCCTCTGTGCCCCGTCTGTCTGAAGTCATCGCCGCCCTCGACGCCCTGTGGCCCGCCGAACTGGCCGAGAGCTGGGATGCGGTCGGCACGGTCTGCGGCGACCCCGGAGCGGAGATCTCCCGGGTCCTCTTCGCCGTCGACCCCGTGCAGGACATCGTCGACGAAGCCGTGAAGCTGGGCGCCCAGCTCCTGGTCACGCACCACCCGCTCTATCTGCGCGGCACGACCACGGTCGCGGCGTCCACCTTCAAGGGCCGCGTCGTCCACGACCTCATCAAGAACGACGTCGCGCTGCACGTCGCCCACACGAACGCGGACCGTGCCGACCCCGGTGTCTCCGACGCCCTCGCGGGCGCGCTCGACCTCCGGATCGTCCGTCCCCTCGTACCGGACCCCGCGGACGCGCAAGGCCGCCGCGGACTCGGCCGGATCTGCGAGCTCGAACACCCCCTGACGCTCCGCGAACTCGCCGCCCGCGCGGCCGAGCGGCTGCCCGCCACCGCGCAGGGCATCCGCGTCGCGGGCGACCCCGAGCAGGTCATCCGCACCCTCGCGGTCAGCGGCGGCTCCGGCGACAGCCTCTTCGACGACGTACGCGCGTCGGGCGTGGACGCCTTCCTCACCGCGGACCTGCGCCACCACCCGGTGTCGGAGGCCCGCGCCCAGACCCCGCTCGCGCTGCTCGACGCCGCGCACTGGGCCACCGAGTGGCCGTGGTGCGAGCTGGCCGCCGCACAGCTCGATCAGATCTCCGACCGTCACGGATGGGGACTGCGCGTCCACGTCTCCAAGACGGTCACCGACCCCTGGACCGCCCACGCGGCCTCGAATACCCACACCACAGGAGCCCCCAATTAACGCCGCGCCCGCCGACCAGATCCGACTCCTCGACGTCCAGGCACTCGACGTACGCCTCCAGCAGCTGGCGCACCGGAAGAAGTCCCTGCCCGAGCACGCCGAGATCGAGTCGCTGACCAAGGACATCGCGCAGCTGCGCGATCTGCACGTCGCCTCGACGACAGAGGAGAGCGACTGCGCCCGCGAGCAGACCAAGGCGGAGCAGGACGTCGACCAGGTGCGCCAGCGCGCCAACCGCGACCAGCAGCGCCTCGACTCGGGCGCCGTGACGTCCCCCAAGGACCTGGAGAACCTCCAGCGCGAGATCGCCTCGCTCGCCAAGCGCCAGGGTGACCTGGAGGACGTCGTCCTCGAGGTCATGGAGCGCCGTGAGGCCGCCCAGGAGCGGGTCGCGGAGCTGGCGGAACGTGTCTCCTCGGTCCAGGCGAAGATCGACGACGCGACGGCCCGCCGTGACGCGGCCTTCGAGGAGATCGACGCCGAGGGCGCCACGACCACCAAGGAGCGCGAGGTCGTGGCGGGTTCGGTCCCGGCCGACCTGCTCAAGCTCTACGACAAGCTCCGTGTCCAGCAGGGCGGCGTCGGCGCGGCCAAGCTCTACCAGCGCCGCTGCGAGGGCTGCCGCCTCGAGCTGAACATCACCGAGGTGAACGAAGTGAAGGCGGCGTCCCCGGACACCGTCCTGCGGTGCGAGAACTGCCGCCGCATCCTGGTCCGTACGTCCGAGTCGGGTCTGTAAGGGACCGTGGCCGTGCGGGAGTTCATCGTGGAGGCCGACGGCGGGTCGCGGGGCAATCCGGGGCCCGCGGGCTACGGCTCGGTGGTCATCGACGCGACCACGGGGGAGACCCTGCGGGAGGCCGCCGAGTACATCGGCGTCGCGACGAACAACGTCGCCGAGTACAAGGGCCTTGTGGCCGGTCTGAAGGCGGCCCACGACCTCGACCCGGCCGCCTCCGTCCACGTCCGCATGGACTCCAAGCTCGTCGTCGAGCAGATGTCGGGCCGCTGGAAGATCAAGCACCCGGACATGAAGCCGCTCGCCGCCGAGGCCGCGCGGGTCTTCCCGTCGTCCCAGGTGACGTACGAGTGGATTCCGCGCGAGAAGAACAAGCACGCGGACCGGCTCGCCAACGAGGCGATGGACGCGGGCAAGCGGGGCGAGCAGTGGGAGCCGTCGGACTCGACGGCGGAGCTGGACGCGAGGGCGGCACGGTCGGCTTCCGTTTCTGCTGAGCCCTCGGGCCCGCCGGGTGACGCCATCGCCGGTGCGGCGAAGGCGCGGGCGGCGCTGGCGGGCACGGTGACGGCCGACGCGCGTGCCGATGCGCGTGCCGCGGGCAGTGTGGCGGCGCAGGCCCCGCCCGTCGGCTGGGCGGCGCCCGCGGACCTCGGTGCTCCCGCGACCTTCGTGCTGCTGCGGCACGGCGAGACCGCGCTGACACCCCAGAAGCGGTTCTCCGGGAGCGGCGGTTCCGACCCGTCCCTCTCCGAGGTGGGCCGGGAGCAGGCCGAGCGTGCGGCGGCGGCCTTCGCCGTCCGCGGCACGATCCAGGCGATCGTCTCCTCGCCCCTGAAGCGCTGCCAGGAGACCGCGCAGGCCGTCGCCGGGCGCCTGGGCCTCGACGTACGCATCGACGAGGGGCTGCGCGAGACGGACTTCGGGGCCTGGGAGGGGCTGACTTTCGGAGAGGTGCGTTCGAGTCAGCCCGAGGAGCTGAACGCGTGGCTCGCCTCGCCCGACGCGGCACCTCCTGGTGGGGAGTCCTTCGCCGAAGTGGCCCTCAGGGTGTCGGCGGCGCGGGACCGCCTCGCCGCCGAATACGCGGGCCGCACGGTCCTCCTGGTCACCCACGTCACGCCGATCAAGACACTGGTCCGCCTGGCCCTCGGCGCACCGCCGGAGTCCCTGTTCCGCATGGAACTCTCGGCGGCGTCGGTGTCGGCGGTGGCGTACTACGGGGACGGCAACGCGTCGGTGCGCTTGCTGAACGACACGTCGCACCTGCGGTAGGGCTTGGCGGGGGCTGCGCGCTCAGCCCCCACGCACCTGCGGATGCGTACGCGCGTGATGCCCGTAAGGGGCGCGAGGAACTGCGCGCTCAGCCGCGAGGTACCCGCAGAGGTGTGCAGACGTAGGCCCGTAAGGGGCGCGGGGAACTGCGCGGCCAACCCCCACGCACCTGCGGATGCGTACGCGTGTCAGGCCCGTAAGGGGCGCGGGGAACTGCGCGCTCAGCCGCGAGGTACCCGCAGAGGTGTGCAGACGTCAGGCCCGTAAGGGGCGCGGGGAACTGGGCGGCCAACCCCCACGCACCTGCGGATGCGTACGCGTGCCAGGCCCGTAAGGGGCGCGGGGAACTGCGCGCTCAGCCGCGAGGTACCCGCAGAGGTGTGCAGACGTCAGGCCCGTAAGGGGCGCGGGGAACTGCGTGGCCAACCCCCACGCACCTGCGGATGCGTACCCGCATCAGGCCCCGGGGCCCGTCACCGCAGGGCAGCCGCCTCGCGGGCCAAGGCCTCGATGCGGGGCCAGTCCTTCGCCGAGACCGCGTCAGCGGGAAGCATCCAGCTGCCGCCCACGCAGCCGACGTTCGCCAGCGCGAGGTACGACGGCGCGGAGGCGAGGCCGATGCCGCCCGTCGGGCAGAAGCGGGCCTGCGGGAGGGGGCCGCCGAGCGACTTCAGATAGGCGGTGCCGCCCGCGGCCTCCGCCGGGAAGAACTTCATCTCGTGCACCCCGCGCTCCAGGAGCGCCACGACCTCGGACGTCGTGGAGACCCCCGGCAGGAACGGCACCCCGGACGCCTTCATCGCGGCGAGCAGCGTGTCGGTCCACCCCGGGCTGACCAGGAAGCGGGCCCCGGCGTCGACGGAGTCCGCGACGCCCTGGGGCGAGATGACCGTGCCCGCGCCGACCACGGCATCCGGCACCTCCGCCGCGATGGCCCGGATCGAGTCGAGCGCGGCGGGCGTACGCAGCGTCACCTCGATCGCGGGCAGCCCGCCCGCGACCAGGGCGCGCGCCAGCGGCACGGCGTCGGCGACGTCCTCCACGACGACCACGGGGACGACGGGGGCGAGATCGAGCACGGAGGCGGAAGCCGCGGCGGAGGAGGGGGAAGTCATGGGTGCATCCTGCCCCGGCCCACGCAGCATGCGCAAAGGGCGTTGCGCATGCTGCAACCGCAGGTGGGGCGGGGTCAGTGGATCTCGCGCACCACGACGTCGAGCGCCCAGGCCTTGCCCGCCTTCGCGGGTGCCTGCGCCTCCACCACATGTCCGAGATCGCGCAGCACCTCGACGAGCTCGGCCGGACCCTTCGGCTGAGCGCCGGTCTCCAGCAGGGAGCGCACGATCCGCCCCTTGGTCGCCTTGTTGAAGTGCGAGACGACGGAGCGCTTCTCGACTCCGTCGACCATCTGCGCGTGCAGCACCCGCACCGTCGCCGTCCGGTCCGCGACCTCGCCCTTCGGCTTCCACGCGGCCGTGTACGCCGACGAACGCAGGTCGAGCACCAGATCGTCGCCCGCGGCCTCGGGCATCGCCGAGGTCATCGGCGTACGCCAGTAGGCGCCCAGGGCGCCGAGGCCGGGCAGCTTCACGCCCATCGAGCAGCGGTAGGAGGGGATGCGGTCGGTGACGCCGACGGCGCCCCACAGCCCGGAGAAGACAAGCAGCGAGCGGGCCGCGCGGCGCTTGGCGGCGGCGTCGAGGGAGGCGAGGTCCAGGGCGTCGTACAGCACACCCGTGTAGATCTCCCCGGCGGGACGCGCGCCCGCCGTCCTCAGCTCGGTGTTCTTCGCGATCTCGCCGCGCAGGCCCTCGCTCAGTCCGAGTACGTCACGGGCCTTCTCCTCGTCCGCCACGCAGAGGTCGACCAGCTCGTCGAGCACTGCCTGCCGCGCGTCCGCGAGCGCCGGCAGGGAGAGCGACTCCGGCTTGAGGGGGGCGCCACGGCCGGAGGGCGCCTTGCCTTCGGAGGGCGGCAGCAGGACGAGCATGGGTCTCCTTCGGAGGTGACGAAAGGGGGGTGCGGCCCCGCGCCAGGGTAATCGCCCCCGCCACCAAGATTCACGCACGCCGACCCCCTCGCCCCAGCCCGCTCACCCCGCAGGCAGAGCCACCCCACCGAAAACCCCTGCACCCCCGCGTGCCCGGCACGGATGCTCCGCCGCCCGGGGCCCGCCTGGCCCGCGATCGCGCCGCGCAGCCGCTGTTCACCCGCCGCCCGCCGCCCGTCGCGCCCCGCATCACGCGTCCGCCCCCCGCCCGCGTGTCCACCCGCCGCCCCCTTCCGCAGCCGCCCCGCCCCCTCCGCCGTGCCGCCCCGCCCCTCCCGGCCTACGCTCGGTCCATGCCTCGTCGTCATCTCCGTGTGACCGGTGCAGCCGAAGCTCCGTTGCGGGGCGTGCTGCGTGAGCTGCGTGCGAAGTTGGAGGTTCCCGAGGGGTTTTACGGGGCCGTCCTCGCCGATGCCGAGCGGGCCGTCGCCGCCCCGCGTCTCCCCGCGCTCGACGCGACCGACATCCACCTCTTCACCATCGACCCGCCCACCTCCGTCGACCTCGACCAGGCGATGCACCTGTCCCGGCGGCAGGGCGGCGGATTCCGGGTGCGGTACGCCATCGCCGACGTCGCCGCGTATGTGACGCCGGGCGCGCCGCTCGACGCGGAGGCCCATCGACGCGTCACCACCCTGTACTTCCCCGACGAGAAGGTGCCGCTGCACCCCACCTCGCTGAGCGAGGGCGCCGCCAGTCTGCTTCCGGGGCAGGACTGCCCCGCGGTGCTCTGGACGATCGATCTGGACGGGGAGGGGCGGGCGCTCTCCACGGACGTGCGCCGTGCCCTCGTACGCAGCCGCGCGAAGCTCGACTACGACGGCGTACAGCGGGCCATCGACGGCGGCACCGCCGAGGAGGCCCTCGCGCTGCTCGCCGACATCGGGCGGCTGCGCGAGCAACTGGAGGTCGAGCGCGGCGGCATCTCCCTCAACGTGCCCGAGCAGGAGATCGTGGAGCGCAACGGCGCGTACGAACTCGACTTCCGCGCCCCGCTGCCCGCCGACGGGTGGAACGCCCAGATCTCCCTGCTCACCGGCATGGCCGCCGCCGAGCTCATGATCCGGACGGGAGCGGGGATCCTGCGCACCCTGCCCACCGCCCCGGACGGCGCCGTCGGCCGGCTGCGCCGCACCGCGAAGGCCCTGCGGGTCGACTGGCCGCACCACGTCCCGTACGCCGAGCTCGTCCGCTCCCTCGACCCGCACCAGCCGCACCACGCCGCGTTCCTCCAGGAGTGCACGACGCTCCTGCGGGGCGCGGGCTATACGGCGTTCAGCGGCGGCGACGTCCCGGAGCTCACCACGCACGCCGCCGTCGCCGCCCCCTACGCCCACTGCACCGCCCCGCTCCGCCGCCTCGTCGACCGTTACGCCGCCGAGCTGTGCGTGGCCGCGGTCGCCGGGGACGAGCCACCGGAGTGGGTGCTCGCCGCGCTGCCGGACTTGCCCAAGGAGATGGCGGACGGCACGCGGCGCGCCAACACCGTGGAGCGCGAGTGCGTGGACCTCGTCGAGGCCGCGCTGCTCAAGGACCGGGTGGGCGAGCTCTTCGACGGGGTGGTGGTCGATGTCCAGGAGCGTGAACCCGCGGTCGGGACGGTCCAGTTGACCGACCCCGCGATCGTCGCCCGCGTCGAGGGCGGTACCGGCGACCTGCCGTTGGGGGAGCGGCTGCGGGTACGGCTCACGCAGGCGGACCCTGGGACGGCGAAGGTGCGGTTCGTGCCTGCGTGAGTGCCAGGGCCCGCCCCAGCGCGGCTCGCAGCTTCGCCGGCTCGTCGGAATGCAGCCGTACGGTCGTCACAGGCCGGCGCCCACCAAGAAGACCGACCGCCATGATCGGCTCCGTCAGCTCCAGCGTGAGGGACGTCTGCGAGGCGACCGGAATGTCGAGCACCCCGTCGGCGGCCTCGTGCGTGAAACGCCGCTGACCGCTCGCGGACGCGATCAGGTGCAGGGGTATTCGCAGGTCACGGTGGGCGCCGTGGCGTACGCGGAGTGCGTCGGCGGACAGCACGTGCGGCCGGGTCACGGACGCGGCATGGATGCCGAGCATCAGGACGACGCCGTAGACGTCGATGACGAGAGTGATCGCGTGGAGCGTGGGAAAGTTCCGCAGCAGCACGGCGAGCCCGACCGTCTCCACGACGCAGACGAACACGAAGCCGTAGAGCATCGCGGCCTGATCGCGGGCGTACCCGAAGGCGAGATCCCCCGCCCGCACGCCGTGCCGCCGCCGCGCCACCCACAGCACCAGGCCGTGCAGCGCCCGCACCTCATGGCCGACGATCAGCCGCACCGGCTCGGGCACGAGCTCCCTGACCGCCGCGCGCCCGCCTCGCCGGTAGACGACCGCGAGCCCCACTCCCTCGACGGCGAGCAGCGCCACGGCGACGGCCTCCACGCCGACGAGGACGTGCGGGGGTAGTGGGACGCCCACCAACAGGCAGACGGCGAGCGCGAGTTCGACGGGTACGACCACCCAGGCGAGGGCCCGCATGAGCGCCCTCATCCCGCACCTCGCTCCAGGAGCAGCCGCATCCCGCGGCGGACGGCCTCCGCCTGGGCGGGGGCGAATTCGGAGAAGAAGGCGTCGAGGAACCGGTCGTCCCCGAGGCCCACCCCGTCGGCCACGGCCCGTACGCCCTCCGTGCCAAGGTCCTCCAGGAGAGAGTCGGGCAGCGCTCCGGCGAGCGCGCGGGCCGCCTCCTCCACGGCGGCGTCCGTACCCGGATCGGCGGGATCGGCCTCCGCCAGCGCGTCGAGCAGCGCGTACACCTCGTGCGCGCGCTCCACCGCCCCCGGAGTGGTCAGCGCCGGGTGCATCGCCGCCAGGAGCCTGTCCCGGTCCTCCGGGGGTGCCGTCGTGTCGATCAGGGCGAGCAGCTCCCGGTCCTTCGCGGCCATCGCGGACTCCGGCCCCTCGCGGCCGGCGGTGGAGCGGGCCATCTCCGCGAAGAACTCGCCCAGTTGGGGCGAGACGGGCCCCTCGGCGGACAGTCGTCCCTGCTCCGCGTCCTCCAACAGCACCCGCAGCCGCTCCCGCCGCGCGCGGATGGCGTCCTCCTGACGTGCGAGGTCCGCGTCCAGTTCGGCGAGCACCTCGGCGAGCTCGCGCCCCGCGTCGTCCGCGAGCACGTCCCGCACCTCGGCGAGCCCGAGCCCCAGCTCGGTCAGCCGCCGGATCCGCGCGAGTACGACGGCGTGCCGCAGCCCGTACTCCCGATAACCGTTGGCCCGCCGCTCGGGCTCCGGCAGCAGCCCCAGGTGGTGATAGTGCCTGATCGCCCGCGTGGTGACGCCGACGACACCGGCGAGCTCGCCGATCCGCATCCCGTTCATGAGGCCAGTAGAAACGTTGACGCTGCGGCAAGGTCAAGGAAGGCCGTCGGTGTCTCCGCGACGCATTCCTTGACGGCTAACGTCGTTAGCCGTAGATTCTGGCTAACAAGGTTAGCCAACCGCTTCCGAGGAGGCCCCCATGAGCGCCACGGCAACGCACCCGGTCACCGCCGCCACCCCGCGCACGACGATCGGCAGGCTCGCCCTCGTCCGCCGTGCCGCCTGGCTGGCGAACGCGCTCTTCTGGTCGGCCTTCGCCGTACTCGAAGCCGTCAACCACGGCTGGCTCGCGGGTCTCCTGGCCTTCGCCTTCTTCATCGCCCCCGACCTGACCTTCCTGGTCGCCGTCGGCGACGCTCCCCACATGGTGAAGGGTCAACTCCCGCCCCGCGCCGTCCCGTTCTACAACGCGGCGCACCGGGCCCTGATCCCCGTCGCCCTCATCGCCCTCTACACCTTCACGCCGATCGAATGGGCCCCCGCCTTCGCCGCCCTGTGCGGCTGGCTCGCCCACATCTCGTACGATCGCGCCTTCGGCTATGGACTGCGTACGAAGGAAGGGTTCCAGCGTGGCTGACCAGCGACAGGAGCGGCGGGCCGAGCCCGCGGGGCGGTCCGGGCGGCCCGGACGTCCCGAGCGGCCCGCAGGGGGGCAGCACCTCACGCCCCGCGCGCGGGAGATCGTCGCGGCGGCCCGTGACCTCCTGGAGGAGTCCGGCGCCGAGAAGCTCACGATGCGCTCCCTGGCCGACCGGCTCGGCATCAAGGCCCCGTCCCTCTACAAGCACTTCCCCGACAAGACGGCGGTGGAGGTCGAGCTGATCGCGCACATGCTCACCGAATCGGCGGAAGCCTGCGAGGCGGCCGAGGCCGAGCACCCCGGCTCGCTCCAGGCCCTGACCGACGCGTACCGCACCTACGCCCTCGCCCACCCCCACCTCTACCGCCTCGCCACCGAACGCCCCCTCCCGCGCCACGCCCTCCCGGCCGGCCTGGAGGACCGGGCCGCCGCCCCCCTCATGCGGGCCTGCGACCACGACGTCGACCTGGCCCGCGCGGCCTGGGCCTTCGCGCACGGCATGGTCATCCTGGAGATCCACGGACGGTTTCCCGGCGACGCCGACCTGGCGACGGCATGGAAGAGGGGCGCGCGGGCGTTGCACCCCTGAGGGCGCCCGTGGGTGACGTCTGAGCGCGGCGTCCGGAAGCGTCGGTCGAGCGTGGTGACGAGGGGGAGCGGCATGAACGGTGGGGCACCGCAGGGCGGTCGTGAGCACGCGGTCTGGGCGCGGGCCCGCCTCGAACCGTGTGCACCGCCCCTCGACCTCCTCACCGCCCGCTTCGACCGGCACCGCTACGCCCCGCACTACCACGCGGAGTTCACCGTCGGCGTCTGCGTCGGCGGCTCCGAGGTCATCGACTACCGGGGCGGACGCCTCGACGTCGGACCCGGAAGCATCGTCGTGCTCGCCCCGGGCGAGGTGCACACCGGCGGCCCGGGACGCCAGGGCGGATACGCGTACCGGGCGATGTACCCCGCGCCGCACCTCCTCGCCGAGGGCACCCTGACCGCACCCCACTTCGGCGACCCGGTCCTGCACGACCCCGAGCTCGCCGCGGCCCTGCGCACCGCCCACACCGAACTCAGCGGCAGCCACGACCGGCTGGAGGCCGAGTCACGGCTGCCCTGGCTGCTCACCGCCCTCGCCCGCAGACACGGCTCCGCCCGGCCCCTGTGCGACACGGTGCCCGGCGGCGACCGCATCGCCCGCGCCGTGCGCGACCGCCTCGCCGACGAACTCCTGGCCCCGCCCTCCCTCGCCGAACTGGCGGCGCCCCTGGGCCTCTCCCGCTACCAACTCCTGCGCGCCTTCCGTACGTCGACGGGGATGCCGCCGTACGCCTGGCTCGCCCAGCACCGCGTGACCCGGGCCCGCGCGCTGCTCGACGCGGGGCTGCGGCCCGCGGAGGCGGCGTCCCTGGTGGGCTTCGCCGATCAGGCGCACCTGACCCGGTGGTTCCGCCGCGTCCTCGGGGTGACCCCGGCGGCGTACCGCACCAGCGTTCAGGGCCACCACAGCCCTCAGGACCGCAACAGCGTTCAAGACGGCGGGCGCTGAACGGCCGGAAACTGCCCGCATGACTGCACGCGGCTGGTTCCTCTTCTCCCTCATGGGCGTCCTCTGGGGCATCCCGTACCTGATGATCAAGGTGGCGGTCGAAGACCTCTCACCCTCCATGGTGGTCTTCACCCGCTGCGCGCTCGGCGCCGCACTGCTGCTGCCGTTCGCCCTGCGGCAAGGGGGTCTCACCCGCGTCCTGGGCGCCCACTGGAAGCCGATGCTGGCCTTTGCCTGCATCGAGATCCTGGGCCCCTGGTGGACCCTGACGGACGCCGAGCGCCACCTCTCCAGCTCCACCGCGGGCCTCCTGATCGCCGCCGTGCCGATCATCGGCGCCGTCCTGGCCCGCCTCTTCGGAGACACGGAGCGCCTTGGCGCGCGCCGCCTGACGGGGCTCGGTCTCGGCCTCGGCGGAGTGGCGGTCCTGACCGTCCCGCACCTCACCGGCGGCGACGCCTGGTCCCTCACGGAGGTCCTGCTCACGGCGCTCGGCTACGCGGCGGCGCCCCTGATCGTGGCCCGCCACCTCAAGGCGGTCCCCACGCTCCAACTGATCGCCCCCTGCCTGACGCTGGCGGCCGTGGTCTACGCCGTACCGGCCGCGCTGACCTGGCCGTCCGCCGTCCCGGACGCCCCGACGCTGGTCTCCCTCGCGGGCCTCGGCGTCATCTGCACGGCCCTGGCCTTCGTCGTCTTCCTCGAACTCATCCGTGAGGCGGGCCCGACCAAGGCGGTCGTCTTCACCTACGTGAACCCGGCGGTGGCGGTGGCGGCAGGCGTCGCGTTCCTCTCCGAACCCCTCACGGCGGGCATCGCGGCGGCGTTCGCGCTCATCCTGGCGGGCTCGTTCCTGGCGACGGGGGCGTTCGTGGGGCAGAGCCGCGGCACACGCCGGGTAGCATGGTCGACACGGCAGACGAGCCGGGCGGACGGCCGCGTGAAGCTCCCCTCACCAGGGGCTCTTCCCGAGGAACGTCCGGGCTCCACAGGGCAAGGTGGTGGCTAACGGCCACCCGGGGTGACCCGCGGGACAGTGCCACAGAAAACAGACCGCCGGAGACTTCGGTCTCCGGTAAGGGTGAAACGGTGGTGTAAGAGACCACCAGCGCCTGAGGTGACTCAGGCGGCTAGGTAAACCCCACCTGGAGCAAGGTCAAGAGGGGCCCTGGAGACAGGGCCCTGCGCGGACGACCGAGGGCTGCCCGCCCGAGTCCGCGGGTAGACCGCACGAGGCCCGCAGCAATGCGGGCCCTAGATGGATGGCCGTCTCCCCGGCCGCCGCGAGGCGACCGGGCGACAGAACCCGGCGTACAGCCCGACTCGTCTGCCGCTTCTCCCCTGCGGCCCGGCGCCCTCTGAGGGGCGTTGGGTCCCTGTGGAGTCCTCGATCCAGGCACCGGAGCCTCAGGTCGCCGCGAGTCTCAGAACACCGAGAGGCCCGTCAGGGTCGTGAAGCGGTCGAGCGCAGCCACTCCCGAGACCGAGTTGCCGCGCTCGTCCAGGCCCGGGCTCCAGACGCAGAGCGTGCAGTGGCCCGGGACGACCGCGATGATGCCGCCGCCGACGCCGCTCTTGCCGGGGAGGCCCACGCGGTAGGCGAAGTCGCCCGCCGCGTCGTACGTGCCGCAGGTGAGCATGATCGCGTTGACCTGCTTGGCCTGGCTGCGGCTGAGCAGGCGCGTGCCGTCGGCGCGGATGCCGTAGCGGGCGAGGAAGCCGGTGGCCAGGGCGAGGTCGGCGCAGGACGCCTCGACGGAGCACTGGCGGAAGTACTGGTCCAGCAGGACGGGCACCGGGTTGTCGATGTTTCCGTACGCCGCCATGAAATGGCCCAGCGCGGCGTTGCGGTCCCCGTGTGTGGACTCGGAGGCGGCGACGCTCTCGTTGATGGTGAGCCGGTCGTTGCCGCTCTCCGCGCGCAGCAGGTCCAGGAGCGCGCCCGCCGCGTCCCCGGTCTGGGTCTGGAGGCGGTCGGTGACGACGAGTGCGCCCGCGTTGATGAACGGGTTGCGCGGGATGCCGCTCTCGTACTCCAGCTGCACGAGCGAGTTGAAGGGGTTGCCGGAGGGCTCCCGGCCCACGTGGTCCCAGAGCGCGTCGCCCTCGCGAGCCAGGTCGAGCGCGAGGGTGAACACCTTGGTGATGGACTGCGCGGAGAACGGTTGCCGCCAGTCGCCCACGCCGTACACGGTGCCGTCCGGCTCCGCGACGGCCATGCCGAAGCGGCGCGGGTCGCACGCGGCGAGCGCCGGGATGTAGTCGGCGGGCGTGCCGCGCCCCGGTGTCTTCTCGATCTCGGCCGCGATGCGGTCGAGTACCGGCTGATAGGTCTGGGGCGAGGTCATGATCGCCATTTTGCACTGATTGCGGAGGCGCGGCCGAAATTGGCCGTAGCATGTCAAGAATCATGGGAGTGCCCCTTGTGGCCGCAAGGGGCCCGTGCCTCAATGGGCGACGGCTCGGGATGCTGACGAGTCGTCAGTTGCCGGGCTTCCTCCCCCCCCCGCATTCCCCCCACTTGAAGGCAGGCCCCCATGAGGCATGGCATGCGCGCAATAGGAAGAAGAGGCGGATTCGGTGCCGTCGGGTCCGGCGGACTCGGCGGACCCGGCAGGCTCGGTGCCGGGTCGGCGCTCGGTGTCGGTCTTGTCGCCGTCGGCGCGATGGTGATGGCGCCCGCCGCCACCGCGGTCACCCCGGACACGGCCACCATCTCGTTCGACTGCGGGTCGTGGGGCTCGGGGTCGGCGACGCTCAAGGCCACCCAGGACGGGACCGCCGCGACCATCAGCGTCTCCACCTCGGCGATCAGCGCCCCCATCGACATCGCCGCCAACTCGGTCGACTCGACGCTCACGCTCACCAAGAACGGCTCGGACACCGCGACCTTCACCGGCAGCTCCAACCCGGCCATCCCCGCCGGCGGCGAGGTCTCCACCGGACCGCTCGACGGGACCGTCGCCACCGGCGACAGCCTGGAGGGCAAGTCGCTGCAGGTCGTGGTCCTCGGGATCAGCGTGACCTGCAACGCCACGTCGGCGCAGGCGCCCGGGCCGTTCGTCTTCTGACCCTCGTGTGTGCGGGCGGTGGCGCTCAGGTCCGAGCGCCACCGCCCCTTCCGCCGGGTCCCCCTGCCAGCGGGCGCCAGTACTGGTCCTTGCCCTCGTCCCGTACGACGTATCCCAGACCCTGCATCGTCTCCGCGAGGTCCCGGACGTCCTCCTTGGCCTCGCTCTTCAGCGCGGCCTTCCGCGCCGCGAGGACCGCGTGCGCCTCGGCGGGCAGGCCGGGAGCGCCGGGGATCCAGCGGTGGAACATGGGCGCGTACGGGTCGGCGTCCTGCCAGGGGTAGCCGTGCGAGCGGAACGCCTCGGCCAGGGCCGGGGCCGCCGTCTTGTGGACGCCGCGCGTGAACTGGCGTGACGTCTCGTCCAGGACCACCAGCTCCTTGCCGTCCAGGAACACCGCGGAGACGCGGGCGCGTTCGATGGTCCGCGTCACCTCGTGCTGCTCGGTCACCAGCTCCTGGTCGGTCATCCTCAGCTTCAGGGTCCCGGCGATCTCCGTGACGGCGAGGAGAACTCCGCCGACCAGACCGACGCCCGTCACGATCGCGGTCTGCCACGGCTCGTCCAGCGAGCCGACGAACGTGATGCCGTCCCGCCAGGGCAGCACCGGCAGGTCACTCAGCCACCGGGCCAGGGGTGGCAGGGCGAGCCCCAGCAGCAGCCCCAGGACCGGCGTGCCGATGAGGATCGCCAGCAGGTCACCGCGCGGGTAACCGAGGACCGTCGTGCGGTCCTTGTGGAGCGGGACGGGGGCGAGACGCTCTTCGCTGGTCATGTCCTCGACGCTAGGCGGGCAGGTGCCCGCGGGGGAGCGGCCGAAAGTCGATGGGCGGCAGACTTCGGTCGGTATCGCGGAGGCGCGGGCGGCTGCCCACCGCCCTCGGCCCGCTGCCCTCGGCCCACCGTCCTCAGCCCACCGGCATCAACGTCAGATAGGCGATGCCGAGCGCCTGCCGGTAGCCGCGCAGCCAGCCGGAGCGCTGGTGGTCGACCTTCTCGCGGGTCTCGGCGGCAAGGGGGTGGCCGGGGTGCGTGGCCAGCCATTCCTCCACATCCGCTCGGTAGCCGGACTCGAACTCCTCCCACTCCTCCGCGCTCGCCGTCTCCACCCACACCGGCCGGAAGTCCGCGGCGATCGCCGCGTCCACGAGGTCGCCCAGGTAGAGGTGTTCGCCGGCGTGGGCGCCCGGCCACATCGCGGAGAGCTCGTCGGAGGTGGGCGTGCGCTGCCAGAAGCCCTCGCCGAGCACGACACGGCCACCGGGGTTGACCAGGCCGCGCAGCGCGCGCAGGGCCGCCTCGGTGTGGCCCGGCGGCTCGGTGGAACTGAGGGCGTGGCTCGCTCCCAGGCAGAGGACGAGATCGGCGGGGCCACGGGTGGTGTCCGTCGCCGATTCCTCGACGAAGGAGACCCGTTCGGCCAGGCCGCGCTCCTTGGCGGCGGCGTGGCCCCTGGCCAGGTCCTCGGCCGACAGATCGACGCCCACGCCGGTGGCGCCCGGGGCGGCTTCGAGGACGCGCAGCAGCAACTCGCCCCAGCCGCAGCCGAGATCGAGGACCGAGCCGGTGCCCGGCGCGACGCGCTCGACGAGGCGTGCGGCCCGCGCCGCGGAGAGCGGGCCGTGGAAGGTGAGGCGGGTGAGGCGGGGCGGCAGGTCCGATGCGGCGGTCCCGCCGGACGCGGGGGAGGGGGTGGTGTCGGTCATGGGCGCGGACGCTATCCGGTCAACTCGTACCGGTGCGAGCGACTTTCGCCGCGGGGCGCCGGAACGCCGGGCGCCGGGCCGTCGGCCGACCGCCGTGGGGCGCCGGACGGCCTCACCCACCGAAGCTTCCGCCGATCGACACCATCGTGGCGGCCGGGCGGCCACGTATGTCGTCGAGCGCCCAAGAAGCGCTCGTCAGGCATCGGTGATGCGGCGTGCAGAGGGCTGTGGTGCGTCGGGTGGCCATCGTGGCGGCCGGGTGGGCGCGTACGTCGTCGAGCGTTCATCGAAGCGTCCGCGTCAGGCGCCGGCGAGGCGTCCGTGAAGCGCTGGGTAGACGGCTGTGGGGCGGCGGGCAGGGGGCTGTGGTGCGTCGGGTGGCCATCGTGGCGGCCGGGTGGCCACGTACGTCGTCGAGCGTCCATCAAGCGGCCGTCAGGCACCGGTGGTGCAGGGTGGCCATTGTCGCGGGCCGACGGCCACGTCCCTTGTCAAGCGCCCATCAAGCGCCGGGCCGACGGCCGTGGGGCAGCCGTGGGGGTAGTCGTCAGGTCTCGTCGGGGCCTGACTCGTTTTCCTGTTCCCGTACGTTCTTGGTTCGCGAGCCCACCGTCACGAGTACGCCGAGTGCCGTGCCCGCCAGGGCGGCCGGCACCATCCAGTTGCGGTTGAACGTGTGGCCGAGCGCGGAGTCGGCGGAGTAGGCGCCGGGGCCCGTGACGGCGAGGGCCGCGGCGACCATGCCGAGGAACGCCGGGTACTCGTAGCCGCCGCCCTGGCTGAAGAAGCCGTTGGGGGCGTGCACCGCGGTCGCCCCGGCCATGGCGCCCGCCGCGGCGGAACCGGCGGCGGGGGTCGCGAGGCCGAGCGCGAGCAGGGTGCCGCCGCCCGCCTCGGCGAGCCCCGCGATGACGGCGTTCGCCTTGCCGGGCTTGTAGCCGATGGACTCCATGAAGGCGCCGGTGCCTTCGATGCCATGCCCGCCGAACCAGCCGAACAGCTTCTGGGCGCCGTGTGCGGCGAGGACGCCGCCGGTCCCGACGCGGAGCAGCAGAAGGCCCAGGTCGCGTCGGTCGAAGCAGGAACTGGTCATGGCGCTGTCTCCTGGGGTTGGGGCCTGGGCGGCGGTGCTCGTCACGCGGTGCTCGTCCCCCCACCGTCCGTCAGAGCCCTGCCGCGCACCCCGCTCAAGCGGCCGTACGGGTGACCCCGTCCGGTGGCGGGGCGGGGCGGCCGGTGTGACCGTGGGTGCATGAGCATTCAGGTAAACCGGCTCTCCGACCCGACGGTCAGGGCCTTCGTCACCGCCGTGAACTCCCACGACCAGGCCGCCTTCCAGGCCCTGCTCGCCCCCGGTGCCACCATGTCCGACGACGGTTCCGACCGGGACATCGCCGACTGGACGGACCGCGAGATCTTCTCCCCGCACGGCCACATGGACGTGGAGAACGAGGCGGACGCCGGGCGCACGCTGCTCGTCACGTTCCGCAACGACACGTGGGGCGAGATGCGGACCAAGTGGCACTTCACCGTCGACGACGGGAAGGTCTCCCGGTTCGAGACGGGTCAGGCCTGACGAGGCCCACCGCCTCGCGCCGGGGTTCCCGGGTTCGCCCACGGGGGTGCCCCCGGGCCCACCAGGGTGAAGGGCCCTACTCCCCGATCGGCACCGCCGCCCCGCTGACCCGCACCCTCGCGTCACCCTCCCGCAGGGTGACCGTGAGCACCCCGGGGCGTCCCATGTCCGCGCCCTGGTGCAGGGTGAGCTCCGACTCGGCGGGTACCAGGCCCAGTTCGCGCGCGTACGCACCGAACGCGGCCGCCGCCGCGCCCGTGGCGGGGTCCTCCACCACGCCGCCCACCGGGAACGGGTCGCGCACGTGGAACGTCAACTCCGATTCCCGCCAGACCAGTTGGACCGTGGTCAGATCCAGGCGGCGCATCAGGGCCGCGAGGCGGTCGAAGTCGTACGACAGGTCGGCGAGCCGCTCGCGCGTCGCGGCGGCCAGGATCAGATGGCGGGCGCCCGCGTAGGCGAGGTGGGGCGGCAGGGACGGGTCGAGGTCGGCCGCGGGCCAGTCGAGCGCGGCCAGGGCCTCGGTCAGGTCGGCCGCCGTGACCTCGTCGACGCGCGGTTCGACGCTGGTGAGCGTGGCCCGCAGGGTGCCGTCCGCGTCGGTCACGGTCACCGGCACCGTACCCGCCTGCGTGGAGAAGACGAAGTCGCCCGCGCCGCCGCCCCGTTCGGCCAGGGCGACCGCCGCCGCGACCGTCGCGTGCCCGCAGAAGGAGACCTCGGCCTTCGGGCTGAAGTAGCGCACCTCGTAGGAGCGCCCGTCGGCGGAGCGGCCCTCACCGGAAGCGGCACCGGACGCGGGGAACAGGAAGGCCGATTCGCTGTACCCCACCTCCGCCGCGATCCCCAGCATCGCCGCATCGTCGAGACCGGCGGCGTCGAGCACGATCCCGGCGGGGTTGCCGCCCGCCGGGTCGGTCGCGAACGCGGTGTAGCGCAGCACGTCAGGAGAGGGCGCGCCGGGGGAGGAGATGCCGGCTGGATTCGTCGTCATGTCGCAGGGCAACCGTTCCGCGACCCCGGTCATTCCCGCCGCCCCCCAGCGCGGGTCCCCACCGGCCGTCACGGAGCGGCTGCCCTGCCCCCCTCCCCTTCACAGTGGCCGATGGGCCGTCAGTGGCAGCTCTTGTAGCCGGGGTCGCTGTTCGTCCAGGAGCAGGAGTCCTTGAGCGAACCGCTCGGCTTGATGAGGCGGGCCTTGTCGCTGGTGTTGTTCCAGACGTACGAGCCGCGGCCCCAGTAGCGGACGCCGGAGGCGTTGGTGCCCTTGCCGGTGCGGACCTTGACCGTCTTGCCGGCGCCGATCTTGTAGCTGCCGAAGGTGTACGTGTAGCCGGTGTTGTCCTTCAGCTTGTAGCCCTTGAGCTGGACCGCCGAGCCGGAGTTGTTGTGGATGTTCACCCACTCCGCGTTCAGCGAGGAGTTGGAACGGGAGTCGCGGCCCGGGCTGTCGAACTGGATGTACCCGAGGTGCAGTCCGCCCTGGTGCGAGGCCGCGGTCGCGGGGGACGCGGCGAGCAGAGGGGCCGCGAGTGCGGCCGCGGCGAGGATGGCCGGGGCGGCGGAACGTATGCGCAAGGTGTGCTCCGAGTGTGCTGTGAGAGTGCTCTGAATGTGGAGTTCTCGTGGAGGGCTCGCTGAGCATACGGGGTGTGATGCGCGTAATTGACGCGGGACTTCCCATTCCGTTTGTGCAGATGTGGGCCGACCGTGAGGGTGGGGTCACGGTCGGCCACATCGCGGTCTGCCAGGGGCGCCGGCGGCTAACCCCGCCCGATGAACGGCATGTTGGTCGCCAGCACCGTCGCGAACTGCACGTTCGCCTCCAGGGGGAGCTCCGCCATGTGGCGCACCGTCCGTGCCACGTCCGACACGTCCATCACCGGCTCGGGAGCCAGCTCCCCGTTGGCCTGGAGGATCCCGGTCCGCATCTGCTCGGTCATGTCCGTCGCCGCGTTGCCGATGTCGATCTGGCCGCAGGCGATCCGGTAGGGGCGGCCGTCCAGGGAGAGCGACTTCGTCAGGCCGGTCAGCGCGTGCTTGGTCGCCGTGTACGCGATGGAGCGCGGGCGCGGGACGTGCGCGGAGATCGAGCCGTTGTTGATGATCCGGCCGCCCTGCGGGTCCTGCCCCTTCATCTGCCGGAAGGCCGCCTGCGCGCACAGGAACGCGCCGTTGAGGTTCGTGTCGACGACGTGCCGCCACGCGTCGTACTCCAGTTCGTCGACGGGCACGCCGCCGGGGCCGAACGTGCCGGCGTTGTTGAAGAGGAGATCGAGACGGCCGAAGCGGTCGCGTACGGCCGCGAAGAGCGCGGCCACGTCATCGGGCCGTGAGACGTCGGTGCGCAGGCACAAGGCGTCGGTCTCGGCCGGGGCGTTCGGCTCGGCGGATCCCTCGGCGTGCGGGACGGGCCGCACGGCCGCGCCCTCCGACACTCCGGCCGCGATCGCCGCCGTCTCCTCCAGTGTCTCCTTGCGGCGCCCCGCGAGCGCCACGGACCATCCGGCCCGCAGCAGTTCGACCGCCACGGACCGGCCGATCCCGGAGCCCGCGCCGGTCACCACAGCGGTCTTCGTCTGTCCAGTTGGCTCAGCGTTCATGGCCCCGCAGCGTACGTGAGGCTCGTCCACGCGAGCATCATCGTCCCGCCATCCGAGTGTTGTGTACGCGACAGGCGCGCGTCGTCCCCCGCCACTTGCATGCCCGTGACACCAATCGTCAGGGGAGGGCCACATGACACCCGCAGGCCAGCAGGGCACAGCCGAAATCCGAGCGGCCGCGAGCCGCTTGGGCCGCCGTCGTTTCCTCACCGTCACCGGAGCCGCCGCCTCGCTCGCCTTCGCCACCAACCTGCCGACGGCGGGCGCGGCGAGCGCCGCCGAGCTGGACGCACGGAAGATCGCCGACAATCCGTTCACGCTCGGTGTGGCATCCGGCGACCCGCTGCCCGGCTCGGTCCTGCTCTGGACCCGCCTCGCCCCGTCCCCGTACGAGCCGGGCAACGGTCTGCCCGCCGAGCGTGTCATCGTCCAGTGGGAGCTCGCCCACGACGCCCGCTTCCGCCGCATCGCCAGACGCGGTTCCGCCAACGCCCACCCCGAGTTCAACCACACCGTGCACGTCGAGGTGAACAACCTCGACGCCGGCCGGACCTACTACTTCCGCTTCAAGACGGGGAAGTGGATCAGCGACACCGGCCGGACCCGCACCGCCCCCGCGGCCGGCAGCAGGGTCAGCTCCCTGACGCTCGCCGCCGTGTCCTGCCAGGCGTACCACGACGGCTACTTCACCGCGTACAAACACCTGGCGCAGGACGATGTCGACGTCGTCTTCCACCTCGGTGACTACCTCTACGAGTACGCGGTGAACGCGGTCGGCGGCGCCCGCAACTACACCGACCGCACGCTGCCCGCGCTCTACAACCGCGAGACGCAGACACTTGAGGACTACCGCCTGCGGTACGCCCTCTACAAGTCCGACCCGGATCTGCGCGCCGCGCACGCCGCGCACCCCTTCGTCGTCACCTGGGACGACCACGAGGCCGAGAACAACTACGCGGGCGACCTCGACGAGAACGGCAACCCGCCCGCCGAGTTCCTCGTCCGCCGCGCCGCCGCCTACCGCGCGTACTGGGAGAACCAGCCGCTGCGCAGCCCCCAGCAGCCCCAGGGCCCGGACCTGCAGCTCTACCGCCGTGTGCAGTGGGGCAGGCTCGCCCAGTTCGACGTCCTCGACACCCGGCAGTACCGCTCCGACCAGGCGTACGGCGACGGCACGCACGTCCCGGGACCCGAGTCGACGGACCCGAGGCGCACGCTCACCGGGGCCACCCAGGAGCGCTGGCTCATCGACGGCTGGCGCCGCTCGCGTGCGCTGTGGAACGTCGTGCCGCAGCAGGTCAACTTCTCCCAGCGCAAGCTCGACCTCAACGCGGTGGCGAAGGTCAGCATGGACGCCTGGGACGGCTACACCGCCTCCCGCGACCGGGTCCTTGCGGGCGCGGCGTCGGCCGGGATCGAGAACCTGATGGTGCTCACGGGCGACGTGCACGTCGCGTACGCCTACGACATCAAGGCCGACTTCGACGACCAGGCGTCCAGGACGGTAGGCACGGAGATCGTCGCCACGTCCATCGCCAGCGGCAAGGACGGCGCCGACAAGCCCGCGAACTGGGACACCTACACCAAGGCCAACCCGCACATGAAGTTCTACAACGGGCGGCGCGGGTACGTGACCGTCGCTCTCGGACAGAAGTCCGCGCGCGCCGACTTCAAGACCGTGTCGGCGGTGACCACGCCGGGGGCGCCGATCACCACGGCCGCGTCCTTCGTGACGGAGGCGGGGAACCCGGGGCTGAAGCCCGCCTGACCCTCCTGACCCAGCGGTCCGCGGGGCCGCGCTCACTCGCCCGGGTAGCGCACCCCGATCCGCTCCCGCACCGCGTCCAGGGTCCGCATCACCGCGAGCGTCCCGTCCAGCGGGACCAGGGGCGACTCGGTGTCGCCCGCGCGCAGGCGGTGCATGACCTCGGCGGCCTCGTGCTTGAGGCTGTCGCGGGGGCCGTGCTCGGGGACGGCCGTGAACTCCTCGGGGTCACGGCCGTCGCGGTGCAGCACGAAGCGGTCCGGGAAGAAGAAGCCGTTCGGGACGTCGATGCGGCCCCGCGAACCGGTGACGGAGGCGGTGACGGGGGTGCCCGCGTTGATGGAGCAGTGCAACAAAGCGTGAGCACCGCTCTCCCACGAGAGCAGCATTCCCGTCTGGAGATCAACGCCCTCGTCCGAGAGCGCCGCTCTCGCAGTCACTCCCGAGGGCTCCCCGAGCAGCAGCTGCGCGAACGACACCGGGTACACCCCGAGATCGAGCAGCGAACCACCGCCCTGCGCCGGGTCGCGGAGGCGGTGCGCCGGCGGGAAGGGCCCGGCGAGCCCGAAGTCGGCCTGCACGGTCCGCACCTCGCCGATCGCCCCGTCGTCGACCAGCGCCTTCAGCCGCCTGATCAGCGGATGGCAGTACATCCACATGGCCTCCATCAGGAAGAGGCCGCGCCGCCGGGCGAGCGTCACCATCTCCAGAGCCTCGCGTGCGTTCAGCGCGAACGCCTTCTCGCAGAGCACCGCGCGGCCGGACTCCAGGCAGAGCCCCGCCGCCGCCCGGTGCGAGGCGTGCGGCGTCGCCACGTACACGACGTCGATGTCCTCGTCCTCGGCGAGCGCGCCCCACTCCCCGTACGCACGCGGTATCCCGAACCGCTCGGCGAACGCCTTCGCCGACGCGTCGGTCCGGGACGCCACCGCGACCACCTCCGCGTCCGGCATGTCGAGGAGGTTCGCCGTGAACGACGCGGCGATCCCGCCCGTCGCGAGGATGCCCCAGCGCACGGGCTCACGGTCGTCTTCCACCACAGGGGCCCCTGTTCCTACCGCGGAGTACCGCGGGAAATGGTCTCAACCAGCACAGCTGAGCTGAGAGCATAGGTAATCGCACGCCTAATCGGGAGGGAATCCGCATGCCGGAGCACGGCAGCCGCACCACGAGTGGGTCAGAAGGCCCCCTCATACGGCAGTCCCGGACGGTGGAGAGCGACGTGGCCCCGGCCGCTCCCGCCCGCACCGCCCAGCGCCGCACCGGCATCCTGGTCACCCTCGTGCTCGGCGGCCTCACGGCGGTGCCGCCGCTCTCCATGGACATGTACCTCCCGGCGCTCCCGGAGGTCACCCGCTCGCTGCACACCTCCGCCGCGACCGCGCAGCTCACCCTCACCGCCTGCCTCACCGGCATGGCGCTCGGGCAGCTCGTCGTCGGGCCGATGAGCGACAAGTGGGGGCGCCGCAGGCCGCTGCTCATCGGGCTCCTGGTCTACATCCTCGCCACCGCGATCTGCGCCTTCGCGCCCACCGCGGAACTCCTCATCGCCTTCCGCCTGTTGCAGGGTCTGGCGGGCGCCGCGGGCATCGTCATCGCCCGCGCCGTCGTCCGTGACCTCTACGACGGCGTGGAGATGGCCCGCTTCTTCTCCACCCTCATGCTGATCTCCGGGGTCGCCCCGGTCATCGCGCCCCTCATCGGCGGCCAGGTCCTGCGCTTCACCGACTGGCACGGCATCTTCGCCGTGCTCACCGTGGTCGGCATCGCCCTGACGGTCCTGGTCTGGCGGTCCCTGCCCGAGACGCTCGCCCCCGAGAACCGGCACAGCGGCGGCACCGTCGAGGCGCTGCGCACCATGAAGTCGCTCCTCGCCGACCGCGTCTTCACCGGGTACATGATCGCGGGCGGCTTCGCGTTCGCCGCGCTGTTCGCATACATCTCCGCGTCGCCGTTCGTCATCCAGGAGATCTACGGCGCCTCCCCGCAGACCTTCAGCCTGCTCTTCGGCGTGAACTCCGTGGGCCTGATCGTCGTCGGCCAGATCAACGGCAAGGTCCTCGTCGGCCGCGTCAGCCTCGACAAGGTGCTCGCCTTCGGTCTGACGGTCCTCGTCCTCGCCGCCACCGCGCTGCTCGTCATGACCTCGGGGGTCTTCGGGCACGTCGGCCTGTTCCCCGTCGCGGCCGGGCTCTTCGTCCTGATGTCGGCGATGGGCCTCGCGACGCCGAACACGAACGCCCTCGCCCTGATGCGCACCCCGCACGCCGCCGGATCCGCGTCGGCGCTGCTCGGCACGTCCTCGTTCCTCGTCGGCGCGATCGCCTCCCCGCTGGTCGGCATCGCGGGCGAGGCCACGGCCGTCCCGATGGCCGTGGTGCAGCTCTTCTGCGGCCTTGCGGCCATCGGCTGCTTTCTGGGACTGTGCCGCCCCTGGCAGCACTCGGCCAGGCCGAACGGGGAGGGGACGGACCACTGACCGCGCCACGCCTGCTGCGCGCCGGGACGCCGGACCGCGCGGGGCTCGACACGGACGAGATGGCCCACCTCGTACGCGAGGTGCGCGCACTGACGCGCGGCGAACGCCCCTGGTGCGCGGGCGCCGTCGTGCTCGCCGGACGCGGCCCGGTGATCGCCGTCGAGGAGGCGGTGGGCCGTGCGGTGCGCTACGCCGCGTACGACCCGGAGAAGGGCGCCGGGGTCGAACTGCCGCCCGCCGAGCAGGTGTTGACCCGCACCGGCACCCCCTTCGACCTGGCCTCGCTCACCAAGCTGTTCACGACGGTTGCCGCGATGCAGCAGCTGGAGCGCGGCACCCTCGGCATCGACGCGCTGGTCTCCGCGTACGTCCCCGAGTTCACGGCGGCCGCCGAGCACGGCATCACGGTGCGCCAGCTGCTCACGCACACTTCGGGCCTGCGCCCCGAACTCCCGCTGTACGACTGCCCGGACGACGCCGCGCGCCTCGCCGCCCTGCGCGCGGAGGCCCCGACGGGTCCGCCGGGCGACCACCGCTACTCCGACCTGAACATGCTGCTCCTCCAGCACGTCCTGGAGCGCCTCACGCGCCGCCCGCTCGACGAGCTCGTCCGTGAGGGCATCACCCGGCCGCTCGGCATGACGGCCACCGCCTTCGGGCCGCGCCCCGACGCCGCCGCCACCGAGGACCAGCGCAGACCCTGGGCCAAGGCCGACCGGGGGATGCTGCGGGGCGAGGTGCACGACGAGAACGCCTGGGCGCTCGGCGGCGTCGCGGGCCACGCCGGGCTCTTCTCCACCGCGCGCGACCTCGCGGTCTTCTGCCGCGCGCTGCTGTGCGGCGGTTCGTACGGCACGGCGCGCATCCTCGGCCCGGACTTCGTGGAGCTGATGCTGACGCCGCCGGGTCTTGGCTTCGGCCTCGACCAGGCGTGGTTCATGGGGGAGCTCGCGGGGCGCGGCGCGGCCGGCCACACCGGATTCACCGGAACGTCCCTGGTCATCGACCCGGCCACGGACACCTTCCTGATCCTCCTCGCCAACACGGTCCACCCGCGCCGTGGGCCCGCCGACAGCGGCCCCCGGGCACGGGCGGCGACCCGTCTTGCGCGGGCTGCCCGCTGAACGGACGGGGCCCGTCCCTTCCGGCGCCTAGAATCACGGGGTGAACGCCCCGATTTCCCCGGCATCCCCCGCCGAGACCCTGCGCACCGCCCTCGCCGGGCTCCTCGACGGGCTTCCGCCCAGGCAGGCCGCGCAAGCCGTCGACCGGCTGATCGCCAGCTACCGGGGCCTCACCCCGACCGACGCCCCGATCCTGCGTGACCGCGCGGACGTCGCCGCGTACGCCGCCTACCGCATGCCCGCGACCTTCGAGGCGGTGTGTTCCGCGCTCGGCGCCCTCGCGGACGCGGCGCCCGAGGCATGGGCGCCCGGCAGCCACGTGGACGTCGGCGGCGGGACCGGCGCGGCGACCTGGGCGGTGAGCGCGACCTGGGAGGGCGAGCGGCCCGTCACGGTCCTCGACTGGGCCGAGCCCGCCCTCGCCCTGGGGCGTGAACTGGCCGCCGCGAACCCGTGGTTGAAGGCCGTGCGGTGGCAGCGCTCTCGTATCGGATCGGCGCTCACCATCGAGAGCACCGATCTCGTCACGGTGTCGTACGTCCTCAAGGAGCTGACCGAGTCCGACCGCCGGTCCCTCGTGGACGCGGCGGCGGCAGCGGCGCGGCAGGCCGTCGTCATCATCGAGCCGGGCACCCCCGACGGCTACACGCGGATCATCGAGGCCAGGGACCGGCTCATCGAGGCCGGTTTCCGCATCGCCGCCCCCTGCCCGCACAGCTCCGCATGCCCGATCGTGCCCGGAGATGACTGGTGCCACTTCTCCGCCCGCGTCAGCCGCTCCTCCCTGCACCGGCAGGTCAAGGGCGGGTCCCTGGCGTACGAGGACGAGAAGTTCAGCTATGTGGCGGCGGTCCGCTTCGACGCGGATCCGGCGCCGGAGCGAGTGGTGCGCAAGCCGCAGATCCGCAAGGGCCAGGTCCTGCTCGACCTGTGCGCGGTGGACGAGACCCTGCACCGCGAGACGGTGACCAAGCGCCACGGGCCGCTGTACCGCGCGGCCCGTGACGCGGAGTGGGGCGACGCCTGGCCGCCCCACCAGGAGAGCTAGCGGGAGCCGGTCAGGGCCGGCCGCGCAGCTCCTGCGTGCAGCACTTCACGCTGCCGCCGCCCTTGAGCAGCTCGCTCAGGTCCATGACGACGGGTTCGTAGCCGCGCTCCCGCAGCGGCCCGAAGAGGCCGACCGCGGCCTGCGGGAGCAGCACGTGCAGGCCGTCCGAGACCGCGTTGAGCCCGAGCGCCACCGCGTCCGGCTCCTCGGCGATCAGCGCGTCGGGGAAGAGGCGCCGCAGGACCGCCTGGCTGCCCGGCGAGAACGCCGGCGGGTAGTACATGACGTCGTCCGTCGCGTCGTCGAGCACGGCGAGTGCCGTGTCCAGGTGGTAGTAGCGGGGGTCGACGAGATCGAGCCCGAGCACCGGGCGGCCGAAGAACTCCTGCGCCTCCCCGTGCGACAGGGGGCTGGCCCGGAAGCCGCGCCCGGCCAGGACGTACGAGGACGTGACGGCGAAGTCGCCCTCGCCCTCGTTGATGTGGGTGGGTTCGTGGAGGTCCGTGAAGCCGTGCTCCCTGAACCACTCCAGGTGGGCGACGGCCTCGGGGGCGCGCTCAGGATGGGCGAACCGCGCGCCCAGCACCCGGCCTTCGATGACGGTCGCGCCGTTCGCGGCGAAGACCATGTCCGGCAGGCCGGGACGCGGGGTGAGCTCCTCGACGGTGTGGCCGAGCGAGCGGTAGCGGTCGCGCAGGTCCTCCCACTGGGCGATGGCCAGCGGGACGTCGACCGGTTTCGAGGGATCCATCCAGGGGTTGATGGAGTACGTGACCTTGAAGTGTGCGGGTGAGCACATCAGATAGCGCCGGGGTGTGGCGCGACGAGGAAATCGGGTCAACGAGGGCTCCTCACGTACCGCGGGGGTCAGCTGCTGCCCGTAGTGGGGCAGTTGCTGCCCATGGTGCGGTCTGCGGAGCCCGCGCGCTGTGATCTGAACGGGTGGTTCATCGAGTGGCCCACCCGCGTTTACGAGACGGTACGTCTCGGCTCGCTCGCTGCTACATTCGAAGGCATGGCCACGAAATCCGCCCCAGACTCCAAGCGCCGCAGTGAACGCTCTCGCCGCGCGATCTATGACGCCGCCCTCGACCTGGTCTCCGAGGTCGGCTACGGCAAGCTCACGATCGAGGCGATCGCCGCCCGTGCGGGCGTGGGCAAGCAGACGATCTACCGCTGGTGGCCGTCCAAGGGAGCCGTCCTGCTCGACGCCTTCGTGGACCTCGGCGAACAGGCCCACCAGGAGGCGGGCGACAGCACGGGCCGCGAGCTGACCCCGACCGAGATCCCGGACTCCGGAGACCTGGAGGCGGACCTCAAGCTCGTCATGCGGGCCACCATCGACGAGTTCAAGAACCCCAAGTACGACGCACCCTGGCGGGCACTCGCCGCCGAGGGCATGCTCAACACGGAGCTCGGCGCCGAGTACGTGCAGAAGCTTCTGGAGCCCGGACTCCAGATGTACGTGCGGCGCATCGAGATCGCCCAGGAGGCCGGCCAGGTCGCGCCCGAGGTGGACCCCCGCATCGCCCTGGAGCTGTGGACGGGCCCGCTCGCCCAGCGCTGGATGCAGCGCACCGGCCCGCTCACGCACGAGTACGCCGACAAGCTCGTCGAATACGCCCTCTACGGAATCGCGCCGCGCTGATCACCCACCCTTCGAGGGCGTCCGCGCCAGCAGCCCCGGCGCATCCGTGATCACGCCGTTGCAGCCGAGCCGCAGAGCCCGGTCGCGCTGGCGCGGTGTGGTCACCGTGTGCGCCCACACCCGGGGGACCCCGGAGTGGACCGCGCGCAGGAGATCCAGGTCCCGCGCCTTGTGATCCACGTCCAGGACGTCCACGAACCCCGCCCACAGCGCGGGCCGGTCCGTGCGCATCTGCGCCTTGGAACGCCACAGCTGCGCGAGCAGGCCCATGCCGTGGGCGCGCGCGGCGACACGGGGCTCGTTCGAGTTCACGAACACCGAGCGCGTCAGGCCGCGGGCGCGGATCAGCGAGCCGAGCGTCCGCAGGCTGCGCGGATCCTTCGCCTCCAGCATCAGCACGATCCGCCCGCCGAAGCGGTCGAGGATCTCGGCGACCGTCGGCGGACGCTCGGCGCGCCAGCTCCCGGGCAGGCCGGCCCGCGGGCGAAGCCGCACCTTCCGCCACTGGCTCAGGGTGAGCGAACGCACCGGCCCCTTGGACGTCGTCGTACGGTCCAGGGTCTCGTCGTGCATGGCCACGAGGGTGCCGTCGCGCAGTATCCGGGTGTCGACGTCGATGACCTGGGCCGTGCCGCGTTGGTAGGCCGCCACCAGGCCGGACATGCTGTTCTCCGGCACCTCCAGGGCGCCGCCGCGGTGTGCGGTGTAGGTGACGCGGGGGAGGGCCTCCACCGTCAGGGGGCCGCCGCCGCCCCATTCGAGCGGGGTGAGCGGTCCGGCGGGCGCCGCGAGAGCCAGTGTGGCGAGGCTCATGAATCCCGACAGTCCCGTGAGCACAGTCCTGGTGACCATGGCGAACACGGTAGGGGGCTAAATCCCCAGTTAGTACGGAATGACGCGCGGTGTCACCCTGCGCCTTGCATCACCCCAGCTACCCCGGATGTGGGCTCTGGCCCCCCGAGGAGCAGGATGGTGCGACCATGGGAGATGCTTCTCGGCACACATGCGAGGTGAGGGGATTGATGGGCGCGGAGTTCGGCCGCCGGTCCGGCGGGCAGAGCAGGATTTCCCAGTGGCTTCGCCGACGTCCCCGACCGGACGACACGGCAGGTGACGAAGCGGGCCGCGAGGCCCTGCTGGTCGCCGCGGCGGCAGCGGGTCTGCCGCTCTCACCGGCCGCGCACCCCTCCGCGTACCGATGTTCCTGTGACCGCATCGGCTGTCCCACCCCCGCCAGGCACCCCATCTCCTTCGCCTGGCAGACGCAGTCCACCACCGACCGCGGGCAGATCGAGCGCTGGGCCAGGCATCAGCCGCAGGCCAACTTCATCACCGCGACCGGCATGGTCCACGACGTCCTCGACGTGCCGCTGGCCGCCGGGCGCGAGGCCCTCGCCAGGCTGCTCGCCGACGGCATCGACGTGGGCCCCGTCGCCGAGTCCGAGGGCACCATGGACGAGGGGCGGATGCTCTTCTTCACGCTCACCCGCGGCACCCCCGAGGACGAGGACGAGTGGTGGCCCTGCGAGCTGGACTGCCACCCCGAGACCACGAACGAACACCCGGGTTTCCGCTGGCACTGCCGCGGTTCGTACGTCCTCGTGCCGCCCGCGCGGCTGCCCGGTGACCTGGCGGTCCACTGGATCCGCGGTCCCGAGCACGCGCTCCCGGACCCGCTGACGCTCCTGGAGACGCTCACCGACGAATGCGCCCGCGTCGCGGGCGAGCCCCAGCACGAAGTCGCCGCCTGGCCGTTGAGGGGCTGACACCCGCGCGCGGGGTCGCCTCCAGAACCGGCGGCTAGTCGCCCTGCGCGCCCGTCAGGCCCTGGATGCGGCTCAGGAACGTCACCTTGCCCGAGCCGGCCGGGTCGACGACGAGCTGGTTGGAGACGCGCTCAAGCGTCATCGACTGCTTGACCTCACCCTTCAGGAGCGGCTTCACGTCGGGCGCGACGGGGATGTTCACGCCCTTCGCCGCGGTCCGCTTCTCGTAGTGGTGCGTCGAGAAGAAGACCATCGCCCCGCCGTCCTGGGTCCGCAGGCCCACCGGCGCGAACGTCCCGTCGTTCCGCGGCTCGTCGATGTACTGGACGGCTATGCCGCGGCGCTTGGTGTTCTTGTCGCGGAACGCCTTCCACGTCGACGTGTGGTCGCCCGGCGCGAACGTGTCGCCGCCCGACTTCAGATACGTCGTGTACTCCTCGCCGAGATCCTTCGGCGCCACCGCGAGACCCGGGGAGTTCACCTCGACCGGCTCCGCCCAGCCGTCCTTGTCCTTCTTCAGGTCGGGCACCTTTCCGGGCGCCACCAGATTCAGATAGGACGCCTCCCACAGCTGGTCCTTGCTGCCCTTCGTGAAGACCAGCAGCCAGCGCATGTCAGCGCGGCGGTTGGCACGCGTGTCGGCGACGAACCACCGGGGCCAGCCGGCCTTCTTGGGGATCGAGAACTTCGCGTCCGTCAGTTCGAGCGGCACCTGGCCGGGATTGCCGTCCGGGTGCTGGGCGCCGTTCGACTTCAGGCCCGCCTGGTTGATGGCGCTCAGCGGACCGGTGACCCGGGCGGCGTCCAGCGCCGGGTCGTACGCCTTGTCCGCCTTGTTGTACGCGGTGAGGAAGTCCCGCAGTGCGCGGTCGGCCTCAGCCCTCGTCGCCGCCGGGACGACTTCCCGCTCCCCGTGCACCGTCACGCACCCGCTCGCCGTCACCGTCAGTACGGTCACCGTCGACGCCACCATCGCGTACCGGACCGGACGTCGCGACCGGCCCTCCCGCATCGGAGTGCGCTGCCTTGGAAGCCTGCTCATGCGTTGCGTTCACCTTCCCCTTCCCGGGCCCGAACCCTACCGGGGCGAAGAAGAACGCGAGCGTCGGGATCAGGTACAGCAGCCACACCGTGACCTGGACGACCGTCGGGTCGGGCTGGAAGTTGAGGACGCCCTTCAGGAGGGTGCCGTACCAGCTGTCCGGCGGGATCGTCGTGCTGATGTCGAACGCCTTGTTCTGCAGGCCGCCGAGGAACTCCGCCTCCTGCAGGTCATGGACGCCGTACGCGAGGACCCCCGCCGCCACGACCACCAGCATGGCGCCGGTCCAGGTGAAGAACTTCGCCAGGTTGATGCGGACCGTGCCCTTGTAGAAGAGCCAGCCCAGCGCGATCGCGGTGACCAGGCCCAGGAGCACGCCGATCAGCGGACCGTGCGTACCGTCGTTGGACGCGCGCACCGACGCCCACACGAACAGCGCGGTCTCCAGGCCCTCCCGGCCCACGGCCAGGAACGCGGTGGCGACCAGCGCGCCCGTGCCCATCTGCAGCGCCGCGTCCAGTTTGCCGTGCAGCTCCGCCTTGAGATGACGGGCCGTACGCCGCATCCAGAAGACCATCCACGTCACCAGCGCCACAGCGACGATCGACAGCGAACCGCCCAGCGCCTCCTGCGCCTTGAACGTCAGCTCCTGCGAACCGAACGTCAGCGCGCAGCCGAAGCCGAACGCGATCCCGCACGCGACGCCGATGCCCAGCCAGATGGGCTTGAGGGCGTCGCGGCGCTCCGTCTTCACCAGATAGGCGATGAGGATGCAGACGACCAGGCTGGCCTCAAGACCCTCGCGCAGGCCGATCAGGTAGTTGCCGAACATGTCTGTCAGATCCCCTCAGCCGAACAGTGCCCGGCCCCACCAGTCGTCCTTGTCGCGGACGCCCGGCGGGATCGCGAAGACCGCGGAGCCCACGTGCTGGATGTACTCGTTGAGCGCGTCGGAACGCGACAGGCTGCGCTGCACCGGGATGAAGCCCGTGCGGACGTCCCGCTGGTACGCGAGGAAGAACAGCCCCGCGTCCAGGCGGCCCAGACCGTCGGTGCCGTCCGTGAAGGAGTAGCCGCGGCGCAGGATCGTCGCACCGTCGTTGCTGTCCGGGTGCGCGAGCCGGACGTGCGAGGTGGGCTTCATCGCCTTCAGGAACGGCTTGTCGTGCTCCTTGGCCTTGCCGACCGGCGCGCCCTCGCCCTTGTCGCGCCCGAAGATGTCCTCCTGCTCACCGAGCGAGGTCCGGTCCCAGGTCTCGACGTTCATGCGGATGCGGCGCGCGACGAGGTACGAGCCACCGGCCATCCAGCCGGGACCGTCCTTCTCGCCGACCCACACGTGCTCGGCGAGCGCGGAGTTGTCGTCGCCCGAGACGTTGCGGGTGCCGTCCTTGAACCCGAAGAGGTTGCGCGGCGTCTGCGCGCCCGGCGTCGTCGACGAGGTCTTGCCGAAGCCGAGCTGCGACCAGCGCACCGCGACCTTGCCGAAGCCGATGCGGGCGAGGTTGCGGATGGCGTGCACGGCGACCTGCGGGTCGTCCGCGCAGGCCTGCACGCAGAGGTCGCCGCCGCCGCGGGACTTGTCGAGGTTGTCGCCGGGGAACTTGGGGAGGTCGACGAGGGCCTCGGGGCGCCGGTCCGAGAGGTCGAACTTCTCGAAGAGGCCGGGACCGAAGCCGATCGTGAGCGTCAGCCGTGACGGCTTGAGGCCCAGCGCCTCGCCCGTGTCGTCCGGTGGCGCCTCGGTGAGCCCGCCGTAGGCACCCTCACCGACCTCGTGCCCCGCGGTCATCCGCGCGGCGGCCTTCGTCCAGTCCTTCAGGAGCTGCACGAACTCCTCGCGGTCGTCCGTCTTCACGTCGAACGCGGCGAAGTGCAGCCGGTCCTGGACGGGCGTCGCGATGCCCGCCTGGTGCTTGCCGAGGAAGGCGACCGCGCCGCCCGCCGACGCGGCGGGCACGGCCTCGTCCCCGGAGCGGGCCACGGCCACCGCGCCCCCGGTGACGGCGGCGCCTAGCGCGAGCCCCGCACCGCCCCAGCCGAGCAGCGAACGCCGGGAAGGGGAGGAGGAAGAGGGAGCGGACGCGGAAGCGGCGCCGGCGTCATTGCCCGTCTCGTCCGGCACGGCCGCGCTGTCGGTGCCGGTGTCGTTCGTGGTGTCGGTCATCGTTCCGGTGCCCCCTAACCGCTACTTGCTCTTCGCGACGGCGGCGGCCAGCTTCGACAGCGGCTCCGCGAGCGCGTTGACGCCGTCCGACAGCTCCTTGGTGTCCGCCTTGTCGAGCTTGTCGTACGACGTGAACGTGTACGAGTCCTTGCCGCCGCCCGTGCGGTACTCGCCGAGCAGCTTGTCCAGGGCCGCGAACTGCTTGTCGAGCTCCTTGGTGAGCGCCGGGTCGTTCTCCGAGGCGACGGCCTTGAGCAGGCCGTACGCCTTCTCCGCGCCCTCGACGTTCGCCTTGAAGTCGACGAGGTCGGTGTGCGAGTAGCGCTCTTCCTCGCCGGTGACCTTGCCGGTGGCTACCTCGTCGAGGAGCTCCTTGGCGCCGTTGGCCATGGAGGTCGGGGTGATCTCGGCCTTGCCGACGCGGTTCTGCCAGTCCTTGAGGTCCTTGTCGAGCCGCGTGGCGAGCTCCTTCTCGCGCCCGCCGATCTTCTTGTCCTTCCACAGGGCCCGCTCCAGACGGTGCCAGCCCGTCCAGTCCTTCGCCAGGTCCTGGCCCTCTTCCAGGCCGTCCTCGCGGACGTCGACCTTCGGGTCGATGTCACCGAAGGACTCGGCGACCGGCTCGGTGCGCTCCCAGCCGATGCGGGAGTTGGCGTACGCCTTCTTGGCGGCCTCGATGTCGCCCTTGCGGACGGCGTCGGTGAAGACCTTCACCTTGGGCAGCGTCGCGTCGGCCTGCTCCTGCGCGTAGGCGCGGTAGTCGGCGACGGACTTGTCGAGGCGCGGGTCGCGCTTGACGGTCTTGCCGCCGCTGACGGTGACCTTCTGGCGGATGCCGTCGCCCTTCATGCCGGGCTTGCAGGCGATCTGGTACGAGCCGGACTTCACCTCGGCGGTGAGCTTCTGCTTCGTGCCGGGGCCGATGTTCTCGCGCTCGCTGACGATGCGGTCGTCGGGGAAGAGGAGGTAGACCTCGGTGACCTTGGAGCCCTTGTTCTCGATGGCGAGCTCGACGTGCCCGGCGCTGAGCTTGGTCTCGGAGACGTCGCACTTGTCGTCGGTGGCGGTCACCTCGACGGTGTTGTCGCCGCCCTTGGCCTCGCTCTTCTCGGTGCAGCCCGTGACGGCGGTGAGTGCTGCCACTGCGGCGACGGCGGTGGCGGCAGAGAGACGGACGGGGCGCATACGAGCTCCAAGACGGGTCAAGGATGGATCGGACGTGCGGGTGGGGCGCGTCGCGGGGTGAGGCGGACCTAACTTAACTGAGCCTTACCTGGTCGATACCCAGCCATCCAGTGATTCACCTCTCACTGGACAAGGGGTGCTTACGGAGGTGTCACGGTGGGGTGATGGGAGATTCATGGGTGGGTCAAGCGAGGGTCAATAAGGATCTTCAGGCCCGTACTCGTGGGCTTGGGCGCGCAGATCTCCGGCTTCGCCGCGTTCGTCCTCAATCGCCGGACACGCCGCTGCCGACGGCCGTGGCCCGCACCGGGGCGACCATCGGCACCCCCGTCCGCGGATGCGGGAACACCTCGACCCGCTGCCGGTACACCTCGCTCAGGAGCTCGCCCGTGAAGACCTCGCCCGGCGCGCCCTCCGCCGCCACCACCCCGGCTCGCAGCACCGCCACCCGGTCCGCGTAGGCAGCCGCGAGCCCCAGGTCGTGCAGGACCACCACCACCGCGTCACCGGCGGCGGCCCGCTCCCGGCAGATCCGCAGGACCAGCTCCTGGTGGCGCAGATCGAGCGCGGCGGTCGGCTCGTCCAGGAGGAGGAGCGGGGTCCGCTGGGCGAGCACCCGGGCCAGCGCGACCCGCGCCCGCTCGCCGCCGCTCAGCGCGGAGAAGGGACGTGCGGCGAACTCGGTCACCTCGGTCGCGGCGAGCGCCTCCCGCACCACGCGGTCGTCCTCGTCCTCCAGCGCCGTCCCCGCCCAGGGCGCACGCCCCATCCGTACGACCTCCTCGACCGCGAAGGGAAAGGAGAGCACGGCGGACTGCGGCAACACCGCGCGCCGCAGCGCCAGTTCACGCGCGGGCCACTCGCCGGTGGGCCGCCCGCAGACGCGTACGTCCCCTTCGGCGGCCGGGAGATCGGCCGCGAGCGCGGCCAGCAGCGTCGACTTCCCCGCCCCGTTCGGCCCCACGAGGGCAAGCACCTCTCCCGCTCGGGCGGTGAGCGAGACCCCGGCAAGGACCTCGCGGCCCCCGAGCCGCACCACGAGCCCCGACGCCTCGGCGAGCACATCGCCCGGAGCGAAGGCCCCCGGCAGGGCGGCCCGCCCGCCACCGGTCGCGAACAACCGCCGCGCGATCCGCGTGATCATGCCCAACCCCCTTGTCCGCGACGGGTCCTGCGCAGCAGCCAGAAGAAGAACGGGCTGCCGAAGAGCGCGGTGAGCACCCCGAGCGGCAGCTCCGCGGGAGCCGCCACCGTCCGCGCCGCGAGATCCGCGCCGACGAGGACGACCGCCCCGCCGAGCGCGCTGCCCGGCACGAGGAAGCGGTGGCCCGGCCCCGCGGCCATGCGCAGCAGATGCGGGACGAGCAGACCGACGAACGTGATGATCCCGGCGACGGCCACGGCGGCGGCGGTCAGCAGCGCCACCACCAGGACCAGCACGAGCCGCAGCCGTTCGACGTCGACTCCCAGATGCCGCGCGGGCCGCTCGCCCAGCGCGAGCAGGTCCAACTTCCCTGCGTACAGCGGCGCCACGGCCAGACCGGCCGCCGCGCAGGGCAGCACGGCGAGCACCTTGGGCCAGGTCGCCTGGGCGAGCGAGCCGAGCTGCCAGAACGTGATCTGGGTGACCTGCGCGTTGTCCGCGAAGAAGATGCAGAGCCCGATCAGCGCCCCCGCGAACGCGTTCACGGCGATGCCGGTGAGGATGAGCGTGACGACCTCCGTGCGGCCGCCGTTGCGCGAAAGGACGTACACGAGAAGGACGGTGGCGAGTCCGGCGACGAACGCGCAGACCGTCACGGTCCAGTTCCCGAAGAAGCTGAGGCCGAGCGCGATGGACGCCACCGCGCCGACGGCCGCGCCCGCCGAGATCCCGATCACGCCCGGCTCGGCGAGGGGGTTGCCGAACACGCCCTGCATGAGAGCCCCCGCGCACCCCAGGGACGCCCCGACGAGCAGCGCGAGCGTCACACGCGGCAGCCGTACGTTCCACAGGACGCTCTCGCCGACCCGGTCCAGCGCGCTCCCACCGAGACCGATCCGGTGCTGGACGGAGCCCAGGACGTGCCCGAGGGGGATGTCGTACGCGCCGATGCCCGCGGAGAGGAGACAGAGCAGGACGAGGGCGGCGGTGAGCCCGGCGGTCAGGGTGGCGGCCGTGCCGCGCCGGCGGGCCCGGGGCGCAGCCGGCTCCCTCGTGGCGGGCCCGGCGTCCGCCGCCTTGGTCACGACGGTCACTTCTTGCCCCCGTGCAACTGCTCCACCAGGGACTTCAGGACCTGGTCCGTGCGCGGTCCGTAGTTCAGGAGCACCCCGTCGTCGACCGAGACGATGCGGCGATCGAGCCCGGCCGGGGTCTCGGCGACCCCCGGTACCTTGAGCAGCCCGTCCACGCCGTCGACCGATGCGAGCCCCTTGGACATGACGAGGATCGCGTCCGGTGCCGCCTTGGCCAGTGCCTCGCTGGTGATCGCCGTGAAGTCCTTCTTCAGGCCCGACTCCTTGCCCGCGTCGACCGCGCCCGCCGCCTCCAGGAGCGAACTCGCGCCGGACTCACGGCCACCGAGCAGATAGACGGACGCGGAGCCGCGCAAGTAGAGGAAGGCGACGCGGGGCTTCTCGCTGTGGGCGGCTGCCGGGATGGACTTCCTGACCTTCGCGATGCGCTCCTGCGTACGGGACTTGAGCGCGTCGCCCGACTTCTCGACCCCCAGCGTCTCGGCCACCGCGTCGATCCGGGGGCCCACGTCGTCCAGGCCCTTCGCCGGGTCGAACACGACCAGCGGGATGCCCGCGTCGCGTATCTGGCCGATGGCCTCGGCGGGTCCCGTCGTGCTGTCCGCGAGGACGACCGTCGGCTTCAGGGAGAGGACGCTCTCCGCCGAGACGTCGTGCGCACGCGTCACCACCGGCAGCTTCTTCGCCTGCTCGAAGGTGGCGGTGATGTCGCGGGCCACGACGTTCTCGCCGAGGCCGAGCGTGAAGACGATCTCGTTCAGGCTGCCGGTGAGCGGCACGATCCGGCTCGTGTCCTTGACGGTGACCTTCTTGCCGTCGGCGGACGTGACGGTGGCGGGGAGAACGGGCTCGGGGCGGGACTTCAGCGGCTCGACGCGGTCCGGGCGATCGGCGCGATCGGGTGCGGAGGCCGCCGCCTTCGTCTTCGGGGACGTCCCGCCACCGCCGTCCGAGGCAGACCCGCAGCCCGTGAGGGCCAGGGCGAGCACGGCGGTCCACGCGCCGGCGATACGGAATGAGCGCGGCATACGCACCGAAGTCCACCGTCCTGTCGTGCTGTTGAGGGTCTGTGCCGAGGCGCCCGGGGCCCGGGTGGCCGGGAGGGGTTCCAGCCGAAGTGATCGTAGTTTAGGTTAGCCTTACCTTATTGGCCACACCCGGAGGGGTCCCATGTCGTCGTCGTCCAGACAGGCGCGAGCCATCGCCCGCGCCGGAGCCGTGGTGGTGCTCACCGCACTCGTCGGAGCGCTGCTCCCCACGGCCGCCGCGCACGCCGAGGACCGCACGGTCCGGGGCGGACGGCTCGACTGGGGCATCAAATCCTCGTTCCAGAGCTACGTCACCGGGCCGATAGCCCAGGGGAGTTCGACCCTCCAGGGCGGCGCGGCCACGGTCGGCGGCAGCCAGTTCCGCTTCCACTCGGCGAAGGGGTCGTACGACCCGGACAGCGGGGCCTTCAGCGCCGGGTTCTCCGGCGGAGTGCACTTCCTCGGGCACAAGAAGGGCGGCTCGTACGAGCTGGACCTCACCGTCAGCCGCCCCACCGTCAAGATCTCCGGTGGCTCCGGCACGCTCTACGCCGACATGGTCAGCAAGGAGAAGGGCACGGGCAAGGTCACGTCCACCGCCCAGGTGCCCCTCGCCACGCTCGGCATGTCCGGCATCAACATGAAGGGCGGCTCAGGACCCATCGCCCTCAACAACCTGCCCGCGACGCTCACTTCCCAGGGCGCGAAGGCTTTCGCCGGGTACTACACGGCGGGCACGGAGCTGGACCGGGTGAGCCTGTCGACGGATCTGGTCGCGGGGTCGGCCGGCTCCGGCTCGGGCTCCGGCGAGAAGAAGCCGTCCGGGAAGCCCTCGAAGAAGCCCTCCGAGAAGAAGGAGAAGGCGAAGGCGGGGCGCATCGAGGACGCCGCCGTCGACTGGGGCGTGCGCCGCACCTTCCGGGAGTACGTCACCGGCTCCATCGCCAAGGGCGAGTGGAAACTGTCCGCCGGGGCCCAGGACGGCGGCGCGCTCTTCCGCTTCCCCCGGGGAGAGGGGACGTACGACGAGAAGAAGCGGACCCTCGACGCGGACTTCGCGGGCACAGTGCGCTTCACCGGCGAGCACGGCCTCGACCTCGCGCTGAGCAAGGTCGCCGTAGAGGTCGAGGACGGCAAGGGCACGCTCTTCGCGGACGTCGACAGCAAGGGTGACAGCAAGGGTGACAAGGGGGTCGCCCTGAAGAAGGCGCCGCTGATCACCTTCGCGGCGGGATCCGGTCGGCTGAAGCCCGCTGACGGGCTCGTCTCCCTCACCGAAGTGCCCTCGAAGCTCACCGCCGACGGCGCCAAGGCGTTCGGCGGCATGTACAAGGCGGGTTCCACGATGGACCCGCTCTCGCTGGCCGTCGCCCTCGACGCCGACGCGAAGCTGCCCGCGCTGCCGGACCTCGGCTCGTCCGCGAGCCCGTCGCCGCAGGCCGAGAAGGCCGCCGGACCGAAGACGCAGAACGCCGCCGACGCCTCCGACTCCTCCTCGCCCGCCGTGCCGATCGGCATCGGCGCGGGTGTGGCGGTGCTCCTCGCCGCGGCGGTCACGTTCGGGGTCGTGCGCAAGAAGCGTGCGGCGGCGGACGCCACCGGCTCGGACTCCTGACCGCTCCATCACCCCACCCCCTCCTCGCTGTTACCGCTCTCTCCAAGGAGAAGACTGATCATGGCCGCCACCCGTCGTCCCGTAACCCTCGCGGCAGCCGTCGCGACCGCCGTCACGCTCGGCGCGACCGCCCTCACCCTCCCGGCGCTCGCCGCCGACAGCGGAAGCGCCGCCGCCGCGCCGAAGCTGGAGCTGACGGACGGCACGCTGGACTGGGGCCTCAAGGAGTCCTTCCGCACGTACGTCACCGGTCCCGCCGTGGGCAAGATCGAGGCCACGGACGGCGCCAGGCAGGCCGCCGACAACGGGGTGTTCACCTTCACCGACGGCAAGGGGACGTACGACACCGGGACGCACGCCACCGACACCGCCTTCAAGGGCGGCGTCCGCTTCTCCTCCCCGGCTCACCGTTTCGACATCACGGTCGCCGACGTCAAGGTCCGCACGGAGGGCACGAACGGCGCCATCCGGGCCGACGTCAGCCTCAACGGCGCCGTCCAGAACGACATCGACCTCGCGAAGCTCGACCTGACCGGGATCAGGCCCGGCCAGGGCGAGGGCGGCGCGATGACCTTCAAGGACATCCCGGCGACGCTGACCGCGGACGGCGCCAAGGCGTTCAACGGCATGTACAAGGAGGGCGACAAGCTCGACCCGGCGACGCTGTCGGTGAAGGCGGGCGGCGCCGTGACCGAGACGCCGAAGCCCACCGGGACGCCGAAGCCGACCGAGACGCCCAAGCCGACCGCGACCCCCAAGCCCACGGAGACCGCCGAGCCGACCGGCAGCCCCACCACGACCCCGAAGCCGACCGGCACGTCCGGCGGCGGGAAGCCCACGGGCGAGGTGCACGACGGCTCGCTCGCCTGGGGCGTGAAGGAGAGCTTCCGCCGCTACATCGAGTCCGGCGGCGGCGCGACGCTCTCGGGCGGCGCCAAGAAGAACGGCAACGGCTACGACTTCCCGTACGCCAAGGGCGAGGTGGAATCCGACGCCAAGAAGCTGACCGCGTCCTTCGGCGGTGCCGTCCGCTTCCAGTACAAGGCGCACGGCATCGACATCAAGCTGAGCGACATCAAGGTGGCGGCGAACGGCAGCAAGGGCACGCTGACCGTGGACGTCACCTCGCCCAAGGGCAAGAACGACGACGTGAAGTTCGCGACGCTCGACCTCGCCAAGGCGTCGTACACGGCGAGGAACGACGTCGTCGTGCTCGACAAGGTGCCCGCGGCGTTCACCGCGGCGGGCGCGAAGCAGTTCGCCAGCGACGACGCACCCTCCAGCTACAAGAAGGGCGACGCGATGGACCCCGTGACGGTGGCGCTCTCCGTCGCCGAAGGGGCGAAGCTGCCCAGTGGCTCGACGGGTGGCTCGACGGGCGGCTCGGCCGACTCCGGTTCCACCGGCGGCGGTTCGGCCGCGCTCGGTGGCGGCGGTTCGGTCGGTGGCGGTACGGGAGGGTCGCTGGCGTCCACCGGTGCGTCGGTGCCGACGGGTGCGCTGCTCGGGGCCGCGGGGGCGATCGCCGCGGCGGGTGCCGGTGCGGTCTTCGTGGCCCGCCGCCGGGCTTCCTGACGCGCGGGGATCCCGCGGATGCTTGAATGCCCGGATGACGCGACTGCCTTCGCAACTGCCTTCTGAACTGCCTGACGGTCTCGACGTGCTCCGGGTGTTCTGCGGGCCCGACGGCCGGCACGGCAATGAGCTGGGTGTCGTGCGCGAGGGGGCCCGCGTCGCGGGGCGGGACGAGCGGCAGGCGATCGCCGCGAAGCTCGGCTTCAGCGAGACGGTGTTCGTCGATGACCCCGAACGCGGGGTCATCGACATCTACACCCCCACCCTGCGGCTGCCCTTCGCGGGGCACCCCTGCGTCGGTACGTCCTGGCTGCTCGACGTACCTGAACTGGTCACGCCCGCAGGGGTGGTGGAGGCCCGCCAGGACGGGGAGTTCAACTGGATCGCGGCGCGGCCCCGGTGGGCGCCGGAGCGGACGCTGCGCGCCTACGCGACCCCGGCCGAGGTGAACGCCCTTGACGTGCCCCCGCCGGGGGAGTGGATCTACGCCTGGGCGTGGGAGGACGAGGCGGCGGGACGGGTGCGCGCGCGGGCCTTTCCCGGCCGGGACGACGGAATCCGGGAGGACGAGGCCACGGGGGCGGCGGCGCTGCTCCTCACCGAGCGGCTCGGCCGTGCGCTCAACATCACGCAGGGCCGAGGCTCCCAGATCCTCACGGCCCCCGCACCGGACGGACTGATCGAGGTGGGGGGACGGGTACGGCTCAGCGGGGGCTGAGGTCTTGCCTCCGGCGGTCCTTTCCCCACCCCCGCCCCTTCCCGGCTCCGCCGAGTTCGTCCTCAAACGCCGGACGGGCTGGAAATATCCAGCCCGTCCGGCGTTTGAGGACGTCTTGTCGGGGGTCCAGGGGGCGGAGCCTCATGGTTTCGGGAAGGGGCGGGGGTGGGGGAAAGCTCCGCAGAGCCTGCTCCTACGCCGACAGCGGGAACTCTTCGCCCAGTTCGCGGAACACCCCGGTGTTCAGGGCGAAAGCGCGCTTGCACTCGTCCACGATCCGCTGGCGCTCCAGCTCGTCCGGGACGACCTCGCCCAGGCCGTCGAGCAGCTCCCGATAGCCCCGCTTGAACGCCGCCGGGTTCGAGATGCCCTCGAAGACGTAGAACCGGACGCCGTCGCCCTTCCGGGCGAACCCCCACGTCTGCTCCGCCTTGCCGCGGATGATCTGGCCGCCGGAGAGATCGCCGAGGTAGCGGGTGTAGTGGTGGGCCACGTAACCGCCCGGCCACTCCCGCGCGCACTCCGCGACCCGTGCCGCGTACGCCGCGGTCGCCGGCAGGGGCGTCGCCTCCGTCCGCCAGCCCGCGCCCCGCAGATGCGAGAGGTCCCGCTCCAGTTCCGCGACGCGCAGCAGTTCGGGCTGGATGAAGGGGCCGGCGACCGGATCGTCCTTCAGCGCCTCCGCGCCCTCCTCCAGGGCGCGGTACACGAACCACAGCTGTTCCGTGTAGCGCGCGTACGCGTCGACGCCGAGCCTGCCGCCGAGGAGGTCGCTCATGAACGTCGAGGTCTCCGCCTCCGTGTGCTGCTCGTGCGAGGCGGTGCGGATGACCGTGGAGAACGGATCCATGAGGGACCTCCGAAGCCGAAGAGAGCGGGGAGCGAAGAGCGCGAAAGAAAGCCGCGGAAAGGCGGGAGCCAGTACGACCGCTACCGATCATCCAAGTTAGGCTTACCTAAGTCAACTGGTTCCCGACGTCCTGTCGGTAAAACGCTACCCGCTCAGAGCTCAGGGAAGCGTAAGGATCTCCGCCCCGCTGTCCGTCACCACGAGCGTCTCCTCGAACTGCGCGGTCCGCTTGCGGTCCTTCGTCACCACGGTCCAGCCGTCCTCCCACATGTCGTACTCGTACGTGCCGAGGGTCAGCATCGGCTCGATGGTGAACGTCATGCCGGGCTTGATCGTCGTGGTCGCGTGCGGGCTGTCGTAGTGCGGCACGATCAGCCCGGAGTGGAAGGACGTGTTGATGCCGTGGCCGGTGAAGTCACGGACGACGCCGTAGCCGAAGCGCTTGGCGTACGACTCGATGACGCGGCCGATGATGTTGATCTGGCGGCCGGGCTTGACCGCCTTGATGGCGCGGTCCAGGGACTCCCGGGTCCGCTCCACGAGGAGCCTGGACTCCTCGTCGACGTCCCCGACCAGGTACGTGGCGTTGTTGTCGCCGTGCACACCGCCGATGTACGCGGTCACGTCGAGGTTGATGATGTCGCCGTCGTTCAGGACGGTGGAGTCCGGGATGCCGTGGCAGATGACCTCGTTGACGGAGGTGCACAGCGACTTCTTGAAGCCGCGGTAGCCGAGCGTGGAGGGGTAGGCGCCGTGGTCGCACATGTACTCGTGGGCGACGCGGTCCAGCTCATCGGTGGTCACGCCGGGTGCGATGTGCTTGGCGGCCTCGGCCATCGCGCGCGCGGCGATACGGCCCGCGACGCGCATCAGCTCGATGGTCTCGGGGGTCTGCACCTCGGGCCCGGTGTACGGGGTGGGCGCGGGTTTCCCCACGTACTCCGGGCGCCTGATGTTTCCCGGAACGGGGCGGATGGGAGAGAGCTCCCCTGGTACGAGCAGTGACTGGCCAGACATGCCAGCGAGTCTAACCAGCGGTGGTGGGGCAGCATGGCGGGAGAGAGAGGAGCAGACCATGGCACTGTTCAAGAAGCGGACCGTCGGTAAACCGGGCGAGTGGTTCTACTGTCTGGAGCACAAGAAGGTCGAGGAGGGCCCCGACTGTCCGGGCAAGGACCGTTTCGGGCCCTATGGGTCCCGCGAGGAGGCCCAGCGGGCGATGGAGACCGCCGCCGAGCGGAACCTGGAGTGGGAGACCGACCCGAAGTGGCATGACAAGGACGCCGGCAGCGCCTGACCCGCCGCCGGGACTGCGGGGAACTGAACCACCACTGCGCGGCGGATATTTCCCGCCCACCCGTCGCCCTGCGGGGTGATCGGGTGGGTGGGTGGGAGACATCCGCCGCGTAGCGGCGGTTCAGCGCAGGTGCTACCACCGCGCCGGCGGTGGCGCCGTCAGCTGGTCGGCCAGCCGTGACAGCCGGTCACGCAGCCGCTTCCGGCCCCGCGCCGCCGGGAGCGAGTTCTCGCCCGTCGCCGCGCTCACCAGGTGCTGGACCATGTCCAGGTCCAGGTCGGGAGACTCTGGTACGGGCAGTGCCTCGTGGGCCATGGCCCGCAGATCGCTGTCGGCCGAGCCGAGGGCGAGCACCGTCGCCCCCGCCGCGCGGGCGTCGTGGACCCGGTCGAGGAGGTCCGCCCCCGGCGCGGCCGCGGGCGTGTCCGGCGCCACCACCAGCAGCGTCTCCCCGCGCCTTGCCGCCTCGATGCGGCCGAGCCCGGTCGACAGATGCGCGGGATCACCCTCCCGCACCCGGTGGCGTACGAGGGTCGGCGTCAGTTCCGGTGTCCCGGACCACGCCGCCTCGTCCACGAGATGCGCGGCCAGATGCCACGGCTCGTACTCCTCCGTGCCCACGAGCAGCAGCCCGCCCCCGTGCGGCACCACGGAGGACCGCAGCGTCCCCGCGAAGCGGCGCGTCGCGCCCACCCACTCGGTTCCCGCGAGCACTTCGCGCAGCAGCGCGACCCGTACGGCGTCCATGGGGTCGCATCCTGCCCCAACGTGTGACTCGTCAGGCGGAGTTCACCGGGAATTCGCCCGGGGTGGGGACTGACCGGGGATGGCTGATGAGACATCTGTTCCCTTCCGGGCCGGGCGCGAGGGCTATGCGAGCTTCCGGATCCCCGCCGTCGTCCGCACCCGCTCCGGCACCCTGCTGGCCTTCTGCGAGGGGAGAGTCGGCTCGCAGGCGGACTTCGGCAACATCGACGTCGTGCTGAAGCGGTCCAGCGACGGCGGCCGCACCTGGGGGCCGCTCCAGGTCGTCGCCCAGAACGGCACCAACCTCGCGGGCAACCCCGCCCCCGTCGTCCTGGACACCGGCCGGATCCTCCTCGTCCATGTCCGCAACGCCGCCGCCGCGACCGAGGACGCCATCCGGCGCGGCAAGGTCTCCGCCGCGAACGGGCGGCGGATCTGGGTCCGGCACAGTGACGACGACGCACTCACCTGGTCGGCCGCCAGGGAGATCACCGGGCAGGTGAAGAAGACGAACTGGCGGTGGTACGCGACCACGCCCGGCCACGCGATCCAGCTGACCGGCACCGCCGCGACCGGCCGGGTCGTCGTGCCCGCCAACCACTCCCTGCCGCCCTCCGGTACGGACGACGGCACCGAGGGCAAGTACAACGGCGGCCACTGCCTGCTCAGCGACGACCACGGACAGACCTGGCGCATCGGCTACGTCGACGACAACACCGACGGCTACGTGAACGTGAACGAGACCACCGCCGCCGAACTCCCCGACGGGCGGCTCTACTTCAACACCCGCAACGACTCGCCGTCCCCCGGCACCCGCGCCGACGCCCACTCCCTGGACGGCGGCCGGAGCCTGCTCAAGCCCTTCCGGCCGCAGGCAGGGCTCGTCGGCCCGGTCGTCGAATGCGGCGTGCTCCAGTTGCGCACGCCGGACGTGCTGCTGTTCTCCGGGCCCGCGGACCCAGGCTTCCGGGCCCTGATGACGGTGCGCCGCAGCCGCGACGGAGGCACCACGTGGCAGGACGCGTACACGGTGGACGGGCTGCCCGCCGCGTACTCCGATCTCGTGCGCGTCGACGACGGGACCGTCGGACTCCTCTACGAGACGGGCGACTTCAGCGCCTACGAGACGATCACGTTCCGGCGGATACCGGTGGCCGCGCTGGCCTGACTCGGGCGGCGACCGGGCGGTGAGTAAGGTCGGCCGCATGACCTCTAACGACAGTGTGCAGAAGCCCCCGGCCAAGGATCCCTGGGAGCTGCCCGACGTCTCCGGGCTCGTCGTCGGCGTGCTCGGCGGCACCGGCGACCAGGGCCGCGGCCTCGCCTACCGCCTGGCCCGCGCGGGCCAGAAGGTGATCATCGGCTCCCGCGCGGCCGAGCGCGCGCGGACCGCGGCCGACGAGCTGGGCCTCGGCGTCGAGGGCGCCGAGAACGCGGAGTGCGCGCGGCGCAGCGACATCGTGATCGTCGCCGTGCCGTGGGACGGGCACGGCAAGACCCTCGAAGCGCTGCGCGAGGAGCTGAGCGGCAAGCTCGTCATCGACTGCGTGAACCCGCTGGGCTTCGACAAGAAGGGCGCCTACGCCCTGAAGCCCGAGGAGGGCAGCGCAGCAGAGCAGGCCGCCGCCCTGCTGCCGGACTCCCGGGTGACGGCCGCCTTCCACCACCTGTCGGCGGTGCTGCTCCAGGACGCGGCCGTCGAGGAGATCGACACCGATGTGATGGTCCTGGGCGAGGTCCGCGCCGACACGGACATCGTCCAGGCGCTCGCCGCCCGCATCCCCGGCATGCGGGGCGTCTTCGCGGGGCGGCTGCGCAACGCGCACCAGGTCGAGTCCCTGGTGGCCAACCTGATCTCCGTGAACCGGCGCTACAAGGCCCACGCGGGGCTGCGCGTGACCGACGTCTAGGACGTAGCGGGCATGGGGGACACTGGTTGCGGACGCCGCATCGCGCGGCGGCCCGCCACCCCACGGACCGACCCCCGACAGGAGCCGACCCCCATGCCCCGCCTCGCTCTCTACGCCCTCGCGGTCTGCGCCCTCGCCGTCGCGGCGGCCGTGGTCTCCTTCGTCCAGGGCTACTGGATCGGCGTGATCTGGGTGCTGCTCGCCGGACTCTCGTCGAACATGGCGTGGTACTACCTGCGCCGCGCGAAGGCCGAGCGCAACGCCCGCGCCGCTACGAGTTGAGCGTGCAGGACTGGCTCGGGTCGCCGTCCCAGAAGCGGTAGAAGTCCTGGCCGCAGTAGGTCTCCAGGTCGCCCACGCCGAGCCCTCGCAGGATCGCGTCGATCGCGTCGAAGAAGGCGCCGTTCACCTCGGGGATCCACAGGATGCCGAAGACGGCGATCAGACCGAACGGCGCGAACGGCTCCACCTGGCGGCGGATCTTGTACGAGAGCCAGGGCTCGATGACGCCGTACCCGTCCAGGCCCGGGATGGGCAGCGAGTTCAGGATCGCGGCCGTCACCTGGAGCAGCGCGAGGAAGGCGAGCGCGAAGCGGAAGGTGTCCGGCACGCCGGAGAGCGAGTCCAGCCAGAAGGGCGCGGTGCAGACGACCGCGAAGAGCACGTTCGTCAGCGGGCCCGCCGCCGAGATCAGGCTGTGCTTCCACTTGCCCCGGATGCGGCCCCGCTCGATGAAGACGGCACCGCCGGGCAGGCCGATGCCACCCATGATCACGAAGAGCACCGGAAGCACGATGCTGAGCAGCGCGTGCGTGTACTTCAGCGGGTTGAGGGTCAGATAGCCCTTCGCGCCGACGGAGATGTCACCGCTGTGCAGGGCGGTGCGGGCGTGCGCGTACTCGTGCAGACAGAGCGAGACGATCCAGGCCGCCGTCACGAAGAGAAAGACCGCGAGCCCGGGATTGTCCGCGAACCCGGTCCATGCGGCCCAGCCGGAGACCGCGGTGACGGCGGCGATCCCGAGGAAGACGGGGCTGATCCGCCGGTCGCTGCTTCGGGTGGGAGCGGTGGTCATGGTGCGGGGCTCCTGGAGGTGGCGGGCCGGTTGTCGTACGGGAACGTACCCCGGCGTACGGCTAAAACGTCTCGCACTCGGCGGGGAGTTCCGGGGAGGGTGGGGGCATGACGCTGTGGGACGTGATGTACGACGACTGGCAGATGGAGTGCTGCGGGACGCCGTTCTCCGTGGGGGACGAGGTGGCGTGGCAGCTGGAGGGCGGTCCTGACCTCTACTCCGTGGAGCGGCACGGCGAGGAGGCACCGGACACGGTGGGCCGGGTCCGGTCGATCCGGATGGTGACCCGGGGCTTCGCCCGCGCGGCCGGCACGAACACGTTCGAACCCGTACCGGGCGAGGAGTGGCTCCGCTCCGTGGAGGCATGCCCGAAGTGGTTCACGGACCCGGTGGAGGGGAGCCGGGAGCAGGGATACTTCCGGCGGGAGGTAGGGGTACTGGTCGTCCTCGACGTACGGGAAGAGGCCGAGTGACCAGCGGCGTGAGGGCCCGCCCCGATCGCTCCGGGCCGCAGGGCAGCGCCCGCGCCGAGCGCGCCCCCGGCCTGCGGGCGACCCCCGACATCACGTAGCAGTCGGCCCGTGACGGGCCCACGTGCGGTGCGGCGCCCTGCATCGCCCCTCATCCTGACCGGAGACAATGGACCCCGTGCGCTACCGCATTCTCGGCACCACCCAGGCATTCCATGCCGACGGCACCCCTGTCGCCGTCGGCGGTTCAAGGCTGCGCGCTCTGCTGACGGTCCTCGCCCTGCGCGTCCCGCGGGCCGTTCCGGCGGCCGTGCTCGTCGACGAGGTGTGGGGCGGGGATCCGCCCGCCGACGCGACCGGTGCGCTGCAGGCCCTGGTGGGCCGGCTGCGGCGGGCGGTCGGCGCCGGGGCGATCGCCTCCGGCGACGGCGGCTACCAGCTGTGCGCCGATCCCGACCACGTCGACCTGCACCGCTTCGACCGCCTCGCGGCCGAGGGGACGGACGCCCTCGCCGACGGTGACGCGGCCAAGGCGGCGGCGATCCTGGACGACGCCCTGGCCCTCTGGCAGGGCCCTCCGCTCGCCGACCTCCCGGACCGCACGGCGGACGCGGCCCGCTGGGAGTCCCGCCGCCTGGAGGTCCGCCGCGCCAGGCTGGCCGCCGCGCTCGCCCTGGGCCGGGCCGAGCAGGTCCTTCCCGAGCTCGCCGCCCTGTGCGACGGCCACCCCCTCGACGAGCCGCTCCAGGCCCTGCGGCTGCGGGCCCTGCGTGACGCGGGCCGCCCGGCGCAGGCCCTCGCCGCGTACGACGGAGTGCGCCGCCTCATCGCGGACCGCATCGGCGCCGACCCCGGCCCCGAACTCCGCGCCCTGCACCAGGAGTTGCTGCACGCCGACGAGCCGCAGCCGCCCCCTGCCCGGACCCGGCCGCCCCGGAGACCGCAGGGCAACCTGCGGGCCAGGCTCACGTCGTTCGTCGGCCGGGAGGGCGACATCGAGGCCATCCGGGGCGACCTGGCACGGGCCCGCCTGGTCACGCTGCTCGGGCCCGGCGGCTCCGGGAAGACACGGCTCTCGCAGGAGGCCGCCGAAGCCCACGCCGACGGCGTGCCCGACGGCGTATGGCTGGCCGAACTCGCCCCGGTCGACGACCCGGACGCGGTACCGGAGGCGGTCCTCACCGCGCTCGGCGCCCGCGAGACGGTCCTGCGCGGAGCGGGCGCCGAAGAGCTGCGTGCCGTCTCGGAGTGGCACGACGACGACCCCGTCGTCCGCCTCACCGAGCACTGCGCACCGCGCCGCATGCTCCTGATCCTCGACAACTGCGAGCACGTCATCGACGCCGCTGCCCGCCTCGCGGACCGGCTGCTCGCGCACTGCCCCGGCCTGACGGTCCTCGCCACCAGCCGTGAACCCCTCGGCGTACCGGGGGAGTTGCTGCACCCCGTGGAGCCCCTGCCGGAGCCGATCGCACTGCGTCTGCTCGCGGACCGCGGTGCGGCGGCCCGGCCCGGCTTCCGCATCGAGGACGACCGGCCGGCGGCGGCCGAGATCTGCCGACGCCTCGACGGCCTGCCGCTGGCCATCGAACTGGCCGCGGCCCGCCTGCGCATGCTCACCCCCCGGCAGATCGCCGACCGCCTCGACGACCGCTTCCGCCTCCTGACGAACGGCGCCCGCACGGTCCTGCCCCGCCAGCAGACCCTGCGCGCGGTGGTCGACTGGTCCTGGGACCTCCTGGACGCCCCCGAACGCACCGTGCTCCGCCGCCTCTCCGTCTTCGCGGGCGGCTGCGACCTGGCCGCCGCGGAAACGGTGTGCGGGGCCGCGGCCGGGCTCCGGCCGCGGGACGTCGCCGACGTGCTCGGCTCCCTCGTCGACAAGTCCCTTGCCGTCGCCGCCCCTTCGCCGCAAGGCGTCATGCGCTACCGGCTGCTCGAAACCGTCGGTGAGTACGCGGGGGAGCGGCTCGACGAGGACGGTGACCGCGAGGCCGCCGAACGGGCCCACCTGGTGTACTTCCGTGAGCTGGCCCGGCTGACCGAACCGCGCCTGCGGGGCGGAGGCCAGCGGGATGCCGTCGAACGCTTCGAGGTCGAGTACGAGAATCTGCGCACCGCCCTGCGGCACGCCGTCGCCGCCAGGGAGGAGCAGGAAGCGCTCTGCCTGGTCCTCTCGCTGTCCTGGTACTGGACGATCCGTGATCTGCGCATCGAGATCCGCAACTGGTCCCGCGAGGTCATCGCCCTCGGCCCGGACCCCTTCGTGCGTCCCGTCACGCCGGTGGAACCGCTCTACGAACGCTGCACGGACAACCCGCCGCCCATGCGCCCCGAGGTGCTCCAGGAGGCACGGCGAGGTGTTCACCTCATCCAGCTCTCCTGCATGGACATGAACCTGGACTCCTGGCAGACACCGGAGGCCCTGGAGAAACTCGCGGGCATCCGGGAGGCGTACCGGCCGGGGCTTCCGCAGACCTGCTGGTCGCCGGGCAGCCTGTGGTTCTTCGCGGTCCTGCTCGACGGTGACATCGACCGGATGCACCGCATCATCGACGCGACCATCGACACCTGCCGCGAGCGGGGGTACGACTGGGAGCTCGCCGCGTCCTTGCAGCAGCGCGCCAACGTCCTCGCCAACCGGGCCGACCGGGCGGGCGACGCCCGCCGTGACGCCGACGAGTCCCTGGAGATCTTCGACCGGCTCGGCGACGTGTGGGGCATGGCCGAGGCGCTGTCCTCGCGCGGCGAGGCCCATGAGCGGCGCGGCCGGTTCGCCCTGGCCGCCGAGGACTTCGAGGCCGCCATCGGGCACGCGGAGCGGCTCGGCGCCCCCGCGCAGGTGAGCGTGCTCACGGCCCGGCTCGGGGCGGTGCTCACCGAGGCGGGCGAAATGGAGCGGGGCGAGGAACTGCTCTGGTCGGTCCTCGACCATGACGGCAAGGCCGCCGCGAACTCCAGCGAGTCCCTGCCCGCGGCCCGCTTCTTCCTCGTCGACCTGCTCACCCGCACCGGCCGCACCGCCCAGGCGCGGCAGCAACTCCAGCTGCTCCGGGAGGAGTTCAAGGCCGCCGAGTTCGTCATCTTCGAGGGTTTCATGCTGGGCGCCGAGGCCTGGATCCACACCGTGGACGGCCGGCATGCCGAGGGTCTCGCCGCGGCGCGCGCCGCGCTCGACAAGTCCCGCGACCCGCTCAGCAAGATGATGGCTCCGCAGATGACCTCCGTCCATCTCGCCACCGCCGCCCGCGCCCTGGCCGCCCTCGACGGCGGCCGGTGCGCCCACGACGCGGTGCGGCTGCTCGCGGTCGCGGCCCATGAGCTGCCGCCCGGTCACTTCGCGCCCGCCGCGGAGCGCGAAATCGTCACGGCCGCCGTGGAGTCGGCCCGCGGGGCACTGGGTGACACCGCGTACGAGGCCGCGTACGCGGAAGGCGGCAGCCTCTCCGTGGAGGAGGCCGCCGCCCTCTGCGACAGGTACATCACCGGCTAGCGCGTACGCACTCAGTTCTTCGTGCGGAACTTGTGGATCGCGATCGGCGCCATCACCAGCGTGAGCGCCACCGACCAGCCGACCGTCACCCAGACGTCGTGGGCGACCGGGCCGCCCACCATCAGGCCGCGCGCGGAGTCCGCGAGCGAGGACAGCGGGTTGTAGTCGGTGAAGCCCTGCAGCCAGCCCGGCATCGACTGGGTCGGCGCGAAGATCGACGAGCCGAACTGCAGCGGCATCAGGACCAGGAAGCCCATCGCCTGCACGGACTGGGCGCTCTTCATCGTGACGCCGAGGACCAGGAAGATCCACATGATCGACGTGCCGAAGAGCGCGGAGAGGCCCACGGCGGCGAACAGCCCGGCCCAGTTCGTGATGTCGAAGCCCACCAGGACACCGACGATCATCATGATCGTCGTCGCGATGAGCAGCCGCATCAGCTCCACCACGACCTTGGCGAAGAGGACCGAGCCCTGGCCGATCGGCAGGGTGCGGAAACGGTCCATGATGCCGTTCTGGAAGTCCTGGTTGAAGCCGGTGCCGACGGCCATGGCGATGTTCATGCTCATCATCGCCATCATGCCGGGCACCACGTACTGCACGTACTGGTCCTGACCGCCGCCGAGCGCCTGGCCGATGGAGCCGCCGAAGACGTACACGAACAGGAGCGTGAAGACGATCGGCATCAGGACCGCGTCGAACATCGACTCGGGGTCCTGGCGGATCCAGAGCAGATTGCGGCGGACCAGGGCGCTGGTGTGGCGCACGTGGTCGCGCAGCCCGATACGGGCGTCGGCCTCTCCCTGGTGGAGGGGCGGCGTGAGAGTGGCGGTGCTCATACGGCAACCTCCTCGAGTTCGGGGCGGACGTCCTGCGGGGCGCTGGCCTTGTGTCCGGTGATGGAGAGGAACACCTCGTCCAGGCTGGGCAGTTCGGTGGCGATCGAGCCGATCGTGATGCCGCGCGCGGTGACCGCGCCGACCACGGCGGTGAGCTGCTCGTCGCTGAGGATCGGCACCAGGACCGTGCCGGACTCGGCGTCCACGGTGGAGGTGGCGAGGCCGGTGAGGCCCATGTCGTCGAGCGCGCCGGCCAGCGGGCGCAGCTCCAGCGGGTCGGCCGGGCGGATGCGCAGGGTGCGGCCGCCGACCTTCGCCTTCAGCTCGTCGATGCCGCCGTTGGCGATGACCTTGCCGCGGTCGATGACGGTCAGCTCGGAGGCGAGCTGCTCGGCCTCCTCCATGTACTGGGTGGTGAGCAGCACGGTGACGCCGTCGCCGACCATGCGCTTGACCTCGGCCCACACCTCGTTGCGGGTGCGGGGGTCGAGGCCGGTGGTCGGCTCGTCCAGGTAGAGGACGGACGGGCTGCCGATCATCGACGCCGCGAGGTCGAGGCGCCGGCGCATGCCGCCGGAGTACGTCTTGGAGGGGCGGCTCGCCGCCTCGGTGAGCGAGAACCGCTCCAGGAGAGCGTCGGCCTTCGCCCGCGACTCCTTGCGGGAGAGGTCGAGGAGCCGCCCGATCATGTACAGGTTCTCGCGGCCCGAGAGCTTCTCGTCGACGGCCGCGTACTGACCGGTGAGGCCTATGACCCGGCGGAGCTGGCGGGGCTGCTTCACGACGTCGTACCCGGCCACGAAGGCCGAGCCCGAGTCCGGGACGACGAGGGTGGAGAGGCAGCGGACGAGGGTGGTCTTGCCCGCGCCGTTCGGACCGAGCACGCCGAGGACGGTGCCTTCGCGTACGTCGAGGTCCACGCCGTCCAGTGCTTTGGTCTCGCCGTAGTGCTTGACCAGTCCCCTCACGGTGACGGCGCTTCCTGCGCCGCCGGGGGTGTTGTCGATTCGCGTCATGCCGCAAGAGTGGCAGCAGCCACCGACAAACCACCGACAGGCCGCCTACACCCGGTCGGTGGCAGGCGGACAGCCCGTCGACGGGGGAAGATCGACGGGCTGCCGGTGGTGCCGCTATGGCTCATGTGCCGGGCGCGCGGCGCGCTCCCGGGGGTACGGGTGGTACGGGTGGTACGGGCGGACCTGGTGGCCCTAGTGGACCGAGTGCTCCGCGGCGGGAAACGCCCCGCCCACCACGTCCTCCGCGAACGCCTTGGCCGCGCCGCTCATCACGCCCCGCAGATCCGCGTACTGCTTCACGAAGCGCGGCATCTTGCCGCCGGTGAGGCCGAGCATGTCGGTCCA